>CAZVPD010000088.1:0-15917 GCA_964628455.1 uncultured Lachnospiraceae bacterium
ATTTATTGCATTGTATCATAATTTTCAAATGGGTTCACTTTTGACACCCATATCATATAATAAATATAAATAAAATCTGTCTTTTATCTTTATACGGCAATCTGTGCCGGCAGTTATGCTGAATCCGGAAATACAGCCGGATTATTTATTTACATAGTATGAGGGGGGTCATTATGTCTTATACGCTTCCGCCTGTTTCCGCCGGAAAAAGAATTGACTTCATGCATTTTCCAAACCGTCTTTGCTGCTTTGTTTTCCGCAACTGGGAACTGATCGAGCCGTCTGCGATGGCATCTGTCATCGGTGCCGGGGAAGAGGATATTCTTGTTCTTGCCGAAAAAATGGGCCTCCCGGTGCCTCCCGTTATAAACGCCGACTGGCGCCGGCTCGGATACATCACCGTAATCCGCGCGAACTGGCATCTTTTAAATTATAAGCAGATATGCGCCCTGCTGGGCTGGACCGGGGAGCATCTGGCGTTTACTCTGAAAGAAGACGATTTTCTTGACATCAAACTCGGTCAGGCAAAGCCGGATGCAGACGAACTCGTCTGGAAACCGCTGAGTCCGGAGGAAGAAGCGGGTCTTGCGGCAGTCCGCAGCGCCGCCCTGGAATTTTATTCGTCTGTTCCGGAAGTCACCGCCGCACCGTTCGCTTTCCGGGATCTGTTTGCCGCCGTGGCGGATTCCGGACCGGCCGCAGGCGAACCGAGGTTTGAAAGCCGCATCGCCTATTCGTACTGCGCACTTTACGGCGATACATTTATGGGAGATACATCCGATTCGTTTCCCGACGAGCTCCTCGCGGCATACAGGGCTGTGGGTGTCAACGGAATTTGGTGCCAGGCGGTGTTATATACTCTTGTGCCCTTCCCGTTTGATCCGTCTGTTTCGGAAGGATGGGAAAAAAGGCTTTCCGGCCTTCGCGCACTTATCGGCCGTATGTCGGCTTACGGCATTAAGCTTTTTCTGTATCTCAACGAACCGAGGACCATGCCGAACGCGTTTTTCGAAAAATATCCGCATCTCAGGGGTGTTACGGGCGGCGAATACAGTTCTCTCTGCACCTCGGTGCCCGAAATACAGGCATATCTTTATGACAGCGCTGCTTTTATCGTAAAAAATGCGCCGGGTCTGGGAGGATTTTTTACGATAACGGCGTCGGAAAATCAAACCTCGTGCTATTCGCACCGCAGCGAACAAAACTGCGAATGCCCGCGCTGCGGGAAGCGTCCGAAAGCGGAGGTCATCGCCGAGATCAACAGCCTGATTTATAAAGGCGCCGCGTCCGCCGATCCCGGGATAAAAATGATCGCCTGGTCATGGGGCTGGGAAGGTGAAAACACCCCGCGCATTATCGATCTGATGCCGCAGGAAGTCATTGTCATGGGCGTCAGCGAACAGGCTGTCCGGAAGAACATCGGAGGTACCGTGATCAATGTTATCGATTATTCGATATCGGTGGTGGGACCGGGAGAATACGCGCTCTCGACCTGGAATCATGCGCATGACGGCGGACACCGCGCTTATGCCAAATGCCAGTTCAATAATACCTGGGAATGTGCTTTTGTCCCGTTTCTTCCCGCTTATGAACAGATATACCGACACATGACAGGGCTGATCGCAGCCGGGGTGGACGGCATGCTTCTTGACTGGACACTCGGAGGATTTCCGTCACCCACTTTTTCCATGCTGAATCCGCTATTTTATAAATCGGATTCTATACCCTCTCTGAAAGAACTTTACAGCCGGGTGTTTCCGGCGGAATCCGTTGACATTGTCGAAAAAGCCTGCGCTCTGTTCAGCGAGGCATTTGATGCGTTTCCGTTTCATATCGGTACCGCGTATACGGCGCCTCAGAATACGGGTACGGCTAACCTTCTGTATACGGTTCCGACCGGTTTTCGCGCGACAATGGTGTGTTTCCCTTATGACGATATCACTTCATGGCGGGCTGTTTTCCCTGAGGAGGTTTTCGAAGACCAGCTGCGCCTGCTCTCCGAAGGATGGGAACGCGGACTTGCGGTATTGTGCGGATTAAAAACAGACTGGCTGAAAAATTCTGCGGCGCTTACGCTGCTTGCCGATTGTTCCGAAGCGGCATACTGCCATTTCCGTTCATCGTATCTTCAGACCCGGTTTGTCAGAATACGCGAAGGCAGGACTCAGGGAAGCCTTGCCGGCATTGCCGCGGAAGAAGCCGGGCTGACGCTCCGTCTTGCCGCGGTTCAGGCCCGTAACCCCTCCGTCGGCTACGAATCATCCAACCATTATTTTTATCACCGTGCGGCACTGGCAGAAAAATACGTCAACTGCCTCTTTGTCGGGAATTGAGGAAGAGCTCCGTTGAAAGAAATAATTCGGAAAGCGACGGACGGCCGCACATTGAAAAAAATTGTGCTGAGCCGTCCGTCGGACAAAACAATCGTAAAAACAACGGCTTCTCTCTTTGAAAAAGGAGGGCTGCCTTATATGCAGTTTGAAACGCTTCACACAGACGGAAAGGCCACACATGTCAATGTATCCGCCGAGAGTGCAGGGGAGTATGCCGAACGTATTTTCAGGGAAGGATACAGGCAGGCGGACATCCTTGCTGCCGGAGGTTCCTGCACCGTCTTGATTTCTTCATCGGGCGCAATGCATATAAAAAACAATATAAAAAACGCCCCCGCTGCGGAAATCAGACAGCACGACAGCGAGAAACATTATATCCTCAACGAAAAGAGCGCGTATCCTTTTTTATATCTGCTGGGCATTTCCGATGAAAACGGACGCGTTTTCGATAAAAAACGTGCGAAATACAGGCAGATCAATCGTTTTCTGGAGATCATCGGGGACATTTACGATAAACTTCCGCAGGGCAGACTCATTCTGTGCGACCTGTGCTGCGGAAAAGGTTACCTGACCTTTGCGGTTTACTGGTATCTGACAGAAAAAATGGGGCGGACCGCCGATATGTACGGCGTTGACCTTAAAAGCGACGTGATCGCGGAATGCTCGGATTTTGCGCAACGACTCGGTTTCACGGGTCTGCATTTTATACACGGAGACGCATATAACTTCACGCCGCCCGGACGTCCGGCGCTTGTGATATCCCTCCATGCCTGTGATACGGCGACCGACATCGTCCTTGCGGGCGCCGTAAAACAGGAGGCGGAGGTGATTTTGTCCACTCCGTGCTGCCATCACGAACTGAACAGTCAGATCGACTGCCCTCCGCTTGCTTTTATTACGGAACATTCGATCCTTCGTCAGAAACTGTGTGACGCGGCAACCGACGCGCTGCGGACCCTTCGCCTGCAGGCTGAGGGTTATGACGCGGCCGCCATCGAACTGATTGATCCTGATGAGACGCCTAAAAATGTGCTGCTTCGTGCCGTCAGAAATAAAAAGAATCTCACTGCGGGAATGAAAGAGGCTCTCCTTAAGGAATACGAAGACGCCTGCACGGTCCTCGGCGCCGCGCCGATGCTTGACCGGCTGCTCCGGAATACCGGAAATTCGGGAAATCCCGTAAATTCCGTAAATTATTGAATTTTTTTCTCCCGGAAAAACCGCGTGTTCACGTCCGGTCTTGATTCAGCCCCGGCCTTTGCGCCCGGGATTCGTTTATCCCGGCATTCAGATACAGATTGCAGGCAATATTTGTTTTTTGTTAATTTTTTTGCGAGGATTTTATGTTATAATCATATTTAAACGATTGTTTTATAAAAGGGGCTTTACAGATGAACCGCATGATTCCTCCGCGTGTCGCCGCGATACATGACTTGAGCGGATTCGGGCGATGTGCCCTGACCGTAGTCATACCGACGCTTGCCGTGATGGGCATTCAGCCCGTGCCTATGCCGACAGCGCTTCTTTCAACGCATACAGGGGGGTTCGGCGATTTCACTTTCCTCGATTTAACCTCGGAAATGGAGAAGATCTCCCGTCACTGGCAGAAACTCGGGATCACGTTCAGCGCCGTTTACAGCGGTTTTCTGGGGAGCGGTAAGCAGTGTTCCCTCGTTGCTTCCTTTATCGAGAAGTTCCGCAGCGAGGATACTGTCGTGATGGTCGACCCTGTAATGGGTGATGACGGCCGCCTTTATGCGACGGTTACCCCTGAAATAACCGCAGGCATGTTAAAACTGATTTCCGCTGCCGATATCGTCACGCCCAATGTTACGGAAACGAAGATCCTGCTTGGTATGACAAACGTCGGGGGAGAAGAAAACCAGACGCTGAGCGAATCCGAAGCCGGGGAATACCTCAGGGCGCTGACCGGCCTCGGTCCGGGCGAAGCGGTCATAACAGGCATTCATATGGGAAGCGATATCGTTTCCGCAAGCCTGGAAAAGGGGAAAAATCCTGTTTTTTTCGCGCAGCCGCGTATTAGCGCGGGATATCCCGGAACAGGCGACCTGTTCGCTTCGGTGTTGCTCGGACGCAGGCTTAAGGGCGATTCTCTGGCTGCCGCTTCCGCGGCGGCGTCCGCTTTTGTCTGTGACGTTCTCCGCGGCTCCTCGCAAAGCGGACAGCCGGTCCGCGACGGAGTCCTTCTTGAAAAATATCTTTATAAACTGATCGGGGAATAAGCCGACCTATGAAAAGGAAATATCTATGAGACACCATACCGGAAAAATCGTATTGGCTTCTGTTTTTGCCGCGCTTATATTTGTTGTCACGGCCTATCTGCCGAGGTTTCCCGTCGCATCGGGATATATCCACTTCGGAGATGCGTTCATTTATATCGCTTCCTGCCTGCTTCCGATGCCTTATGCCGCGGCCGCAGCCGCTATAGGAGCAGCCGCGGCGGATACGCTGACAGGATTCGCTGTCTGGGCACCGGCTACTCTGGTTATCAAGGCGGTTATGGTTTTGGCTTTCAATCCTCGTATTTATAAGATAGCGGCTCCGCGTAATATGGCGGCGGCTGTACTGGCCGGTATAATCGGAACGGCGGGATATTACTTATATGAAGCGCTTGTCATATCGAGTTTTGCGGTCGCTCTCGAAAGTGTTCCGTTTAATCTGATACAGGGGGCCGGAAGCGCGGTCATCTTTGCCGTCGCGGCGTTTGCGCTCGATAAAGCCGATATAAAAAAAATAACGGGCACCGGGATTTGACTGTCTATGAAAATTTATGACCTGACCAGAACGATATCCGACAGAACCGAAGTCTATGCGGGTGATCCCCCTCCCCTGCGTTTCGGTATTATGAGCCTTCCCGGCGATGTGTGTAATCTGAGCGGTATAAAGCTTAGCCTGCATACGGGGACGCATGCCGATGCTCCCCTTCATTTTATCGAGAACGGCCTGTCCGTCGACATGCTGCCGCCGGAACATTTTGCCGGACGGGCATACGCGGCGCGGATAGAAACGTCCGGAGGAGTGATAAAAACGGGGGATATCAGAGAGGCGCTGACTCATCTGGAAGGGGAAAAGCTGCTGGTTCTGTGTACCGGACACGAGAGTTTTGAGAACATTCCCGTTTTTGAAAGCGACATCGGCGCTTTGCTTTCTTCGTATGGGATTATAACGCTTGCATCCGACCTGCCGTCTGTGGAACCTGCGGAAAAGACGCACCGCGATTTGCTCGGGCACGGCATCGTGATCATCGAAGCGCTGACCGGTCTCGGTTCTTTGCCGGAAGACCGTTTCTTTCTTTATGCGGCGCCCCTAAAAATCAAAGAGGGGGACGGCTCACCCCTCCGGGCGCTGGCTGTTTTCGGATAAGCGTTAAATCGCGGAATCATTTTAAATACTTTACAAGGAGTTTGTATGTCGGACGAAATATACAGGTATGTGGAATCTCTGTGCATAGAGGCTAAAGCAGCATCCGGTTCACTCGCCGGTTCATCTTCAGCCCGGAAGAACGCCGTTCTCCTGGCAGTCGGCGAAGCTCTGATTGAACGCGAAAGCGAAATAGCCGCAGCCAATGCCGATGACCTTGAAAATGCGGAGGCTAACGGCGTGCCTAAAACCATGCTCGACCGTCTGAAACTGGACGGCGCACGTATACGGTCTATAGCCGCATCCCTGAGGGAGCTTGCCGCCCTGCCGGATCCTGTCGGCAGCGGCGACAGATGGGTTCGTCCGAACGGACTTATTATTTCAAGGATACGAGTCCCCCTCGGAACCGTCGGAATCATCTATGAAGCAAGGCCCAATGTGACGGTTGACGCCGCTGCCATATGCATGAAAACAGGCAATGCGTGCGTACTTCGCGGCGGAAAAGAAGCGCTCAACACCAATCGAATACTGGTCGGGATCATGTGCGACGTCCTTGAGGCACAGGGACTGAACAGGCATGCTGTCGGTCTTATCACCCGCACCGAACGGGAAGGCGCTGCCGCCCTGATGCAGATGAAGGGTAAAATCGATGTTCTGATTCCCAGGGGAGGAGCGGAGCTTATCCGTTCGGTGGTTGAAAATGCCCGTGTTCCGGTGATCGAAACGGGAGCCGGGAACTGTCATCTGTATGCAGATGCATCGGCCGATTTGAATATGGCACTTTCGGTTGCGGTCAACGCCAAAACGTCGCGGCCGTCGGTCTGCAATGCCGTGGAAACGCTGCTGGTTCACCGCAGCATAGCCGGCGAATTTTTGCCGCGTTTTTCGGAAGCGGTGAAACCCTGGTCGGTTGAAATACGCGGCTGTCCGGAAACAGCCGGGATTCTGCCCGGAATAAAAGAAGCGTCGGAAGACGATTATTACAGGGAATTCAACGACTATATCATCGCTGTCCGTGTGGTCGGCGATGTGGGAGAGGCGATCGTTCATATAAACAAATACGGAACAGGCCACAGCGAGGCGATTATTACGCGCGATATGCTTTCAGCCGAACGTTTTCGCAGAGAAGTTGACGCCGCTGCCGTTTATGTCAACGCTTCGACTCGGTTTACCGACGGCGCCGAATTCGGTTTCGGCGCAGAGATAGGCATTTCTACGCAAAAACTTCATGCCAGGGGACCGATGGGACTTGCCGAAATGACTACAGTCAAATATCTGATCGACGGTGACGGACAGGTCAGATGATTCCTTGCTTTTTATTGTAAAAAAGAGCGGAATCCAAGTGAAACTTCACGAAACCGTCACAATAATATTTTATAATCAATTACATTGGTCAAATTATTATCGGGAGTAAATATACATTATGATTAAAATCGAAAACCTGGTAAAGCAGTACGGCGATAAATACGCCGTCAACGACATAAGCTTTACTGTCGGCGACGGGGAAATCGTAGGCTTTCTCGGTCCGAACGGATCGGGAAAATCAACGACGATGAATATCCTTACGGGTTATCTGTCATCGACATCGGGCGAAGTTTCCATTGACGGACACGACATCCTCGACAATGACCTTGAAGCCAAAAAACTGATCGGATATCTGCCGGAGCAGCCTCCTCTATATGTCGAGATGACGGTGAATGAATATCTGGGTTTTGTTTACGACTTGAAAAAATGCACGTTCAACCGCGCGAAACATCTCGGTGAAATCGCCGAAGTAACGAAAATCGCAGACGTTAGAAACCGCGTCATCGGCCATCTTTCCAAAGGATACCGTCAGCGTGTCGGTATTGCGCAGGCTCTGATCGGCAATCCGAAAATCGTCGTGCTTGACGAACCCACCATAGGTCTTGACCCCAAGCAGATCGTTGAGATCAGGAATCTTATACGCATGCTCGGACGTGACCATACGGTGATACTTTCGACGCACATTCTTTCCGAGGTTCAGGCCACCTGCGACCGTGTGGTCATCATCAACAAAGGAAAGATCGTCGCCGACGAGCGGACCGAGGATATATCGAATATCGTCGGGGGAAACCGCAGGATATCGGTTAAAATATGCGGACCGCAGAAAGACGTGCTCGCCGTCCTTAAAAAGCACCGCAGCGTGACTTATGCCGAAGCGCTTGCGGAACATGAGCTTGACAGCACGACCTATGTTGTGGAAAGCGAAGCCGGAGTCGACATACGAAAAAGCCTTTTTACGGTGCTTGCGGAAAATCACTGGCCGATTATCGGGATGGAAGCGATGGGAATAAGTCTCGAGGATATATTTATATCTCTTGTTGACGTTTCGGAGTCGGCTTCCAGGGCTAAACGCAGACGCATAAAAGTTTCTTCGGGTGCGGCAGCCGAAACCGCATCCTCCGATAAAAAAGCGGAAGGGTCCGATCAAAAGGGGGATAACCAGTAATGCTCGCCATATACAAACGTGAGATAAGGGCGTATTTTACTTCGCCTGTCGGTTATATATTCATCGCGGCATACCTTGCCGTCAGCGGTTTTCTGTTCTCGATGTTTACGATGCAGGCGGTCGTCGGAGGCAGCGATACCGATCTGGGCATGTATTTTACCATCATGATCTTTGTTTTCGCCATCATTGTACCGCTTCTGACCATGAAATCACTGTCTGAGGAACGTAAAATGAAGACCGAACAGCTGCTGCTCACCGCTCCGGTCTCGCTTCCCTCCATGGTCGGCGCGAAATTCCTCGCCGCCTACACGATGTTTGCCGGAACGTATTTTATATCCTGCATCTATTACTATGTTTTGTTCCGCTATGTGCCGGATGCGCTCGCGGTTCCGAACCTGTGGGTGACCCTTCTCGGGTATTCCATCGCGATTCTGCTGCTCGGAGGCGCATTTGTCGCGGTCGGACTTTTCGTTTCATCCCTTACGGAAAATCAAATTACAGCGGTGATGGGAACGCTGGCCATCCTCATGATAGCCCTTCTATGCGCGTTTTTAAACCAGTATATCGATGTCTATGTCATACGCGTATTCTTTTCCTGGGTTTCTGTTTTCAGCCGTTTTACAAACTTCACTTTCGGTATGTTCGATTTTGCCGCCGTTCTCTACTATGCTTCGATCATGTTCGTGTTCCTTTTCCTGACCGTGCGCGTTTACGAAAAACGCCGCTGGTCGTGACCGGAAGGGAAAGGGGTAAATCAAATGAATAATTCTCAGTTAAACAGAAAAAAATCGTTTTTTTCAAACAAACGTTTTAAATACGGTTCGGCGGCTGTTGCCTTCACAACCGTTGTGATAGCGGCAATCATCGCGGCGAATGCGATTTTCGGAATGCTCGCGTCGGCGCTGCTGTGGTATGTGGATATGACGGCGGAACAGCTTTACGGAATTACGGATGCTTCGAGGGAACTTCTCGCGGATCTGTCCGCGGAAGACGTCAGTATTAAAATTATTTTCTGCACTCCGAAAGACAAGCTTGAGGAAGAATATTTCCAGAAACTGGTTCATCAGAGCGCCTTGTCCTATGCCAAGGAATTCGATTTTGTCGAAGTCGAATATCTCGATATCATTACAAATCCTTCATCGGTCAACAAATACAAGACGACGGCGGCGACCACCATCAAGACAACCAACGTCATCATCGAAAACGGTTCCGACTACCGCGTGTTTACCATCGAGGCATTTTTCACTTTTGCCGAGAGTGACAACAGCGTGTTCGCATTCAACGGAGAGCTGAAGATAACGAGCGCCATCATGCAGCTGTGCTACGACAGCAGCATCGCTTATTTTACGGTCGGTCACGGAGAGACCACCACTTCCTCTCAGCTTGCCGGTTTGTTTGAACTGGCCGGTTATGATGTCCGGACCATTGATCTGACAAAAGAAGAAATCGACCCGTCCGCTCAGGTTGTTGTAATAAACGGCCCGAAATACGATTTCCTGGGTGCCGACCAGGAAGTCAATGAAATCGACAAGATCGCGGATTTCCTTGACGATTTCGGAAACCTGATGGTTTTCATGGACGCCAATTCCATGGGGACTCAGGAATTCGTCGAACTCAACGAATTTTTATCCGAATGGGGAATCGCATTCGGCAAATCTCTGATCAAGGATCCGGAAAGTTCCATTTCCGCCGACGGGTATTCTCTGGTATCCGAATATACGACGGAGGGAATGGGGTCTTCGCTGACCACCTCGCTGCGCAGTCTTGAAACAATACCCAAAGCGATTGTCCGCTATACCATGCCCGTTGAAATACTGTGGGAGAACAGAGCCATAGACCAGGGTTCAAGAACCGTTTCTCCGGTTCTGATTTCTGCGGGCACGGCTATGTCTTACGGTTTTGAAAACGAAAGCGAAGCGTCATCCTCCGGTCCGTTTAATCTCGTTACGATATCTCAGGATTCCGTTTATATCGACAACGAGCCGTTTACTTCCTATGTACTCGCCGTCGGAACGACCAATTTTACGAATCAGGATTATCTTGCTTCCAATGCATACGGCAACGCCGACATCATTTATTCGGCGATGAAAGCGATGGGACGCGAGAAAGTTCCGCTGAATATCGACTTCCGTCTGTTCGAAAACAAATCGCTCGATATAACCGCGGCTCAGGCCAACGCATGGACGATCGTATATACGGCTGTTATTCCGGTGATAGTGCTTGTCTTCGGGACAGTCGTCTGGTTCAAACGGAGACATCTATGATAAAAAGACAAAAAAAACTTATTATAATTTTTGCCGTTGCGGCTGTGCTGCTTACCTGCGCTTACTTTTTTATCGTAACGCCCCTGGTAGCCAAATGGACGGCCGTCGAGGAAGAAGTTCCGGAACTTCTTCCGGGTGAGGTACTCGGTTCCAACAACAGGATTCTGCTGTTCGAGCATGTGGAAAAAGCCGCCATTCAGGAGATAGAGGTTCACAACGAATACGGTGTGTATTCGATGTACCGCGATGTGGATGATGAATTCTATGTCCGCGACAACAAGGGCGCTCCCTATGACCTGACTGCCCTGTCCTCTCTTGTCGTCAGCGCGGGTTATACGCTCTCGATGACGCGGGTGACCACCGATGCGCAGGATTTGGAAGAATACGGTCTGGATGAATATTCGGAACCCTCCTGGTATAAGCTGACCACCATCGACGGAACCGAACATACGGTATATATCGGAGACCTTATCCCTACGGGAGCCGGATATTACTGCCGTTATATCGACCGCAATGCCGTTTATGTGCTCGATTCCACGCTGGCCAAAACGCTGCTTGCCCCCGTTACCGATCTGATCACCCCGATTCTGGCCTATCCCCTCAAACAGACCGACTATTTCACCGTCCGTGACTTTTATATCATGCACGGCGAGGAAATTAAGCTTTGGGTCGATTACATTGCCGACGGCGTGCAGACCGACCAGCCGAATACGACATTCTACGAAATGAAGTCACCGGCCAATTATATTCCCTCGACCAATTACGAAACGGTGCTCCAGAAATTTATCAAGTTTACGGGATTGAAGACGCTTGAAATCGGTCCGACAAACGAAGTCATGTCCGATGAAATCCTCGCCAAATACGGTCTTGACGATCCTGCATGGACCATCCACTATAAATATTCGGATATCGACAACTACATCTTTTTCAGCGAGCAGAACGAGGACGGAACTTATTACGCATATTCGCTGCTCTTCAACCTTGTTGCGATCGTAGACGGTGCGACCGTCGACTTCTTCGGCTGGGATCTGATCAAGTTTGTGGACAATTCGCTGTTCATGCTCAATATCAACGACATCGCCAGAATCGACGTCGAAAGCAAAGACCTTAACACAAGTTTCAGTCTGGTCGGAGAAGGAACCTCTATTCTGATTACGCCGTCCGACAGGTCTGAACCCTTTGACGAAACCGATCTTAAAAATTTCCGTCAGGTATATAAAACCTATCTTTCCATCAAACTCGAGGATTATACCGACAGCCATGAAACGGATGACCTGATACTGACCCTTCGTTTTATCACAGACGCGGGAAAGACATACGAATTTAAATTCTACGCATATTCCACCCGCCGCTGTTTTTATACCGTGAATGGCGAAGGCGAATTCTATGTCCTGCGCGATATCGTCGAAAAAGCCATATCGGATACCCGAAAAGCCCTGGCCGGCGATATGGTGGATTCCTGGGCAAAAGATTAACGGTCGATGCGTTATATAAAAAGATGCGGCAGAACGAAAAAATCGCTCTGCCGTATCTTTTTATAATTCCGGAATCAATGTTTTACCTGCCGGTATCTTTTGACAGCCGTTTTATTCTTCATACGTTCTGCTGTCATTCTGACGCTACAGGCCACCAGAAGGCCGCCCAGAGCAGTTCCGCGTCGTTCTCGTTGATGACCGAATGCAGCGCGTCCGGCGGTATGCGTACGACATCTCCCGTTGTAACCGCGAACTTTTCATCGTCTATCACCGCAAAACCTTCGCCTTTGAAAAAGAAATATATTTCTTCCGAGTGATGACGATGAGCGTCCATCTCACCGGATTTGGCGAGATATCCCCATGCGTGACTGAAAGGCGCTTTTAATCCCAACGGCAAAACGCCGGATGCCAGAATCGTGCCTTCATGCGCGGCACTTGCGGTATTAATATCGAACTTCGTTAATAATTCCATAAAAATCCTTTCTTATTATATAAGCGGTTTAATTAAATTGATATTACAGTGAACCGACAGTTCCTTCGAGTGTGCTTTTCAGGAAAGCCTCCGCACGGACATATAATTCTTTGGGGAAGCGTGAGGTGAAACTGTTTGCTTCGAGCGACAGTGTTCCTTTGTACCCGGTTTCTTTCAGTGCCGTAAAAAAGCTGTCCCAGTTTATGCTGCCCGTATATGGACAGGTGTGCATATCCTGTTTGCCGTCGTTGTCATGGATATGCAGGGCGGTAAGCCGGCTGCCGAGTGCGCGCACATATTCACCTGCATCAATCCCGGTTATATTGGCGTGTCCCGTGTCAAGGCAGGCGGTGAAATATTCCGGGTCACCCATCATGTCGATATAATCGGTCAGCTGATCCGGATACGCGGTCGGGATTCCGGCGCACGGCATATTTTCCAGTGCGATGATAACGCCGCTTTCGTGCGCTGCCGGCAGCAGTTCCGAGAAGACGCGTCTGTTCATTTCGCGGGTCAGTTCCGGATTGTCGTCCTTTGACCATCCGCAGCGCATCGCGCAGTGGATGACGATATATTTCCCCTGCAGAATTTCTGTGGCGCGGATCGCTTTTTTGATTGCGCGTGTCATGAATCGGAATTCCTCTTCACGGCCGGTCCCCTGCCTGATATCCGGATAGGTGGGAAAAGGCGCGTGCGTCTGATTGACATAAAGACCGGCTTCGGCGAGATATTGATACTCCCGCCGAAAATATGCGTCAAACTCGCTGTCGGGCGCGGCATAAATCCCTTCAAACGGCTTATAGGCGCTGCATGTTTCGGAATAGTCGACTCCTTGAAAGCCGGATTCGGCGATTTTTTTATAACCTTCGGCCGGACCGAATAAATGCTTTGCAACAGATGTCGTGGTGTTGATACGCATGGCATGCTCCTGTAATTTATTTTTGTTTTTGTTTCGGACAGTGCGCCCGGTATTATACTGCATGCCTGTTTTTTGGTGAGTGATATAGGTTCTGTCATTTTATTCTTTCGGGAATTTTTTTATTTTTTATTGGATTTTACTTTCCGTTCCGTTATCTTTTCGCCGGCGCCGGCTGTACCGCAGAGAAGCTCGCCGGTCGGGTCATGTGATCGATGCCGTCGTTCGGCCGAAACGGGGCTTCTGTTTGCGTAGCAGTATACGCAGCCGCCGGGACAGGTGTCGTATGCGCCTATGTCGATGCTTTCACAGCAGCCGCAGTCTGCCCGCTGATTTTTATCGGGCTGCAGGTCAAGCGCGCAGCCGCAGATTTTTTCGCATAACATTTTATCGATGCAGCTCGCTTTTCCGATACCGTATACGGTGAGATCGGTCTTCTCCGAACAGGCTTTTGCGGTCAGCCCGTATTCTTTTGTTGTCTGTCCGATAAAAGCGCCGATTTCGCCGATTTCTTCGTCCGAAATATTTCTGAGAAGCTTTGTTTTCAGCTTCGGATAAAGAACGGCAAAGCTGACGGTCACACGGTCCGTATAAGCATGAAGCCGGCTGCAGAGCCGCGCAAACTGTTCTTTATGGTATTGAACCGTCATAAAATCGTTGAGAATGACGGGGTCATACCGCCACAGCACGCGTTCTCTGCCGATCAATCCGCTCAGTTCGATAAAGGTTTTTTCGATGAGGGATTTGTCACGCAAATTTTTTTCGATCGTGCGGTCATACGGGTTCAGCGTGAACTGGAAGTAATAATTATACCCCATATCGTCTATGCTTTTTAGGAGGGGAATCAGCGGCTGCGGATCCTTTGTCCAGAATACGATGCAGTCGGTCGTTTCGGGTTTCAGCGATATTCTGCCGAGCTGCGCGTGATTCATCGGATTGCGCGTCAGAACATAACCCGCTCTCAGACGGTTTATCAGCCAGTCGCCGTAATAACAGGGGATATCGGTTCTGCGGGAAGCGGAAAGAATCATATTCGACCGTCCTGTCTTAAAAAGATCCGCTGCCTGAAAGTATTTTTTCCAGCGCGTTCATATCCTCGGCGATAAGGTCGGCTCCGGCCGCCGTCAGTTCCTCCCTGTCCCCGAATCCGTACAGAACGCCGACGGAGCTTATTCCGGCACTTTGTGCGCCTTTTATATCCTGTTCCCGGTCGCCTACCATGACGGTCTCAGAAAGGCTTTGAATCCCGCATTCATCGAGGGCGAAACGGATCACTTCTCCCTTGTCGGTTCTGCTTCCGTCCAGTTCGCTTCCCGACGTAAAACTGAAATAATCCGCAAGTCTGAAATACTCCAGTATCCGGACGGCGAAAACAGCCGGCTTGGATGTTGCGACGATCAGCGTTTTCCCTTCGGCTCTGAGCTTTTTCAGCAGGTCTTCGGTTCCTTCGTAAACCTGATTTTCGAATATTCCTCTGTCTTTATAATATTCGCGGTAAAGAGCAACGGCCCGGACAGCCTGTTCCTTTGTAAAACCGAAAAATTTTTCAAAAGAGTCCCACAGCGGCGGACCTATGAATTTATTGAGGTCTTTCCTGTTCGGGACGGTTATTCCGAAATGATCCAGCGCGTAAATAACGGCATTTGTTATCCCTTCGGAGGGATCGGTCAGTGTTCCGTCAAGGTCAAAGAGTATGTGTTTTTTATGCATGTGCTTCTCCCGCCCCGATTTTTTTCAATGTTTCGATCAATTCCGTCCACTCCCTGATATGCAGATGTGTGCATTCCGGTTTTTCGTTTTCCGATTTGTCCCGGTAGTAGCATTCGAGGCTGCTTTCATATCGGACAGGAAAAATGCCTGCCTCCGAGGCGCCTTTAATATCCGCCTGTGTGCTGTCCCCGCAAAACCAGACTTCGCCGGGTTCGAGTTCTGCCTTCTTCAGGGCAAGTTCAAATAAATAACGGCCGGGCTTTCTGAAAATATATTCGCTTGAGGCGAGGATAAATTCAAACCGGTTGCCGGGCATGAGTCTGTTGATCCTTTCGGTCAGCGCCTCGCCGGAAAAACCGATATTGCTGATAACACCGCTGCGGATGGATGCGGAATTGATATATCCGATCATTTTATCCGCTTCGGGCATGACGGTGCCCGGACCTGCGCTGTCCCAGAATATTTTTTCGATTTCGGCCGGCCTGAGGCTGAAATCAATTTCAAGATATTCGTATAGAAGTTTCTGAAACATATGATTGTGGAATTCAAGCCCGATCATGCGGGACGGGCTGCTTATCCGGTCAAACAGCCTGTCTGAAAACACGCTGATCTCTTTGGCACCGAGATGATTTTTGTTGCGTACCGCATATTTTAATAAAGCTTCGGTTCCGCGTTCGCTGTCAAACTTCGGCTCGTGGACAAGAGTATATCCGTAGTCGAAAAGGATCATTTTGGGCGGATTCATGGCATTCCTCGTTTTTTGCTTTATTATATCACAGGATTGATGATTGTGCAAATGATATTTGCCCGATTGTCTGTACCGCGCCGTGACGCTGGATTTCTCGGTGTAAAATTAATGTAGGAGAAAATTAACAAAAAAAGATACAAGAGATTGC
>CAZVPD010000089.1:0-15809 GCA_964628455.1 uncultured Lachnospiraceae bacterium
CGCTATATCATGTATGATACAATTTTTATTATCAATTAATGTTTCATTGGAAGAAATTACTTTTTGAATATAAATTAATGCTTTAGTATCATTTACATGATATGTTATTTTATTACTGTAATCAGTAATAAACCGGTTTGCCGCTTCATATCCGTCCGGTAAATATGCAGGCTCTTTAAAGTCCGCCGTATTTTCAGAAGAAATTGGAAGTGTTTGATCGAATTTTATTGAAATATAGTCATCAAACCATTCTACTATTGCATTCCAAAAGTTGGTTCGAACTGCCTCAATGCTCATGGCGCTGGCAAACAATACTGTACAGACAATCAACAGGGCAGCGACAATTCGTTTAGTAATAACCAAACCCCGCCGGTATTCATGTGATTTAAAAGCCATATTTATGTTTCGCTTGATTTTACGATCTGCACGCTTTGATATCATACTGTCCGCCATATTGAGTGACCTTGCATATGCAACATCCTGTTCGATCAGCACATCTCCGGCAAGCAATATTACAGCATCGAGCTTGTTAAATTTTCTTGAGGTTTCGTTATTCATATTCATTAACTCTCAATCAGACGGAGCAATCTTTCTCTCGCCTTTTTATATCTTAAATCTACTGCATTTACTGAAATATTTAAAATATACGCTGTTTCTTTAGAAGTGTGTTCCTGCAATAACCGTAATTTTATAATTTCCTGATCTGTTTGACTCAATTCCAACAACGATTTTTTGACAGTCCCAATGATCTCATTGGTGATAACGATATTTTCAACGTCCATACCCCGGTCGGTTATATCATTTGAAATTTCATCATCGTCATCATTTATAATCCCGATTTTAGATTCCTTTTCCATTATACGTTTATTTTTACGGTAGTAATCATTTGCCGTAGTCCGCGAATAAGTAACAATCAAACTGATTAATTCTTTTTCAGAACGTCCTTCAAAAACATGGATGTGTTTTATAACTTTCACCAACACTGAATTCAATACATCATCGGCGTCTTGATTGTTGTGAATATAGTTTAAAGCAATACTGTGAATTAATTTATTGTATTGATTATATAAGTCAAGAATAAAATTCCGATGATCATCATCTAGGATACTTAATAACACCGTGAACAGTACCATGTATCATCACCTTCCAGAAAAAATGAATACTTCGGTTATGTAATAAACATTTTACTTTATTCTTTAACGCGCCAGGCTACGAAAAGGTTGCCGAGTGAGAAGAACGCGGCCATAAAGAACACCCACTGGGGACCGGCATAGGTCCATATGACGCCGGAGACCTGCGCCGCGAGGATGGAGACAACATGGTCGAGGCTTGTTCCCGTTGACAGCGTGGGGGTGATGTCTTCCGGGACGACTGCGATCGAGCGCAGGTAAACCGACTTGACGACGCCGATCTGCATGGAAAGGCGGTCCGAGACGAACAGCATATAGATGATCATGACCGGCCAGCCCGAGGACGGCAGTACGGACGAGGTGATCCCCCAGACGACAAAGCCGTAAATGATATAGATGACGATAAAAGTCAGGGCGTCGAAATACATCATCTTTTTGATCCCCAGCCGGTCGATCAGCCGGCCGAGGGCGTTCATGAAGAAGATGCCGAGAAAACTCGACGCGATGATCAGAAGGGACATGATGTCGGCCCCCCTCATCAGCAGGTCGACGACGACCCAGGAACCGAAAACATAGGCGATCTGCTTCTGAACCCCGTGCAGGATCGTAAGGACATAGTAATAGCGGTATTGATGACGGAAAACCAGCCTGAACTTGCGTTCGCAGTGCGGCTTTCCGTTTGCTATGGCGATAAGGGGAATGCAGACGGCCGCCGCAAGCAGAAAAGCTCCGCTGCCGATCAGAAAGATCGGCTTCACCGCCGTTTTAAACGTAAAGAATCCGGTGCGGAATCCGATAAACACGAGGATCCCGGCGGCGCAGCTGACCGCCGTCGCCAGGCTTTTATACTGCCCCATGCGCCTCCCGATCATATTCGGCTCGGAAAGGTCCATTCCGATGGAGTCCTGAAGCGGGAAAAACAGATGCATGCCGAGGGAGTTTATAAACAAAAAGATCAGCATGACCGCAAAGGGCGGCGTGAAGAGCCCGAGCGCAGTCAGGCCGGCGCAGGCCAGGATCTGGGCGGCGAAAGAGATGTAAAGGTCCCCGAACGAACAGAGCACGGCTATCACCAGGGCGCAAAGAAGACCCGGGAGTTCGCGCGGGAACTCGATCAGGGCCCGCTGGGAGGCGTTGATGCCGTATACCTCTTTGAAATAATTGGCGTAAACCGAATCGCTCAGACCGTTTCCGAGAGCGACTGCGGCGAGAAGGATTAAAAACAGGATGATTTCGCGGCGCATTTTCGGTTTCGCCATAATCTTACCGTATCTGCAGCCCGGCGGCCGCAGGATGCCTTTCGTCGTTGTTGTTTTACCAAACTGAAGTATTTTTGCATAAAAAAATCCGGTCACGTTCAGGTATTATATCACGGCAATATGAATATGTTGTTAAGATTCAAAACAAACGGGAAGAAAAACGGCGGCTGAGGCGGAATTCGCACGGAGCCTTTTTCCGACGCCGGATTTATTTAATTCGGGGGGCTTTATATTGACACATGCGCCGGAAACAGTTATAATGATTGTATAAAAAAGTAAAAGGCGGGCTGATGGAATGACTGGAAAAATAATATCGAACCGATGTATCCTACCCGGCATGTTGTTTTATGAAATGCTGATCTACGCGCCCGAGACAGCCGGACGGGTCATGCCCGGCCAGTTCGTCATGGTCAAATGCGGCGGGGACACCGCCCTGCGCCGCCCTATATCGGTCTGCGTTTCGGACGGCCCCGTACTGCGCATCTGTTATGACATCCGGGGAAAAGGAACGGCCTATATGGCGGCCATGCCCGAAGGTTCCGTGATCGATTTTATAGGACCCGTCGGCAACGGCTTTCACCATAAACCCGACCGGCGAGCCCTGCTTGCGGGCGGAGGGATCGGGATCTATCCGCTGATATCGATAGGGACGAAATATAAAAAAGCGGTGAAGGCGCTGCTCGGTTTCAGGACCGCTTCCTGCGTGCACTATACGGACGTGTTTAAAAAATACGGGATCCCAAGCGAGGTGATCACCGACGACGGCACTTCGGGCAGAAAAGGATTCGCGACCGACCTGCTGCGGGAGTCGCTCGAGCGCGGAGAAGGAGACATCGTTTATGTCTGCGGTCCCGCCCCGATGATGGCGGCTGCCGCCGGCATCTGCGAACGGTTCGGGGTCGAATGCGAAGTCTCCATGGAGGCGCGGATGGGCTGCGGGGTCGGAGCGTGCAGCGCCTGCGTCTGCAAAACGTTGTTTACCGAAAACGGAGAGTCGAAAGAAGCCTATAAGAGGGTCTGCATGGACGGTCCTGTCTTTGACGCGAGGGAGATAAAATGGAAATAAACAAAGTCGATATGACGGTGACCATAGCCGGCGTCACGCTGCGCAATCCCGTCGTCACCGCTTCGGGTACCTGCGGATACGGCAAGGAATATACGCCCTATTATATGCCCGATCAGATCGGCGCCGTGGCAGTCAAGGCGCTTACGCTTGAACCGCGTCAGGGCAATCCCCCGCCGAGGATCGCCGAAACTCCGTCGGGTGTTCTCAACGCCATCGGACTGCAGAACCCGGGCGTGCGCTATTTTATTAAAAACGAACTTCCGAGGCTGAAGAAAATGAACGCCGTCATCATCGTCAATATCGCGGGCGAGACAATTGAAGAATACTGCGCAGTCGCCGAAATACTTTCGGAAACCGCCGTCGACCTTTTTGAGCTGAACATCTCCTGTCCGAATGTGAAAAAAGGCGGAGCCGCTTTCGGCACGGATCCGGAAACGGTAGAAATGATCACGCGCGAGGTAAAACGCTTTTCGTCCAAACCCCTGATCGTCAAGCTGTCCCCCAACGTCGCCGACATCACCGTCACGGCAAAAGCCGCGGAGGCAGGCGGAGCCGATGCGCTCAGCCTGATAAACACCCTCATCGGCATGCGCTTCGATCTGGCAAAGCGCCGGCCATTGCTCGCAAACGGAACCGGAGGCCTGTCGGGACCGGCCATATTCCCGGTCGCCCTGCGTATGGTGTGGCAGACAAGGGCGGTCACCGCCCTTCCCGTCATAGGGATGGGAGGGGTCGCGACAGCCGAAGACGCAGCCGAAATGATGATCGCCGGCGCCGACGCGGTCGGCGTCGGAACGGCTGCGTTCCTCAATCCCCGGGCGCCCGCCGAGATCGCCTCGGGGCTTGAAAAATTCTGCGAAAAGAACGGGATCGCATGCGTGCGCAGCCTGACCGGCGCGTCCTACAAATAATTCAGGCGAAATGATAAAAACGCGAAACTTTTTCACCTCTTCTCTGTCCAATAGACATCAAAACCATGAAAGGCAGAGTGTTTATGAAAAATCCGATCAAAAAAAATATGCCCAGGATCCCGAAAGGAAGCAGGACAGCCGCGGCGCTCCTGTGCGCCGTGCTTCTTCTTCCCCTGCTTGCGGGATGCACCGTGACCATTAAACCGCGAGCCGGCGTCGAAAGCACGGGCCCTGACGGCGCTGTTTTAAGCGAAGACGGGGCTTTTGTCTTTGCGGGAGAAGGATACTCCCCGGGATATCTAAGGACCGGACTTCCCGAAGCGCTGAGGGATGTGAAGATCACGGCTGATAAATCTTCGGACGGTTACGCCGCGCCCGATACCGTTTTTACCGTGAGAACCTCATCGGAGATCGGCGCGGACGAACTGAAGAAACATCTGAATGTTTCGCCTGCGTTTGCTTTCGAAATCACCGAGAAGGACAAAACGACCTTTACCGTGACCCCCGGCGGGGGACTCGACAGCGGAATGCTGTACCGTTTCACGGTGGGCGACCCTTCGGTCCCGCAGAGCAGCTTCGTGTTCCAGACAGACAGCGCGCTGATCGTCAAAAGCGTGCTGCCCGCGGACCTTGCCGTTGCCGTTCCCCTCAACACGGGCATAGAAGTGAGTTTCTCGGAACCTTTGGGCAGGGGGATCAATATCAGCGACTATTTTACTCTGATGCCCGCGACGGAAGGCGAATACTCCGTCTATCCGGACGGCAAAACGGTTGTTTTCGTGCCGAAGGATCCCCTTGAAAAAAACACCGTTTATACGGTCGGCGTGAAAGCCGGGCTGCCTTCGTTTTCCGGCAAAACGCTGGCCGAAGACTTCGGGTCGGCATTCCGGACCTCGGGCGAAACGGCCGGAGATGCCGGCGAACTGATGTTCACGCTCGAATCTTACGAGCCCCAGTTTACGCTCTCCGAAACGCCGGTCATAAAATACTGGTATTCCGCGTGGGACCGGACGGAGGACTATTCGCTCGGGGACGCTCAGGTCACGCTTTTCCGTTATGCTTCCCCTGCCGCCGTCATCGGGGCGATGAAGGAATATGAAGCCGTCAAGGCGGATTTTCTCTACGGCGGCGAGACGTATGTGTTCCCGTCGGACGGCCTTGCCGAGGTCGGGACCTATGAGATCACGCCCGAAACGGCCGAAGGCAATCAGGCGCGGTACAACGGATATCTGACCCTGCCCGCCGCAGGGGAAGGCGCTTATCTTGTGAATATCCTTTTCCGCAGCCGGACCGGCAGCGAGGACAAGGAATTTTTCTGTCAGGCGGTCATGCAGATATCCGACCTGATCGTTTATACCGAGTCGTCGGGCGAAAACATGCTCGTCTGGGTCAACGACGCTTCCGACGGCAAAACGGCGGACGGCGCCGCCGTCACGGCGGACTTCTTTAAACGCGATGACTACTGGAACTTTGCCCCCGCCGAAAAAGGCGCAGTTCCCGTATATACCGTTAAAACGGCGGCCACGGGAAGCGACGGACTCTGCTTTCTGGAAACCGGAGGCATGACAAACGCGTTTATGCTGGTCGAAAAAGACGGACACGGCGTGTATGTCTGCGTATCGGCATACGGCTACGGAAATCCGGAAAGCTGGTTCTCTCATCTGTTTACCGACCGCGAAATGTATTTCGCCGATGATACCGTCCGTTTCTGGGGCGTCGTCGCTCCGAAAAGCGGTGGTGCGGTCCTGCCCGAAGCTTTATACCTGACCCTCGGCGCCTCAAAAACCCGGGATAAAATTACCGTTCTGCCCGACGGCAGCTTTTCGGGCAGTTTTGCCGTGGAAGGCAACGCCGGATGGGGGATCTATATGAACTTCGCCGACGAAGCCGGAAACACGGTCGCGGCGAAATATGTCGGCGTCACGCAGCAGTCAAAACCCGTCTACCGCGCTTCGCTGACGTTTGACAAGCTCTTTTACACATTCGGCGACACGGTAAACCTTACCCTCGGCGCGTCGTTTTACGACGGCACGCCGGCGCCCGGCCTTGAGTTCACCCTGTATGGCAATTATTTTGTGGAAAACACCGTCACGCTCAAGACAGGAGCGGACGGCACGGCTTCCTATTCCTATAGAACCGTGCCTTATGATTTCTTCACAACGTATCCGGTTCAGCTTTCCGCCGAAGCGTATCTGATCGGAAACGAGGACGTTTCCGTTTCGGCTTACGGCAGTGCGCCTTATTTCCAGAGCAAAGTCTGGTTCCGGGAAAGCAGGATCACGCCCGAAGACGGAGGAGAGACCTACTCCGAAGTCTATCTGAACCATTTCGACACGTCTGTTTTAAAGACGGAAGAGGACTTTTTATATCCGCTCTATCCCGAGAACACGCTCGGGAAGCCTGCTTTGGGAAGCGCCGAGATCCGGTTGATCCGTTACGAGTATATAAAGGAATACGACTCGACGGTATACGACCCGATCACGAAGACATCTCAGATCATCTATAATTACCGTCTTGAGCAGAATGACACAGAGAAATACTCCGCGGAATTTCAGAACGGTGTCATCCGCCTGAAGCATATAACGCCCGAAGAGGATTTCAGCGGGTATTACATGTACGCGGTTTCCTATTACGATGCCGATAACCGCTGCAGCTATATTCTCAACATATACGCGAACGCGGGAGACGGCCAGATCTATTACTACGAAAACAACGAATACTATGAGCTCAAAAGCGATAAGACCGAATGCAGCGTCGGCGATACGGTCACGGCCGTTCTTCACTACGGCGGAAAGCCGGTCGAGGGCGGAAGGCTGCTGTTTACCGTCTATTCGGATGTGCTCGATCTGTATTCGTCGACCGAAAAGAACAGCTTCTCCCTGATTTTCGAGGACAGGGACGCCGCCGGACTTGCCGTCCTGGCAGCTCATTTCGACGGAAGGCGCGTTCAGGCTTCGGGTTATCTGTCACTGACCTATAACTACGCGGAAAACAACCTGCTGAATGTGACCGTGTCGCCCGATCAAACCGAATACAAACCCGGCGAAGAAGCCGAAGTGACCGTCACCGTGACGGATCAAAACGGCGCTCCGGTCACCGGAGGGCTTATCACGCTGAGCATGGTGGATGAGGCGTGCTTCGCACTCGGCGAACAGAATCTGAACCCCCTGCAGGATTATTACGGCGGCGGTGCTTCACCCATACCCTACATTGGCCGCGACGCCCGCTTCTCCTGTTTCGGCAATTCTTACTACGGATACGGCCGGGACATGATGTATGCGGCCGAACAATCCGCACCGATGCCTGCAGGAGCCGGCGCCTTAAACGACGGGGCAAAAATGGAAGAGACGGCTGCCGGCGCTTCTGCCGAAAACGTGTCCGTACGCGAGATTTTCGAAGACAATCCCCTGTTTGAGACCCATGCCGTCAGCGACGGCGGCAAAGCGGTCGTAAAACTGACCGTTCCCGACAACATAACCGAATGGCGTTTTACCGCGGTTGCGGCGTATCATCCCGATCCGTCGAAGATCAGCGGCATGAATATGGGAACCCAGAAAACCGGCGTCATCTGCACGCTGCCCTTCTTTACGGACGTGACACTCGGTGACGTCTATATCGAAGGCGATGACATCGCGGGTCACGCGCGCGTTTACGGTTCCTCCCTTGCCGAAGGCGACGCGGTCGACTATTCGCTTGAACTGAAGGACGGGGACGGCAGCCGGATCGACGGGATGACCCTTGAAGCAAAAGCCGGCGAATTCGCCCGCTTCAGCTTCGGCAGACAGGTCAGCGGCAGCTACACCGTCACCGTCAAAGCCGTCAGCGGCGTTTATTCGGACGGCGTAAGCCTTCCCGTCGAGATCACGTCAAGCGGGATCATGGTCAACATCCGGCGTGAGATAAAGCCCGGCGAGATCGCATCCCTCAGCCCCCTGATGTATCCAGTCAGCCTGACCTTCACCGATTCGGCCTACGAAGACTTTTTCACCCTCTGCCGCTCCCTGATGAGGGGGACCTCCCGCTCGGACGCACTCGCCGCCTGGTATGCGGCAGCCCTGGTCTCCGAAACGATTTCCGGGACCCGGAATTATACGGACAAAAAACTCGAGGAAATAAAAACGACCCTTTCGGGCTACGCGGGCTTCATCCCGCTGCTCCCCTATTCGCAGGGGAATATCAGGCTGACGGCTAAAATATGCGCCGTCGCCCCCGAAGCGCTGACATCCGCCAAAAAAACCGAACTCGCCGGCCTGTTCGCGGAGTATATCGCGAACCGCAGCTATACCGATGACGCCGACATGTGCGCCGCTTATCTGGGGCTTGCAGCCCTCGGGGAGCCGGTCCTCGGCGACCTCTACTACGCAGCCGAAAACAGCGCCGGCTTCACCGCCGAAGCGAAACTGTATCTGGCGGCAGCGCTGGCCTATATCGGCGACTACGGCGCCGCGAGCGCGTATTACAAATCCTTTATGCTGCAGAACTCGGCAGCCGAAGAAACCTGGCTGTCCGTCTCGGCATCCGACACCGAAGAGAGCATTAAGCTGACCGCCCTCGCCCTGATGACCGCCGCCGTTGTGGATACGGACGGCGCCGCCCTTATGGCAGACTTTCTTGCGTCGCACACTTCGAAGGTCGAACTGTATGACCTTGAACTCGCCTCCTATGTGCGCTATTACTTTCCGGCCGAAGCAAAAACCGCGGCGTTTTCCTACAGCATCGGCGACGTCTCCGGGGAAATCACACTCACACCCGGCGAATATTACAACCTGACGCTCGATCGCCGCGATTTTACCGCGTTCAGACTGATTTCGGCCGATGAATCGGTGATCGTATACGCGGCTTACCGCGGTTCTGCCGAAGAAGCCTACGGCAGCGGAGAAGCCACGGACGACCTGCGGATCAAAAAGACCATTGAGACCTACGACAAAGCGAGGGGACTCTATAAAGTCATCCTGTCGTACCGCGCCGTTACCGACCGCAATTACGCTTTCTTCACCCTTTCCGACTGCATCCCCTCGGGGGCGCGCTATTTCGGCGCGGGCGGAGAATACCTTGACCTCAACGAAACCGATACCTACACCTTCGCCTATC
The DNA here is from genome assembly GCA_964628455.1 of uncultured Lachnospiraceae bacterium. Taxonomy (GTDB): domain Bacteria; phylum Bacillota; class Clostridia; order Oscillospirales; family CAG-272; genus JAQVWU01. The sequence continues at coordinate 9,458 of CAZVPD010000089.1, forward strand.
TGTCAAACAGCGGCGGACAGGTCATGGACGGATACATCGGCCTGTTTAATCACAGCGAAACGGCGCTTGCCGGCCTTAGGGAACGCGTCATAGAAGGTTCTGTCAGCTACATCATACGCGCCGCGTATCAGGGATCTTTCGTCGTCGAAAACGCCGTCGTGCAGGATACGCAGACCGGAAGCTGGACGGTCAGCAGCCGCAGCGCGGTCGAGATCACCGGCGACGGCTGGATATTCGGATGATGTGCAGTTCATATCCCCGGACAATATAATACTCCGCGGTCTTCACCCCTTCCATTCATACAAAAACGGTCCGGCATGCACGCATGCCGGACCGCCTTGTTTCTACTCCGCTTTATAGCGGTATTTGAATCTTCCGCCGGGAGCCGTGTCCCCGCTCACATAGAAGTCCATAATGTCGCCGTCGGCCTGCATGTTGTCCGACCACTTGAAATCGACGGTGAAAGGCCCGTCCGCGATACCGAGCATCGCCCTCGGTATTTTGATCTGCAGCCGCCTGCCGGACAGGGAATATTCCACTTCCCCGACTTTTTCCCAGTTCCAGCCGCCTGTCGATTTTTCGAGAACGGCGTGCGTATCCGAGGGGGACACGCGGTTGACGATGTAATCGAACGTCTCCCAGCCGCCGTCTCCGGTGCCTTCGACGTCGATCAGCAGGCGCATCCACGCGGGGTCGGTATGAGGGGTGATGTCTTGAGCGCATTCGGCCATAAACCAGATGAATTCCGCGTCGCGGGCGGCCTTCGCTTCGGCAAAGTCGTTGCGGCCCGTGGTGTCCGTGTAGTGCAGGTCTCCGTAGCCGCCGCAGTCCCTGTCAAAGGTGTTGCCGGGATAGGCGATAAAGCGGGGCGACACGTCTGCCCACGGATCTGAGGAAGAATGCATGTCGATCGTTTTTTCGGCGGAGGCGGGGGGGAGAGGGCGCGTTCCTTTGTAGCGGCGCACGAACGACACGAGCTGATAGTAGTAGTGGTCGGCAAGGTCGCCTTTGGAAGGCTCGAGGTCGCGGCTGTAGGTGTCGTCGAATTCGTCGGGGAACGCGTTCTTCACGCCGCACCATTCTTCATAACGCCCGGCGACCCATTCGTTCCAGCCCGTGATAAAAATAAAATCGGGATCGACGTCAAGCGCGTATTCAAACTGCTCCTCAAAGTTCGCCCCGTAGAGTTTCGCGTTTTCGCGGGTGTCATAGCCTTTTGACGTGTAGGTCCGCCCGAAAACGTTGAGCCCGTTCATGGCGGTGAGTCCGATCTCCGCCGAGTGATTCTGCGCGGCTCCGACGGTCATCTGTTCGGGCGTGCCGTCCTTGCGCTGATAAACCGCCTGAGGATAAACCGACAGCCATCCCCAGCGCGTGTTCGGGGCTTCCCGCTTTGAGACATAGGAAGGTTCGCCCGGACGGAAAGTGAAGAATTCGTAGATCTCGGCTTCGAGGGGGTCGTTCCGGTCGAGTTTGCGGAAATGGGACATCAGGAGGGGCTTGCCCTCCCAGTAGAACCACAGGTCCTGATATAAAGTGTCGCGGTAGATGGTCAGATAGATTTCGCGCAGCTGGGTGACCGTGTCGGGACCGTCCGCGAAGGGGAGCAGAAAGGAGATCTTCGGCGTCTTGACGCCCGCTGCTCTCGCTTCGGAGAAGACCTCGCACAGGGCGAGGTAGCCGTCGCGCCAGGTCATCGTTCCGTTCGTGTTGTCGAAGAAAACCACGTCGACGCCCGAATCGGCGAGCATTTCCGCCTGCTTGCGGAGCACCCATTTGTCCCTCATGTCGTAATAGCCGTAAACGGGCTCGTTCCAGTGATAGGCTCCCGTCTGATAATCCTTCCAGAGGGGGTTCCGATAATCGTTCTTAAGCTCGGGATGCTGCTCCATCAGTTCGTTTACGTTGACTGCGGGATGGTGCGAATGGCCTACGTGCCAGGTCCAGAAGAAAAGGCCCACGTATTTTCCCTCGCGCACACCGCCTGTTTCCGAGTTGTCCGGAATGGTGCGTCCGAGCCCGTCGGTGGCAGTCCAGGTGTCGGGCATGGCGTCGCGCGCTATGACGGGATGGCTGCTTTCGTAGACGGCCTCCGCAGGCGTCGTTACTTTCCGGCTGAAATCATTCATGGTTTTTACCTCGCTGTATAAAATTTCCGGCGTGTAGAGATAGCTTACGGACATCGTGAACACCCCTTCAAGCTCCAGTCCGTTATTGTAAAGAAACGTGCCCGTTCTGCTTTCCGAAAACATCCAGACCCCGACGCCGTCCGTTCCTCCGCTCAGGACAAGCAGATACTCGCCCGCCGTGCATTCGTCAAAGTCCATCGACAGCGTCGCGTTGTCGCTGAAATCGGTGAAAGTCTCGGTGGCAACGGGGGAAGCTCCGGATGTAACGGTATAATTCGTCTCCCAGCGGTAGAGCGAAAAGGTGATCGAACCGGTGTTGTCGCTGTAGCTCGGACAGCTGACCGACACAGAGTCGAAAGGCGCGGATGCTCCGAAGCGGCAGCCGTATTCGTCGTTTTCTCCGACCTGAAAAGCGGACCTTGACGATTCGGAGGCTCCGGAGTGGTAATCGAAACGGATTCGCGACGCGCTTCTGTAATTGACGGGCAGCGCGGTCCCGGTTTCTTCGGCGGTTTCCGCGGCAGTGCTTTCCGGAGGAGGGGCTGCGTCACGCGAACAGCCTGCAAACAGCAGCACAGCGCACAGCGCTGCGAGAACGGGGGCAGGGAAGTATTTTTTCATCGACAGAGACACACACCTTTTTACGATATAAGAAAATCATACCACAGATCATGAAAAAATTCAAGCCGTCCGCATGATTAAAAAGCCCGAAGGCAAAAAAAGGACGCATCTCGCGATGCGCCTTTTTTTTGCTTATAAACTTATTAACTTAAATTAAACTCTTTTTTTCGAAACGACTGCAGCGCCGGCGAGAGCGATCACAGCGGCAAGAACGGCGATGCCAACCATATCGGCGGTCTGAGCTGCGGGAGCTTCTTCGGCCGGAGCTTCTTCAACTACGGGAGCTTCGGTAACGATTTCGGGAGCTGCTGCAAGAGTAACCTGTGCAAATGCGGTGGCGTCTTTGCCGAAGCCTGTGCATCCGCGAGCAAGCTGGGTGTGGACATAGTCCTGATCAACGCCTGTGGACCAGACATAGCATGCGCCGAACGTGGTGCCGATTGCTGCGGTTCCGTCAAGGAATACGCTCCAGGGTGTGCGTACTTCGTATGTAAGAAGGTTGCTTGCGTTTGTGATGGTGAAGTCTTTGCCGGCGGCTGCGTCATATTCATGAAGACCGTCCCAGTTTCCGGGGGCAACGGTTGTCAGAAGGGCGCCTGTGTCGCTGGAAAGGCCTATGCCGTATTCAAGTCTGTCGTTGGGGTCATCAACAGCTGCCATAGCGTTCGCATAGTTGAGCTGGACGGCTCCGGAATACCACATGCTGTTGGGATCTGCGTCCCAGTTGTTGTCGTGCGCTTTTACGGTGTACTGGGATGCCCAGTATACATAAGTGTCATCCCATGACATGTAAAAGTCGGGCATAAGGTTCTTTGCGTAGTCATCGTTGGCATCGTCTGCGCAGGCAGAGGAGAACCATGTGTTGGGAGCTTCGACTTTGTAATATTCGCCTTCGGAAATAACACCGTCGGCTGCCCATGCTGTGTTTGCTTTTTTGATTTCGAATGCGGGATTCAGAACTTCATTCTCAACCGTTCCGGCAAAAGTGGGGATAACGAGCATGGCAAACATCAAAACGACCATGGAAAGAGCAAGTAACTTCTTCATCAATAAACCTCCGTAATGAATTTAATATATTTAGGAATGTTACTGTGGATATAATAGCACAGATAATTGCTTTTGTCAATATTTTATTTAAAGTTTGTTGAATAATTTTGTTTTAACATACACGGACAGGCGTCTGCGGACGCGGACCCGGGAGAAAATGTCGTTTTTATTTTCCGAATATCTGTGAAATGTAAACAAAATGCATACTTTATACGGGCGGTGTTTCAGCCGAAAAAAACAAACCGTTCTTACGCGCTTTCCGGAACAGTAAAAATAAAGGCTGTTTGTTTGTGGATGATTCACAAAGACCTGCATGCGGGGGTCAGCTTGAGCAGCGTCAGCCGGCGTCTGACAAAGGGAGCGTACCGGAGCGACAGGGAGATGAATTCGCCGGTTTCGGGCAGCCCGATTTCGGAGAGGGTCGTTTTCGCGCCGCACTTTTTCAAATATGCTCGGATAAATTCCGGTTCGGGGAGCTTTCCGATCAGCTCTGTCAGTTCCGGGGCGCATTCGGCGATCCGTGCCGGCGTGATACCCGCAAAGGGGTCGGGCGTGTTTTCCCCGATGATGCCGTCGGTCAGGGGACCATATACGGGTTCCAGGTACGCGTGCGAAAAATAACCGTCGGGGATCCCGAAGCGGATGCCTTCGGCGGCCAGGCGCCTGTATTCTTCGAGAACCAACAGGGTCGAGACCCCGACTTTTTCCCCGTGAAGGGCGGGGGCGGGCCGATTGATGCAGTGCATCTCCCACAGATGGGACAGGTGATGCTCGGCCCCCGAGGCGGGACGCGAATTTCCCATATACTGAATGGCCATGCCCGAAAGGATGAGGCAGTCCATCACGAGTTCTGTAAAGCCGGGCGAACCGGCGCCGGTCTGCATGACACGCCTGACCGCTTCCTCCTCGAGCGCGTAAATCTCTTCGTCAAAAGGCTCTCCCGTGATCATATGGCCCGTCTTCCAGTCAAACAGGGAGATGTATTTGCCGACGATGTCCCCGACGCCCGAGGCGGTCAGCTCCGGCGGCGCCGCGGCGTAAATATCGGGGTCCGCAAAAAGAGCGGCGGGCGCCGTCGACGGGAAAGTGACTTTTCTGCCGCCGACGGTCATCGCCGCGACGTTTGAGACGAATCCGTCGACCGACGCGGCGGTCGGGAAGGACACGAAGGGCAGGGAGAGTCCGTGCGCCGCGTAACGGGTGAGGTCGTGTATCGTTCCCGCCCCGCAGGCGGCAAGGCAGCCTGTATGCGTTCGGGACGCCGCGTCCGTGATCCTTTGCGCGCCCGTGTCTGTAGCGGCCGCGTCCCCCTCGAAGACGATCCTGCGCGTGTCCCCGAACGCGGTTTCGGTGTAGCGCAGCGTGTTCGCGTCGCAGACAACCAGTATTTCTTCCGGCTTAAAGCGGGACGCGAGCCACACCTTCATCAGGGCGCCAGCGCCCGCACGGTTGACAACGGGGTCCGTATAGGCTTTTTTGATAAAAATCAGCTCTTTTCCGTTAACGCTTTCAATGATTTAAAGTGTGACTTTCATGCCGTCGTAAGAAACGGCGAAACCCGCTTCGCCGGCGATCTCCTCGAATTCCGCGAGTGAATAATGCCTGCCGTCCGCTATAAAGCCGTTGTGCGAAAAATGATGGACGATGAAGCGGGTGTCCCTGTCCGCCGTACCGGCTTCCGTCAGCCTCCGCTTCATCTCGACGCAGGCGTTAAGGCCCATGTGGTTGCGGTCTCCCCCCTGCATTACGTTGGTGCAGTCCAGGCTGATGACGCCGCAGCGCCTGCCGTGCAGGAATTCGATCGTTTTTTCGGGAAACAGCCCCGTGTCATGTCCGTAGAGAAAGCGCCTGACCTCCCCGTCCTTCATTTCCTCAAGCAGGTACATCCGGCACTCCTCATGACGGTCGTGGTCGGCCGGCAGGGGGGTCGCCGTGATGTCCGCGCCGGTCGTGAACGGCACGAAAAGAGGAGCGTAGGAAAACGAAAGGCCTTCCGTTCTGCCCGACCCCGTTTCGGCGCCCGGCAGATAATGCGACAGCTTCAGTCCCGTTTTCATATTGCCGTAAACGCGAAGACCGGCGTCATCCGGACGGCGCGCGCAGTAGACGGGCGTCCTGCGCGTCGAGAGCTCATACGCGTCAAAGTGGTCCTCGTGCGAGTGCGTGACGATCAGGTCGGTGATGCCGGGGAGAGATACTCCCGCCCTCATAGCTCCGTAATAGATGTCAGGCGGGATGTCGACCAGCAGCTTTCCGCTGACGCAGATCCCCGACCTGCCCCTAATCTCCCGCCCCCCGTTTTCGCGCGCCGAAGCGCAGACGGGACATGTGCAGAACAAAGCCGGCAGCCCTTCGGAAGCCGCCGTTCCGATATAAATGATCTCCATTTTAAATTCTCTTTCGTGTCTGATGGATTTTATGCCGTTTGCACGGCGATATCAGGCAGAATTATATCGCTTTTATTAATTTTTGTCAAGTGTATTGACAAATACCCGTATTTATGATATACTTATCATCGTTCGGTACATGATACATGCCGGAGTGGCGAAACTGGC
>CAZVPD010000090.1:0-4601 GCA_964628455.1 uncultured Lachnospiraceae bacterium
AGACGTCCTCCAGCCCCAGGTTGCGGAGGTTGTTTTTGAGCGACGGGCCGATGAGGAACTCCATGCAGAGATAGCAGACTTTTTTCTTCCCCTGATTTCTCGTCCTGTTCTTGAAATCCGAGCGCTTTCGCGTCAGGATATCCTTGACCGTGAGGATGACCGCGTTGTACATCTGAAACGCGGAGGCGTCCTTCGACACGGTGCCGAAATAACGGGACAGCTTGCTCTCGACGGCTTCGCTCACGTCGTCCCGCGTGATCGTTTTATCCGGTTCGTTCATATCGTAAATGGCATTCATTCGTGTTTCCCGCTTTGTTTTAAGATTTTTTTCATACAGTCCCGTCTATTATAACATATCCGGCGCCCTTTGGCAAACACCCTGCGGGGCGATTCGGGCGGGATTCGTTAATAAGCCGAAAAATACTTGTAAACAATTATCGGAAAGCACAAAAAAAGCCTGCCGGTATGACGAACCATATGTAAAAGAGTTCACACCGTATGGCACAAAAAAAGCAGCCCCGCCGGGGCGGAACTGCCATGGTCTGTTTTCAGTCGAGCGCGAGCAGCAGGTTTGCGTAGTCGTTGAGTTCTTTGGTCGCGCCGGCCTGATAGGATTCGTAGAACGAGGCGAAGCCTTTGGTCGTTTTAAAATATTCGAGCAGCGAATAGCCGTAGCCGCTGAAGCCCGAGAAGAAGGTGCCGAAATTGTAGGTCGCGCTGCCCAGGATGATCTCGAGCGACTCCTGCGCCGCCTCGTCGCGCGTGCCCTTGATCGAGATGGCGGTCTCGACGTAGGCGGGGTAGGCGAATTTGCGCCCGTTGTAAGCGAGGGCTTCGGTCACCGCGCCCGTGCGGTCCGTATCCGAGGCGGTCGCGGGGACGGCTATGACCAGTCCGCCGGCGTTGGTCCGGTATTTTTCCTGGCCGTCGTCGTATTTCGGGATCGGAAGCAGGCCGTAGTCGCTTTCCATGTCGCGCAGGTGCGCCGACGCGCCGATGGTGCTGTAGACGAAGACGGAGTTCCCGGCGCTGAAGAGCGCGATGTCGGTCCAGCCGGCGGGCGCGTATACGCCTTCGGCGTTCACGAAGTATTCCTTGAGCTTGTCGAACATCGCGGCGGTCTTTTCGCTGTAGAACGTGACTTCGGGGTAGTTGTCCGCGTTCTTTGTCGTGATATCGAGCCAGTGGTTGGAGATGTCGTAGACCGTCTGGACGGGGGAATACATGCCGTAAAGGTCGGTTTCGCCGCGCTTGCCGTCGCTGTCGAGGTCCGAATAGATGTCCTTCGACAGGGCGATCAGGGTGTCTATGGTCCACTCGTCCCGGTTCATGATCTCGTACGGGTCTTCGATGTTGTAGTCCGCGATGTACGCCTTGTTGAAGTAGATGCAGGCGAACAGGCCGTAGTTGGAGATGCTCAGGTCGCCCATCAGCAGGTAGGCGTTGTTTCCGACCGAAAGCTCCTCAAACGAGGACTTGTTCCACCAGGGCTTTTCGACGTCGACGTACGGGACTTCGCTCAGCTTCTTGAAGAGGCCTTCGGTGCTCAGGGCCGACATGTTGTAGGAGTTGCCGGTAAAAAGGTCGTAGGCCTCGTCTCCGGCCATCACGCTTTTGCGGATGTTGCCCCTGCAGTCGTCATTGTCCCATATATGGATAACGGGAGTGATTTTTATCCCGAGCCGGTCCTCGGCCGCCCTGTTGCGCGCGAAGATCGCGTCGTTCACAAGGTCGCCCGTCTCTTCGGGCGCGACGTGCTCGATGACGTACGCAGAATGCTCGTAGGTATAGATATGGAAGAGATATCCGCCGTAGTCGGCTTCGGGGAGGTCGGGCACGACTTCGGGTGCGGCCGTCTCGCTTTCGGCGGCCGGCTCCGCCGTCGTGTCTCCGGCCGGCTCCGCCGGTCCGGCGCAGGACGGCAGGACAAACGCGGCGGTCATCAGAATAAGCAGAAAAAGGGTGAAAAGTTTAAAAGAACGTGTGTTTTTCATCGGATCTCCTTTTGTTGTTTTGCTTTCGGGACGGGTATTTGTTTATTGCGGCTGCCGGTCTCCGAACCGACGATGCCGGCCATCACCGCGGCTCCCCCGAGCCAGCCTGCCGGGCCGATCTGTTCGCCGACAAAGGCCATGGAGAGCAGGGCGCCTATGACCGGCTGAGCGGAGAAGATCAGGCTTGCGCGGTCCGCCGGCACGCGGCGGAGGCAGAGGAACTGCAGGGCAAAGCCGGCCGCCGACGAGACCGCGCCGAGAAGGAATATAAGCAGAAGATTGCGCGCACCGACAGGGGTGAAAGGCTGACCGGAAATCCATGCTCCCGTCAGCGCGAAGAGCGATAAAAACAGCATCTGCACGGTGACAAGCAGCATGGGGTCGTGGCTTTTTATGCTTCGAGCGGCGAAAAGGATCTGGAGTGCGGCAAACAGCGAACAGACAAGGCAGAGGAAGTCCCCCCTGTTGACCGAAAAAGAGCCGCCGGCTCCGTAAGAAAGCAGGAAGACCCCCGCCGTGCAGAGCGCGGCAAAGAACACAGACCTTGCGGCGATCCTCGTGCGGAAGAGGGCAAAACCGGCAAACGGGAGCATAAGGGCGCTGATGCCGCTGAAAAACGAACAGTTCGAAGCGCTCGTCCACCGGATCCCGACGGTTGTGCTCAGGTACATCATAAAAATAAAAAGCGACATCAGAAAGGCGTCGCCGGTCAGGCGCAGACTCAGAAAGCGGAAGCGCCGGAAGCTGACCGCCGCGAGCAGCGCCGCGGCGCAGAGAAAGCGCAGGGACAGCAGCGTAAAGGCCGGCACGCCTGTCACCAGCTTCAGCAGCGGGTAGCCCGACGCGAACGCGATGCAGGAAAGGCCTATCCCGGCGGCGCTGAGCCGGTCCTTTGCCGCTTCGGCCTTTGATACGCGCGCGGCTGTGTTAATGTTCCCGGTCATCGGTGCCTTTCCGGCCGTCGAGGCTTTTCAGCCTTTCGAACAGCTGACGGTATTTTAAAAGGTCTTTTTCGTCCCCGGCTCCGGTTCCGGAGTGATAGTAGAGGATATCCCCGCTTCCCCCGTGCAGCGAGCCCGAAGCCGACAGGATGCGCCTGAGGTTTCTGACCGTTCCCTCATTGCCGTCGAAAAGACGGACGTACGGCGGCAGCAGGTCCCCGAACAGGTCTTTGAAAAAAAGGAAATGGGTGCAGCCGAGGACCAGCGCCTCGTACCGGCTCAGGTCATAGGCCGAAAGCTGCCCGAGCAGATAGGGCAGTACCGTTTCGCGTCCGAATTCGCCGTTTTCCGCGAAGCGGACCAGTTCGGGCAGCGGAAGCAGGTCGCAGATGCTGCCGCCGCCCAGACCGGAGATCAGATTGTGCAGTTTTTCTTCTTTGAGCGTCAGTGCCGTCGCGGTCACGAGGATGCGTCCGCCGGACGCGCTGCCGACGGCGGGTTTGACCGCCGGCTCCATGCCGATGACCGGGATACGGTGCCTTTCCCTGAGCTCCGCGACGGCCACGCTCGTGGCGGTGTTGCAGGCGATGACGACCGCCTTGACGTTCTGCGCGGCGATAAAATCGACGGCGTCGAATATATAGTTCTTTACCTCGTCCCTCGGCTTCGTACCGTACGGGACGTGCAGCGTGTCCGCGTAGTACAGGTAGTCCTCGTCCGGCATTATTTTCAGCGCTTCGTGCAGCACCGTGATCCCGCCGATGCCCGAGTCGAAAAATCCGATCCGCATAGTTCCTCTCCGAATTCAGTATTTGATCATGCGGGTGCACCGGTCCGTGATCCCGGCGATTTGGGCTTTGTCGGTTTCGCGGAAAGGGACGAACGGCTCCGGCTTCTGCCCTTGGCTTCCGATGCATTTTTCATACCAGGTCACGTCGTGCCACGCGCCGGATTTGAAGCCGGTATTGCGATAAGTCCCCAGCCTGTAAAAACCGAGGCTTTCGTGCAGTTTTTCGCTGGCTTCGTTCGGCGAGGTCACGCCGGCGTAGACGTTCACGACATGCTGCAGCCCGAGGATGCCGAACAGGCAGGTGTAGAGCGCCCGGGCGATGCCTCTGCGCCGGAAGGACGGGGCGATGTAGACGGAAAGCTCCGCGTTCCAGGCGTAGGCCGCGCGCTCCCTCTGCCTGCCCGCGTAGGCGTATCCGGCCGTTTCCGCGCCGATGAGGCAGACGAGATACGGGTAGACGGCCGAGATGCTCCGGATGCGGCTGCGGAATTCGTCGGCGGACGGCACTTCGTATTCGAACGTCACGGTGGTATCGCGTATATAGGGCGCGTATATCTTCAGAATTTCATCCGCGTCTTCTTCGCGGGCGGGCCTGATGAGAATTTGTTCCGTCATACGCGGCCCGGTCAGTCCCGTTTCGCCGGCTGATCCATCACCCGGCTGTCTCCGAGGATGTCGGGCTTGTTCTTCATGCTGTCGGCGTCCGTGATCTCGCGGATGACGCGGCAGGGATTGCCCGCGGCGAACGAGAGGGGCGGGATGTCCTTGACCACCACGCTGCCCGCGCCGATGACGCAGCCGTCGCCGACGGTGACGCCCGGGCAGACGACGACGTTCGCCCCGAACCAGCAGTCATTGCCGATCTTCACCGGTTTG
>CAZVPD010000090.1:4611-10290 GCA_964628455.1 uncultured Lachnospiraceae bacterium
TCGGCGCCGTCCCTGTCGAGCATGCGGAAGCGCTCGTCGGGCAGCATCGGGTGAACGGGGGTGACGATGGTCACGTTGGGGCCGAAGTTGCAGTCGTCGCCGATGGTCACTTCCGCGTCGTCCTGTATCGTCAGGTTGTAGTTGCCGAAAAAGCGTTTGCCGATCCTGGTGTGGCTTCCGTAATGGAAGAAGACGGGTCCCTGTATAAAGCCGCCCTCGCCGAACGCGCCCAGAATTTCCGTCAGGAGCTGCTTCCGCTTTTCCGTTTCATCCTCGTAGGTCCTGCTGTATTCGGAGCTGAGGTTGTGGGAGCGCAGCTTCATGGCCCTCAGGTCCGGGTCGCCTGGGCAGTATAAAGCCCCCGATAAAATTTTCTCTTCTTCTGTCATGATAGATTCCTTTCTGTGATTCGTCTGCCGGAGAACGCCCCTCATCAGGGCATGCGTAGGAACTCTTTGAGTTCCTTCGCAGCTGACGGATGAGGAGATTAAGCCGACGGCCAAGATGCCGGGCTTTGCGGATCATTCGCACCCTTCAGCCGCCTTCGGCGACAGCTCCCCCGCCGGGGAAGCCGTAGACTCTGCCTTCCCCGGCGGGGAATAAGGAACGCGCGGCGTTCCTTTGGCCGCCGCAGCGGCGGAGGAGGGGATTATGCAGGCGGATGAGGGGGCCGGCTTATTTGATCCTCATGATTCTGCGGATGACGGCGGTGAGGGGCTTATAGAAGACGCCCTCCATCTCGCGGGCGACTTTTTTGAGCTCCTGCCGGATCGGTATCTTCTGGGGGCAGCGGCTTTCGCACCGGCCGCAGCCGGTGCACTGCGAGGCGCCCGAAGGTTTTGACGCCATGGCGCCCATATTGCGCATATATTTGAAGCGCGCCGATCTGTCGCCTGTCACATACTTGTCGTTGTAATGGGAAAAGCACGCCGGGATGTCTACGCCGTACGGGCAGGGCATGCAGTAGCCGCAGGCCGTGCAGTTTATTTTGGTTTTTTCGAGCATGACCGTTTTCACGGCGGAAAAAACCTGCAGTTCGCTTTCGGTCAGCGAATCCGGGTCCGCCACGGACGCGATGCGGATGTTTTCGGCCAGCTGCGCTTCGTCGTTCATGCCGGACAGCGCGACTGTGACTTCGGGGTGGTTCCAGACCCAGCGCAGGCCCCATTCGGCGGGCGATCTCTTCTCTTTGGCACGACCGAACGCTTTCACGACCTGATCGGGCAGACCGCTGACGAGTTTTCCGCCCCTGAGCGGCTCCATGACGATGACGGGGATCCCGAGCCGCGCCGCCAGCCGCAGGCCGCTTTTTCCGGCCTGGTTGTTTTCGTCCATCCAGTTGTATTGGATCTGGCAGAAGTCCCACGGATAGGCCCGTATGAGCTCTTCGAAGTCCGCCTTGACCCCGTGAAAGGAAAAGCCGATGTTTTTGACCGTGCCTGCCGCCTTCAGCTGTTCGAGCCACTCCATGACGCCGAGAGTTCGGAGCCGTTCGAACATCGCCTTGTCCGTCAGCATGTGGAGCAGATAATAATCGATCCTGTCGGTCCGGAGCCCGGCAAGCTGAACGGCGAGGATCTTCTTCGCGTTATCGAGCTTTCTGACCATAAAGGGGGGAAGCTTGGTGGCGATCTTCACCTTTTCGCGCAGGCCTCCGGCCAGGGCTTTGCCCAGAACGGACTCGTTTCTGCCGCCCTGATAGGTATAGGCCGTATCGAAATAATTCACGCCGCTTTTTACGGCGCCGCGGATCAGGGCGACGGCCTTCGCTTCGCCGGCGCTTCCGTCCGGCAGCCTCATGCAGCCGAAGCCCAGGATCGAAAGCATTTCGCCGTTTTTAACGTTTTTTCTGTATTTCATCGTATGCCGGGTTACCTTGTCCTGTTTATTTTTAACGCACGAAGCTGACGATGTTCTCCCGCCTCGGCGGCGCTTCGGCCGGCTTGTCTTTTTTATATCCCAGCGCTACGGCCTGCATGAACCTGTATCCCGACGGTATTTTTGCTTCGGCGGCGTATGCCGGTCCTTTTTCGCTGTTGAAAACGGTATGCAGGAGTCCGATCCAGCAGGAGCCGATGTCCATCGATTCGGCCGCTATGCAGATGTTTTCGGCGGACGCCGCGGTATCGGTCACGGCCGAACGGTTATTTTCGTCGCCCGAAAGGAGGATGACGGCGGGCGCGTGATAGAAGACGTGAAAGTTATCCCTGTTCCCGAATTTTCTGAGGTATTCGCTGTCCGACTGCTTCGCGAGGCCGACGAAATCGGCGCTCAGCCTGTCAAGCAGGTCCTTGTTTAAAAGAACCGAAAAATGCCTGGGCTGCAGGTTCGACGCGCTCGGGGCGTAAATGCCCGCGTCGAGGACGGCCCTGAGTTCGCCCTCCGCGACCGGGTCGGGAAGGAAAGCCCTTGTGCTGCGGCGGTTCAGGATGGAGCGCAGCGTTTCGTTTGTGATCCCGTTCATCGTGATCCCTCCTGTTTATGATTTTTTTCCGGCGGTCCAGGTCGAAATGTATTCGAGTCCTTCGGGGAGGACGGGGTTTTCGCGTTTTGTCCACCCGCCCCCGAGGCCGGCTTCCCGCGCCGTCAGCTCGAAATGGCACATCGCGATCCCGATATCGTTTTTCTGCATGTCAAAGCGGCCCGAAGGGTAACCTCTGGTCCTCTTGAGGTAAAAATCCCAGCCGGAGCTGTTTTTGACGACTCTCCAGGGCTGCTTGTTGGACGCGGACGGGGCAAGGCGCACCGCTTCGAGAGGCCCGGCATAGGCGCCGGCGCGGCTCACGTCCAGCGAGGCCAGGCTTTCGTCGAAGAATAGCTCTTCGAAGGGCTTTTTGCTGTCGGCGCCGAGAACCTTGCGCACGGCGCTGTCCGTCAGCCTCGCCTTCTGCTTCTTATAGCCTGCGGGGGAGACCACGGCGAGGTATTCGCCGTCTTCCAGCCCGCACAGCCGGATAAAATCGTTTTTGCTGAAGGTCCCCCCGAGCCAGCAGGTCTGTACGCCCAGTCCCGCCGCGAAGAGGATGATCTTCTCGAACAGGGCTCCGAAGGCCGCGAAGTCCTTCTCCTCCTCGCGGCAGATGCCCGCGATGAAGCTGACCGCCCCCGAGATCAGGCCGTAGGTCCCCAGTTTTGCGGGAGCGCCGCAGTCGGGGCTGTTTGTGACCAGGGCGAACCTGGCGCCGATGCCGCAGACGGCATTGATCTCTTCGATGAAGGCGCCCAGCTTTTTTTCATGCTCTTCGGAGAGGGGGGTGCCGTCATAGGACCTGCAGCTGGTCCTCGCTGCGATGATCTCCGCTATGGGTTTTTCGAATTTCATATTTTCCTCCGTGTTCGGGAATTTTTTGTCGTAAACGTCTTGTAATGGGGAGCGAATTCAAATATAATGTCGTTATGTGAATCAATTATAAAGCGAAAGGGAGGCCGCGCCATGATCCCCCTGAACGAATTCCGTCCCGTTTCGAGGCTCGAAGTCCCGGATGTCCCGCGCACGCGCGCGAAATTCCCGGTCATCGACATGCACAACCATCTGGGGCGCACCGCCGATGCTGCGGAGGTGCTCCGGAGGATGGACCGCTTCAACATCGCCATGATCGCGGACATGGACGGGTTCTGGGACGAACGCACGGATTTTCAGCTCGCAACCTATGTGAACCGGTATCCGGGCCGCTTCGCGCTCTTCTGCCGCCTCGACCTGCTGCGCGCGGACGATGCGGATTTCGCCGGTTATGTCCGGCGCCGCCTGGCGGACTGCGCCGCAAAAGGGGCCGCGGGCGTCAAGGTCTCAAAGTCGCTGGGACTGAAGCTCAGGGACAGGGACGGAAAATACCTCAGGCCCGACGACGACCGGCTGCGCGCCGTGTGGGAGGAGGCCGCGAAGCTCGATTTCCCCGTGACCATCCACATCGCGGACCCGCCCTGCTTTTTCGACAAAGTCATAGACGGCACGCACGAGCGCTACGAGGAACTCGCGGAACATCCCGACTGGACTTACGGCAGCCGCCCCTGCCCCCGTTTTGAGGAACTGATGGAGGCGCAGGAACATCTGCTCTCCCGCAATCCGGACACTCGCTTCATCGTGGCGCACGTGGGGTCGCACGCCGAAAACCTCAGGGAGGTCCGGCGTCAGCTGGAAGCCTATCCGAACATGTACGTCGACACGGCGGAGCGCATTTCGGAACTCGGGCGCCAGCCGTACACGGCGCGCGACTTCCTCATCGCCATGCAGGACCGGGTGCTTTACGGCACCGACCTCATCCCGAACGAAACCAACGTCAGCGGGTATTACCGCTTCTTTGAAACGAAGGACGAGTATTTCCCGTACAATTCCTGGGACGAGCACCATCAGGGGCGGTGGAATATCTGCGGCGTGTATCTGCCCGACGAAGTGCTCAAAAAGATCTATTATAAAAACGCGCTCGGGGCTGCGCCCCGGCTCAGGGCGGGCGCCTTCCCGGACTGAACGCCTTTTTCAGAAAAAGACGCGGACCGCGGCGGCCAGCGTCATGGCCAGGATGACGCGGCGGAATATTTTCTCGTTGAGCTTTTTCAGCACCCTGAAGCCGATGAAAGCCCCCGCCGCGATCAGGGGGACCAGCGCCGCCGTCAGGATCAGGTTCGGCGCGCTGATGTTGTGCCACATAAAGACCTGAAAGGGCAGTTTGGTCATGTTGACCATGAAAAAGAACCACGCGTTGGTGCTGATGTAATTGTTTTTCTGCATTCCGAGCGCGAGCAGATAGATGCTGAAGATCGGGCCCGCCGCGTTTCCGATCATGGAGGCGAAGCCGCTGAGTATGCCGAACCCTATGAAAAACCAGGGCGCCGTCGGGACCGCAAGGTCTCTGCCCCTGATTTCCTTTGCGATGAGCAGCGCGAGGCAGAGCAGGACAAGCCCGCCGATGAGATAAAGAAAAGTTTTGTCGTCGATGAAGCTGCCCACAAAGGCGCCCGTCAGGATGCCGAGCACCGCCCAGGGCAGAGGTTTGAGCACGTTTTTCCAGACCACGTTCCTGCGGTAGGTCCATACGGCGATCAGGTCGCCGGTCATCAGCATCGGCAGCAGGATGCCCGTCGACTCTTTTCCGCCGAAAACGGCGGCGAGCAGCGGAATGGCGAGCATGGTCACGCCCCCGACCGCGGTTTTGGCGAAACCGACCAGCAGCGCCGTAAAAAGCAGCAGCGCCCATTCGATCCCGTTCATGGTCAGCGTCTGTCGTATCAGTTCCATAAGATTGACCTCGAGCGTATTTGTTCGGGAAATACCTATATCATAGCACGCCGGCCGGCAAAAAACAAGTCCAATCGGCTTTTTGCGGCCGCATAAAATAAAAAAACGAAAAAAGGCGGATCGGAACCATGGATCAGAACGACAGGCAGGTGCTGCGCGGCCTTGCGGAGCGCTATGCGGAGATCGCCGCGGACCCGCGGCAGAAAATCAATTTAAACCGGTGGAAAGCGCTGCATTCGCTCAGGCCGCAGAAGCCGATGATGAGCGTTTCGCAGATCGCCTGGTGGGAGATCAACGGCTGCGATGAGCTCCGGCTCCGGTGCTCCGGAGATCTTGCCCGTTCGCTCGAGGGACAGATGAGGGAGGCGGTCTTCAGGTGGGAGCGTTTCCCCTTCGACATGGTCGTTCCGGAATTCCTCAGGATCGGCAAAAAAATCATCTCGACG
>CAZVPD010000090.1:10300-15638 GCA_964628455.1 uncultured Lachnospiraceae bacterium
CCCGAAATAAAATACGACCGGGAGGGTACGGAAAAGCTGCTGGAGCAGGCGGACGGACTTGTGGGGGATATCCTTCCCGTCAAGGCGGCCGGGGTCGATATCTGGGCGGCCCTGTGGGACAGGATCGTGTTTCTCAGGGGGGCCGAAACGGTGCTTTACGACCTTGCGGACAGGCCGGAGTTTTTACATAAAGTCATGGCGCGCTTCACCGGGATCGAGCAGGAGATCCTCGATCAGTACGAGCGGGAGAATCTGCTGGCCTCGCCCGGGTTCTGCCACTACGCCGAGAGCGGCTGCGACGAACTGTACAAGGGCGGCTTCGACGAAGAGCACGTCAAAGCGAAAAACTGCTGGGCAAGCGGCGCCGCGCAGATCTTTTCGGAGGTGTCGCCCGCCATGCACGACGAATTCGAAATCAATTATATGAAGCCCTATTACGAGCGCTTCGGGCTGGTCAACTACGGCTGCTGCGAACCCCTTCACCGCAAGATCGATATCATCAAAAAGATAAAAACCGTGCGCTGCATTTCGGTCAGCCCCTGGGCGGACCCCCATGTCGCGGCCGAAGCGATGGGCCGGGACTATGTGATGGCGCGCAAGCCCAACCCCGCGTTTCTTGCGGGCGACGCTTTCGACCCCGGTCCCGTGAAGGCCGAACTGACCGATACGCTGAGGGCGTGCGTCCGAAACGGCACGCCCGTCGAATTTATCCTCAAGGACCTGACGACCATCCGCGGCGACGCGGACAGGCTCTCCCGCTGGAACGAACTCGCCGTAAGCGTCATCGAAAATTTTTAACGAAGGAGCCGACGAACGATGAAATACGCATCTTTGAACTGGAGGACCGCGGCGCCGGGCGTCTGGGAGGCCGTCGCCGGAGACGGACCGCCCGTATGCAGCCTGACGGGCGCGGCGGGCGCGGAACCGAGGCTTGAGGCGCTGAATCTGCTTTCCGACCGGGATTTTCCGTTCGCACGGCCGGTGAAGGCGTATAGGAGCGGGACGAAGACCGTGCTCCTCTTTCCGCTGTCGGAGGGGGAGACGCTGTACGGCGGCGGACTGCGCTTTAAGAGCCTGGTCATCAACGCGCAGGTGCTGAGGCTCAGGGCCGACCACTACGGCGGGAGGGACGACGGCAGGACCCACGCGCCCGTCCCGTTCTGGCTCTCGGACAGAGGCTGCGGCGTCTTCATCGACACCGCGAATCTCACGGAACTCTATATGGGGAGCGCGAACAGGGCGGATTCCGAAAAAGGGTACCGGAACCTCGACAGGAACACCGACCCGGCGTGGAACGCCCAGCCGGCCGGCGAATACGTCGAGGCGGCGGTGAACGACGCTCCGGCGGTGAAGATCGTCGTTTTTGCGGGGGCAGACCTGCTTGAAACGGTGCGGAGATTCAATTTATACTGCGGAGGCGGCTTTATTCCCCCGAAGTGGGGGCTCGGGATCTGGAAAAGGTTCCCGCTCCCGTATTCCGCCGCCCGGGTCGGGGAAAGCATCGCCGAATTTTCGGAAAGGGGCTTTCCGCTCGATGTCGCCGGGCTCGAGCCGGGCTGGCAGAGCTGCTCCTATCCCTGCAGCTACGAGTGGGACAAAACGCGCTTTCCGGACCCGGCCGGATTCATCGGGTCCGCGCTCGAGCAAGGCGTCAGGGTCAACCTGTGGGAAAACGCCTTTGTCTCCCCGGAATCGGAGATTTTTTCCGGAATGCTGCCGCTGAGCGGCTCCCACCTGGTGTGGGGGGGCATCGTTCCGGACTACACGACCGAAGAGGCGGCCGGGATCCTGCGCGAACAGCATAAGCGGCGCCACGCGGACATAGGCGTCAGCGGCTATAAACTCGATGAGTGCGACGGATTCGACTTCTGGCTCTGGCCCGACCACGCCTCCTTTCCGTCCGGAACGACGGGCGTGCAGATGAGGAACCTTTACGGGCTGCTGCTCCAGAAGATCACGTACGGGATGTTCCGCTCCGAAAACAGGCGGACATACGGACTGACCCGCGCCACAAACGCGGGCGCCGTCTCTTTTCCGTACGCGCTGTACAACGACTGCTACGATTTCGGCGAATATCTGACCGCCCTTGCTTCGGGCGCCTTTTCGGGCGTGCAGTGGGTCCCCGAGGTGCGCAGCGCCGCGGACGGGGACGAATGGCTGAGAAGATGCCAGCTCGTCTGCTTTTCGCCCATGGCCATGATCAACTCGTGGGCTTCGGACACCGAACCCTGGACCTTCGCGGAGGTCTCGGACCTGGTCAGGGAGGCGTTCCTGCTGAGAAAGAAGCTTCTGCCCTATTTCTATTCCGCGTATTACCGCTATGCCTTCGAGGGCATCCCGCCGTTCCGCCCGACGGTCATGGAGAAGGGCTGCAGCGCCGGTCCGGACCCCGCCGACCGGTTCCTGGCCGGGGACAGCCTGCTTGCGGCGCCCTTCGCGCCCGGACAGAGCCGGCGCGAAGTGATCATGCCGGAGGGAAGCTGGTTCGACTTTTACGGCGGCCGCGGGTATGAAGGCTCGACGGCGCACATCATCGATGCGGCGGATACCGGAGACCGCCTTCCCGTCTTTGTCAGGGACGGGGGGATCGTGCCGATGCTCTCCGAGGAACCGGAAACGCTTGAGATCCGGTATTACGGGAACAGAGACGGCCGCTTTCTGCTGTTCGACGACGACGGGGAGACCTTTGACTATGAAGCCGGGGCCTTTGACCTCGTCCTGCTGTCCGTAAGCCGGAACGAACGCGGGGAGGCGGTCCTGACGGCCGAATCCCTGCATGAAGGCCTCGGAAAGAAGAATTACGTGAATTACAGGCTTTCGGACAGGACAAAGTCCGCCGGGGGTGCGGCGGGGTGCGGGAAGGTGTAAAATCTTACACCCCGGAAATGGCCGAAAAGATTCCGGATCCGCGCTGTTTTTTCGTTTTCCCGCCCGTATATATAAAATATTCAAAGAAATCTGTCCGAAACCGGTCAAAAAATAAAAGGGTGTAAAAAAAAGCCATACCGCCGGAAGATCAGCAAAAAACACATACGGGATCAAAGTTTTTTTACACCTTTTCACACCCCGTTTGGTATTGTCCGGAGGACGGCAGCCATGCCGGACCGCCCGGCAAAAAGCAAGATCCGCTTTCAAAAAACATTCATGCAAAAAAATAAATTATTTTCGGAGATGTTATGAAAAAAACGATCGTTTACCTGCTGATTTCGGTTTTACTGACCTCTGTGTTTTCGGGCTGCGAAAACTCCGGCACGGCTGCCGTCACCACCTCCGCGGAAAGCGCTCCGGAGGCGGAAACGGGCTTTATCGATACGCTGCCGTCCGGCGCTTATGACGGGACCGCGTTTCACATCGGATGGGGCACGCCGTTTGACAAAAACGAATGCACCTTCACCCTTGAGGAGGCGGGGGGCGACATCATAAACGAAGCGGTCTACGAGCGCAACCGCAAAACGGAGGACAAGCTGGGCATAACGGTCGCTTCGGACCGGCTCGGAGCCTGGACGGAACTGCTGACGCTGATACAGACGCTGGTCCTGTCGGGCGACAATCCGCACGATGTTTTCTGCGCGAGCGCCTGGTTCATGTTCCAGTCGTCCATCAACGGGCTGCTTTCCGACCTGAACCAAATCCCGTCGATCGATTTCAGCCGCTCCTGGTGGGACGGAGACACCATCGCGATGTACTCGCTGGGCAGCGACACGCTCTATTTCGCAAGCGGCGCGATCAATTATTTCGACGATTATTCCGCGAGCGCCGTTTACTTCAACAAGGTCCTGTGCGACGGGAACAATCTGGCTTATCCGTATGACGCCGTTAAAAGCGGGGACTGGACGTATGAAATGTTTTACGGCTATATCTCCGGTTTCGCTTCCGACCTCAACGGGGACGGCAAATTCGACGAAAACGACCGCTACGGCTTTATGGAGAACGCGGGCGGTATGACGCGCATGTATAACGCCTTCGGAGAGAGCGTGCTGGTCGTCGGGGAGGACGGGGGAATCACCGTCAACGATTCCGAACGGATCTTCGAGATCACAGCCCGGGTCCTGGAACAGCTTTTCGGCACGGGCAACGACTCGACCGTGATCGCGGAGCGCAGACTCGGCTACGAGAAGGCCAACGCCCTCTTTCCCGACGGGAAGGTGCTGTTCATGACGGGCGGCGTGGGCGATATCACCGATTACAGGCAGCTGATGACCGACGATTTCGGCGTTCTGCCCTTCCCCAAATACGACGGGGAGCAGGAGGAGTATTACTGCCAGTACAACACCGCGTGGGGCACGGCCTATGCGGTCCCCGTGACCAATACGGAACCCGAACGGACGGGAAATATCCTCGAGGTGATGGGGTATTATTCGCCCGACACGATCAACACGGCCGTCATCGAAAAGAGCGTGCTGACAAAATCGACGCGGGACGACGAATCCGCGGAGATGCTTCAGATCGTCTTCGACAGCAAATTCTACGAGCTGGGCCAGTGGGGCGCGTCCGTTTACGATATGGCCTGCACGCAGGTGGTCAACGGGAAGAACACCTACGCTTCCGCGCTCGAAAAAGTCAGGGCTAAAACCGAGGCGGAGTTCGCCGCAGTGAAGGATTATTATATTTTCGGCTGAACCGGACACGCGTCCGGATAAAAACAACAAAGGAGTGAACCGGGATGGCCGTTTATTACGCGGCGGAGAACGGACATGATTCAAACGGAGGAACAAGCCCCGAATCTCCCCTGCGCGGGATCGCGGGGGTCAATGCCGTTCTCAGAGGGGGAGACACGGTGAAATTCCGGTGCGGCGATACTTTTTACGGAAGGATCCTGCCGCCCCCGCCCTCGGACAGCGGACCGACGGTCTACACGTCCTACGGCGAGGGGAAAAAGCCGGTGATCAGCCAGTATAAGACGGCGCTTGCGTCCGCATGGGAAAAAGAAGCGGAAGGGATCTGGAAGCTTGACCTGACGGATACGGAAAAGTTCACCGGCAACGTGACGGAAACCGACGTCAACGCCGGCTTTCTGAAGATCGCGGGAAAAATCTACCCGCGGAAAAAATATGCGCCTGACGGGCTCGAAAAGCAGTGGGATTTTTTCTGCGGCGACCGTTATATCTGCGTGAGGTCGGAAAAAGATCCGGCGGAGTTCCCGGACGGCATCCGTATTGCCTGCAACATCGGCTGCATGCGCTTTGCGGACGGGCTCGAGGTCTCCGGCCTGTCGTTTGCCGGGTCGGGCGGGCACGGCATCTCCGGCACGGTCCGGGGGGCGAAGATCACAGACTGCGAATTCCATGAGCTCGGGGGGTCGGAGCTGAAGGGCTATCCCTTCCCGGGCACCCGTTAC
>CAZVPD010000091.1:0-8392 GCA_964628455.1 uncultured Lachnospiraceae bacterium
GTCTGACGGTTTTTAATGCGGACCGAACCCAAGGCCAGCAGCGCACTGTCGGGCTTTTCAACAACACCGAAAACACAGCCGTTCCTGATAATGATGCGTCCGCCGCTTTCATTCAGTTCCCTTGTCTGGACACCCCAGACAGCTTCGCAGCGGGACTTTTTTTCGATCATTTCGCTGATCACATCGGGTGATGTGATCTTATCCCCCATTGTGATTAATACGGGACCGTTAAAATCCATCGATTCAAGCGCTTTCAGACCGCATAGAGCTGCTCCGCCCGTTCCGTTCTGAACAGACTGATATGCGTAGACAACACCGCTGACACCGCTCAGGCATTCCATCACTTTCTGTGCGTGATGACCGACGACAATGACAAACTTGTTTATTCCCGCCGTTTTCAAATTGTTTATCTGACGTAGGATCACCGGGATTCCGCCGCATGGTAAACAGACTTTGTTTGTGCTGTCTTCATTCATTCTCGTTCCTCTGCCCGCGCAGAGAATGACTGCTGCCGTTGCTTTTTTATTCATAATATTCAATCTCCGGCTTGACATCGGCAATGATTTCCTGCTGTTTATCATAAAAATTCCATACCGATCAACATATCTTGTTTGTTGCAGAAATTTATTTATAAACTTTATTTAAACGGAATGACCGGTATCGCTTTTATTTGGTTCTAAAATTTTTTTGGCAATGTATTTAAAATATCTGATTGTGCTGCCATGCATATATGTTTTTGCCGCGGCTTTTTCAAAACCGTATTTTTTATAATGTGCATAAAAAACACTGCGTATTTTTTCATATTGCGTATAATCTCTTTCGGTAAACGCATAATCCGAACCGTTGTTTTCCAGATCGGTCAACAGAAAAATGTTCTGAAGATCATTCATTATGCTCCTGCCGAAATCATTATTCGCAACGATCAGGGACAGTCCCTTTTCATCATTCAGGGCAGGATCGATCTTTTTATATCCCCAAAAATCGCCTAAAGTTATATCGGATGAATGAGTTCGCCTGTATATACAGTGATAGCAGCATCTTCTTAAAAAAGCGTTTTTACACATAAAACCGTAATAAAAAGAGTCAAAAAGATACGATTTTGTTTTTGTCGTTTTATCGGTTCTTATAGTTATATGTATAGAACTCCAGCCGTACTCCTTAGGCCGGAAATCCAGATCAAGCAGGATTTCATTCTTTAAAATATGATGCAGGTGTTCTTTAAACAGCATAGAACTCGGAACACCGTGACATATAAAATCGCAGGTTATAAGGAAACGATCATGATCGTTTATCGCCCTTTTTAATCCGCTGACCTGACAAGGTGTTCCGCAAAACAATACTTTTCTGCCGGAGTCGATATCTTTTTGTATTTCGGCAAATATATTTTTTAAATTACTTTCCGTATACTTGCTTTTCTGTATTTTTATGATCGGAGTATTATCTGTACATGTGTGAATCAGTTCACGGTTTTTTATATCAAAAGCAGCGCCGTAGACATTTCCGCCCTGTTTTATAACCGTATCGGCAATAGCAATAAAAGCACCGCCGGAAGAGCTGTTGAAAAGTTTATCGGCATCCTTATGCCGTCCGTAGTATGAAGTTTTTACGGGAATTATATCGTTTTTATTCAGACAGGGACATACTGCATCGCATTTACCGCATAAGATACAATGGTTCTGATCGATTTTCGGATAGTAAAAACCTTCATCGTCCGGTTCCATCCTGATGCATTGTTCGGGACAGACTGTCATACATGCCGTACATCCTGTACATTCATCATTTATATTCTGTATTTTCAATTATGCAACCCCGGCAATATGTATTTATAAACTGATTCATATATTCGAATGTATGACTCGCGATATTTAATCTGGGCAGGATTTTTTTGTTTAAATTGAATATTGCATTACAGGGTAGAGCACGAACGGATAAAACATATTTATAAACCGAAACATATTTAAAACATTCTTTATCATACCGCCCGTAAGGATATGCAAAAAAATCCACTTTATCATGAATTATATTTTCCAGAATCGTCTGAGAACAAATGATTTCCTTTTTTTTATTGAACGTATTCAAATCGGTTAAAATCGAGTGGGTGATACCGTGTGAGCCGATAGTCACAATGGGATCGGCCGCCATTACAAGCAGCTGAGAGGAAGTTATAAATCCGGGTTTATCGATAAAATCCAAAACAATGAATATAGTGAACGGTATATTCCTTTTTTTCAGATACGGATATGCGATGGTATAAACATCAGCGAGCCCGTCATCGAATGTGACCGCGACTTTTTTTCTTTGCGGGTTTTGTATAACATTTTCGAGTGTTTCATATTGTGAAAAACGTTTGATTTCTTTATAAAAAAGGTCTGTATTGAGCAAAGCTCCGCTTTTTTGGATATCCGGAGTATCTGAAACGTGATGAAATAAAAGTATAATAGAGGACGGCAGTTTAGACAACCAATATTTGGCCGTTTCTTTCATTGTTTTCATGATTCATATCCGATTGCATTTATGATAAAATTAACGGATCTTTCCTTTTCTTTTTCCATGATTTTTTTTATTTTTTCATACTCGATCCATGGTTTGCCCGTGCCGTTTAAAATATATGCCTGTCCAGTAATCTGGAGCTTGTCAAGTAAGCTGCATGTTCTAAGACCGGTTGTCGGATCGGTATCGGTAAATAAAAATTGCTTTTCGAATATGACCGAAAATGCCGCACCGTGGTAAGAATCGGTTACAATATAATCTGCGTTTAAAATCAGAGATAAAAATTCCGTAGGCCCGGCATCCCTGATGACAGTTTTAAAAACCGACTTTATTAAACCGTCGGTCAATATAATGAGTTTCAAATTTTGATCTTCGGCTGCTTTTTCAGCCGTCTTATCGGACTTTTTTGATCCTATCAACCTGTAATATAACAGATAGTGTGAATGTTTTTTGTAATAGGGTTTCGCAATTCCTCTCCAGGTTTCTTTATCGCATAAAAAAACCGGATCCAGCACTTCAACAGCTTCTCTCCCGGTTAATTTTCGAATGATCGCAGCTCCGCTCCTTTCCCGGACGGATAAAAATCTAAAAGATTCCAGATAGTTTCTGATTTCTTCCGTTTTGCTATCGTCGATGTCATTCACTCCGAAGCTGGCAGCATAGGAAATTTTTACGGACTGACCGGATACAAAATCAAGATAAAATGCTTTCCTTTCATCGGTGATCCGGTTAGGATTAAAAACCTGATCGCTTCCGGTTATCACCGTATCGGCAGTGATTTTTTTTAAATATAGCTCATTCGTAGTGCTGTATCTTTCGGTTAAATCGAGATTGTTTTTGATGAATGAATCGAATTTAATATATTTAAGCTTCTTTTTATTATAATTCAAAAGTAACAGAAAAGTATGAAAAAATCCTCGGAATGAATTGAATTTTGGTAACAAAGAATATTTGCCGCGTAGATTTTCGGTATTATAATCGATTATTTTTACATCTTCGCAGCGCTTTTTTAAAAATGACAACAAAGAATATGCCTGTAAAACAGCCCCGTAATTTTTTGGAGTGTGAAAAGTCATCAGCCGTATTTTCATGTTTTTCGCTTCATTTCCCGGATCCATATGGATATATTTCCGAACAATATATTTTTTTCCGATTTGTTGATTCCGAATAAAATCAGCAGTGCGGCGTAAACAACGCAGAATATCAAAGCTTTGACAAACCAGACGAACCAGTTACCGTATAACACTTGAGTTGTAAACCACAGAATCAATGCGGTCAGCACACAGCATAACCAGATCCCGGAATAAATATTTTTAAAAATTCTGAATATATTCAATTTTATCACTTTTATATAATAAATATTCATGGCAATGATATTGGCAAAAATCAGACTTACCGCGGTTCCGGCACATGCAGCGAGCGGACCGAATCTCCTTACTCCCATTACGGTTATAATCAGATTGAAAACCGACATAAAACAGATGGCTGCGGTTCGGAATTTCATTTTATTCTGTGCTCTTAAGATCGACAGGCAGACATTCTGAACAAGAGGAACCGACGCCGGAATCATCAGTATCAGACCTACCATCCAGGCCTGGAGATAAGAAGTCCCAAGCCAAAGGACGATAAACTCACGTCCGATCATCAGGTAAGCGCATAACGCTCCGCCGAGTGCCATAAATTCGAAGCGCCCGATTTTTATAACAGTATTTTCAAGATCAGTGATACAGGCATTTTCGGCAATCTGTTTGCTTATTGAAGGCAGCATTAAATCTGAAAATGCCATGGCAAATTGCTCAAACATATAAAACAACTGGAGACCTATGGAATAAACGGCAACGGCAGCTGCACCGACTATGGCTCCAATAACCATATTGTCTAGATTTCCGTTGAATTGAAGAGCAATGGATTGTATAAATATCAAAAAAGTATATTTTATCGATGACCGAAACAGATCCGGGTCCCAATAGAGAAATTTAATTTTGATTTTAATGATTTTTAATATATAAAAAAGCTGTAAAACAGTGATGAAAATCAATATGAATATTTCTGTATATAACAAACAGGCGGAATCGCCTATCTTTAAGATTAACAAAAAAGAGACGAGAATTTTCAAAGAGACCCCTGAAATTTTTATTGAATTGGCAAATATAAAATGTTCACATCCGGAAATAATCCCGAATATAACTTTGTCATATATATTCAGAATCATTATAATAATAAAAAGTAAAAATAACTGTCTGGCTTTGAATAATCCGGCTGGTGATAATGAGGTACCAAAAAATCTGTCGATTTGAAAATATATAAATATTGAAATAAAAACTATGATTGCGGAAAGGATCGACGCTTGAATCATTCCGATCGCGGAAAAATTGCCTATCTTGATACGGTTCTTTTCAGCATGGAATTTGGCAGTGTAACGCAGCACTGTACTGCCGATTCCCATATCAAGAATCGTCAATGAGCCGATCAATGAACCGATGATCTTATATATCCCGTACCCCTCATCGCCTATTCTGGAAATTAAAAACGGAATAAAGAACAATCCGTAAAAAGTATTGATTAGGATCAATGTATATGATAACAAAGCTCCGTATTTTATTTCTTTTATACTCATACGGCCCCTGTGTTTTCGGTGTTTTTCAGGTTTTTCTTTTTAGAAAAAGAATGATACAATGACTTGCTGCTTACACCCATTAGTAAAAAAAGATAAGGCTCAAACAAATAAGATCCGGAGATCATCAATTTGATCAATCCGGCCGAAATCAATACAGCTATGAAATATCCGGCATATTTGTCCTTTTCAAGGAAAAATGCTTTAAAGGCTGTTACGATAACCGCCAATATCAATAAACTACCGAAAATAATACCAAACTGGCACCACATCTCCAAAAATAAATTATGAGCATATGTTCCGCCGATACTGCCGACGAACTTCATTGTTGCGATTCTGTCTCCCATTAATCCGCATCCACTAATCGGATGTTTTTCGATATTGTTTATAATAATTTCATAGAGAACATCTCTGCCCGATGTGTTCCGTAAATCACCCTCAAGAAATTGCTGTAGAATCCTTAAATTTATACCGGCATCTTTAAACATATGATACAACTCTGTCAAACGGTTGGCCAAAAAACCGTTGAAATATATTAAAACTCCGGGGATCATAAAAGAAACACATACCACTATAATGCATAGTTTTCTCAGGTTCATCATCAGGTAAAGTAAAAAGAAAAACAAAACACAAAGAATCGGGCCGCGTGTTCCTGCAATAAATGTAACCGATACTCCCGCTGCCGCCGTTAATCTTTTTATAAAACTTCCGTCGACCAATGAAGTGTAGACCATAAACAATACACTCGGCAATAAGAAATATGAAAAGCTCATATTGTCAGAAGAAAAAAACTGTTTGTTTATATAGGAAATCCAATAACATATGACCGATGCCCAAATAACATATCCCGACACATGACTCAGATATTTATCCAACAATCTGAAGTCTTCGATTGTTTCTCCTAAAAAATAATAAGGAAACACAAGTAAAAAGAAGCCTGGAAGTATATTAACGATTAGATAATCATTGTCGGGATAAAACAGTAAAGAAAAAATAAAACCAAAGAGTATAATTATAAAAAGGAAAAAATCTTTTACCGTCAATCTTTTTATGACCGGTATAAAAGCATAAGAAACAAATAAGAATACAATTCCGTAACAAATAATCGTATCATAGATTATATTCGGTAAAAACAAATTAACGAGCATATTGACAAGCAGTGTAAAAATTCTGTAACTCCATAGAGCAGCGACCAGAAGGCAAATTTTTTTATTATCGTTCATATTGTAAATGATGATAATTCATCGAAAATCATAGTCCCGATCATTAAAATCGATCGATCTTTTTGCGATATCGGAATATGAAAATATGTTTATACCTTTGTCAACGGCGGCTTTTTTCATGCTTTTATATTTAATGTTATTTTTGAGAATGTCATGAATTGCGTTCTTTATTTCATCGGCACTGTCTCTGTATAAAAATTCACAGTTTCCGCCTACATCGACATGATGCATACCCTCCCAGTGTTTGAATAGGCACGGGAGACCGCAGGAGCAGGCTTGTTCCCATAAAACGGAATGTGTTCCCGGGAAAACAGCAAGATCAGAAGCAAGATAATAATCATATACCTTGTGTGAAGGTATCCAGCCGATAAAGATAAAATTAGAATTTTTCGTTTTTTTTATAATGTCCCTTATTTCTTCATCAAGATGACCAAATACTATCAATTTCAATCTTTTTATATTCAAATCGGAAACAGCTTCAATTAATAAATGGATATTTTTGGTTCGATCGATTTTACCTCCGGATATAATCAAAAAATCCGATTGGCAAATATTATATTCGGCTCTTATTTCGTTTCTTATCTGTTCTTTTTTATCATATTGAATTTCGGAATCATCTCCGCCCATAATCAGCAGCGATGTTTTTTCAGGCTTGATCCTCAGAATTTTTTGCAGAAATATGACGCGCTGTGGAGTCACACCGTATATAGTTTTACAATATTTTGAGTATTTTCTTGAATAATGACCTAATATCAGACCTATATAGATCAATCTCCTGTAGTATTTTATACTTTTTTTAACTGACAATCCCGTGTTATAGTAATCTCCATGCTGATCTCCGAATAAAATGACATTCACATGGCTTTTTTTATATTTAACGATATCATTTATCCCATAAAATGTTGTTCCGTGTGTAAATATTATATCCGGTGAGAATAATTCGATTTCCTTGTATAAACCGGAACATATTCTGAGAATTTTACATATATATTGATTATTTACGAAGGGCAGAACGATTATTTCGATATCATCGGAATTAACATATTTATGAAGGTCTCTGTAAATCATACTGCCATTTGTGTCATATGTAAGGCAGCAGGTTATGATTTTTACCTCAAGTCCCATCTTTTTATGCATTTTAGTTAATAAATTTTCCTGATAACCGGCATCATCGACATATAAATTGCTGATGCAAATATGCAATATTTTCATATTATGACCACATGCTCCGCATTTATATAATATAAATTATAAATTTCTCGGTTGTTCCGGATGGAAGGTCTTTATTGTGCCGACTTAATATTTATGGAACGGTATTTAAAAAATCATGCACGGCATTTGTATATGTTCTGAAATCAAAATAAATTTCGGCGCATTTTCTTGCCTCGATACGCAT
Source organism: uncultured Lachnospiraceae bacterium (assembly GCA_964628455.1). Lineage (GTDB taxonomy): Bacteria > Bacillota > Clostridia > Oscillospirales > CAG-272 > JAQVWU01. The sequence goes on from CAZVPD010000091.1 coordinate 7,724, forward strand.
ATTCGCTTTTTCTGCGTTTGATAAATGCCAGGCACGTTTCAATGCCTCTGAAAATCCTCCTGAAGTATGATCATGAACAATCAGGCAGTTGAGGTTATCGATCAGATATTGATTTAAATCTGAAGTTAAATTACATATGACGGGAGTTGAATAAGCCATACTCTCGGCTATTTTGGTCGGGAATCCCGCTTTTGCATATCGATGATTAGGAGATCGCATCAATACCGTAAAATCCGCTTCTTTTATATGTTGGACTGCGTTTTCTCTTGACATACGGGCATAACATTTTATCGAGTGCTTAATCGATTCCCATTTTCTGTGATCATAACGTGTTATTGTCAATAGTCTGTCGGTATCTGAACCTACGATCCTGAACTCGATTTTTCTACGCAATTCGTCATCCATGGAATATAAACTATCAAATATCTCCGTAAAATGATCTTTTTTACCCGGTGATCCCGCGTATACAAGTATGAGTTTTTTACATCGTATTTTTTCCGTTACTTGCATATTTTTTACATCCAGTATTGCCGGAATTCTTATCACATGCAATCCCTTACCGAAGAAATAATCATACAAATACTGGCTTATTGTTATCACATGATACGGCTTTTTTATAATCAAACGGTTCAGTATGTTTTTACAGATATATTCATGTGCTAAAACGCC
>CAZVPD010000091.1:8402-15582 GCA_964628455.1 uncultured Lachnospiraceae bacterium
CAGAAAAACTGTTCCGGTGAATACCATTCAATACTGTCATGCAGAAGGCAGATATTCTTCCTGACTGCATAATTTTTAATGAAAATCATTATCGGAAAAGGAATATCTGACACGAATATATAACTTATTTTTTTTTCGAGTTTATATAGTAAAATTTTCAGTCTTTTTTTATATTGCAGCATATCCAGTATTTTAAAAAAAGCACCCGATTTTCTGCTTCTGAAGGAGGTATATCCGATGGAGTCGAATATTTTTTCCGTAAAATTTGTAGAGGTTCCCATACAAATTATAATCGGATCGATACCGATATATTGAAAAAGCTTTGCAAAAGAATATTGTCGTATTGCTCCGGCGTCTCCGTTTGGAAATTTATCCATAGAAACAAACAGTACTTTATTTTCCATATAATAATCATTTCATTCGGATGTATTTTTATGATTCCTGAACTGTTAAGATTTTATACTGTTTAATAGTTTTATATGTTTTTCAAGAGAGTTTTCATCGAAGCGCATTTTTATCGTTTTTGCCGGAACTCCGCCGACAATGGAATAAGGAATAACGTTTTTCGTGACCACAGCACCCGCAGCTATGACGGATCCTTGTCCTATGGTTACACCTTTTAATATAACGGCATTTGCGCCTATCCAGTTATCGCCTTTCAATATGATATTGCGGTCGTTTTCCGGGCTTTTTTCGTCGTTTCCTATTGCATCCATATATTTACCGATTACATCGGTGCGGTGTCCTCCGGTAATCATCGTTACATTCGGCCCGAACATGACATGATTCCCGATAAATATCTCAGCCTTCGTGCATGTAAAATCAGCTCCCGGGCCGACCGAAACACAATCGCCGATCGTAATGTTTTCCCAATTGGCTTTGGCTTTTCTGCCGATCAATACTTTTTTACCGCATTTTTTTGTCATAGCTTTTTTAAGCGGGGAAACAATGATATGGTTCCATATATTTGGTATAAAACCCGATAGATACCATACGTATCTAATTAATAATTTAATCAAACTGCCTCCGTATATAAACGCATCAAATCATCCGCTACTTTTAATAAAGTATAGCTGTTCTTTACTTTTTCTATATTCCATTCGGACATTTCTTTCCTTAACTCAGGATTATTCAGACTTAATACGGCTTCTGCGATAGCTTTTGTATTTTTGGTTTCGATTATAATTCCGCCTTTATTTTCGAGCATATCGGCATTCGTTCCGACATCGGTGGCAATAACCGGCATACCCCTTGCCATTGCTTCCAGTAAAGCATTTGAAAATCCCTCGGTGTAGGATGGAAAAACAAATAAATCAGAGCTGTCCAGCAATTTTTTAATATCATCCTTATCTTTTTCACCTAAAAAATAAAGATTATCCGAAACTATTATAGCTTTTATTTCATTTGATATTGATCCTGCAAGCATAAAACGTATATCGGGTAAAATTTTCGCTGCGTCGATCAATTCGGCAATACCTTTATCTTTACAGACGTGACCGACAAAAGCAATATTATGAATAATGGGATTTATTTCCTTCTTTTCAGTCAATATAAAATCATTCTCGATAAAATTATTTACTCTGACGCATTTTTTATTTGAAATATTTTGGACAAAATCAAGAGATTGGCTGTTTAAAACAAGAATCAAAGCTGATTTATTTACAGCTTTTTTAAAGAAATAATGACCCGCACGGCTTCCGCCAAGTTGATCCGAAATATTACATCTGCAATGCAGAACCACAGGGATTTTAAAACGATTGGCTATACGCACGCATAAATATTCCCGGATAATTCCTAACGGAGAACAGGATGTATTTATATGAACAAGATCGGGTTTTTCTTCGGATAATGCGATTTTCAAATCTTTTACGATCTTCAGAGTCCGTTTGATTTCATCCGGATAATGATATGCTCCATTGATAGCATCGGAACGTTTGCCGGTGACCGATGTATCAACAACCCGCACACTTACGCTGCCGGACAGATGGTTTATGTATTTTTGTGTCCACGACGCTATCCCGCCGGCAGGCGGAGGTAAGGGGGATACAAGCAGCAGCTTTTCGATTTCCAAACGCATAACCCCTTTCGGATATACATATAAAACAAGGTTATCAAATAAAATGTCTGGTGATAATATGATATCCGGTTTCCACATCATAATATTTTTTCAAATAACATCTGGCTGCATTTTGTTTATAAGTCCAATTGTTTCGATCGGATAAACAATCATTTATAAGATTTGCGAAATTAACGACGACGTTGCTTTCACACCACCAGCCGAAACCACCCTCTGTTATTGTTTCTCCAATGTCGGAATTTTTATCTGTTGCGGCCAATACAGGTATGCCGGCCTGCATGTACGTTAACAGCCGTGAAGGGAAATTCGGCATAGTAAAGCGATGGTCGAGAAATATTAAACCTATATCGCATCCTGCAGCGAGCAGATCAAATTCATCATGCGGGATGGATTTTAACAGCTTAATATTTTCGGGTTTTTCTTCACGAATAAATCCCGAAATATCCCCGAATTCCGTTCCTGATCCGACTATTAAGAAATAAACAGAACGATTGTTCTTCAAATACTTCAGGCAGTCGATAAAAAACGGAATCCCCTGAGCTTTTCCCAAATTACCTCCGTAAAGAAAAATAATTCTATCTTCCGGAATACCGTATTTTTTCCTGATCGATTTTTTTTCTTCGTCGGATACATGAATATCATGTATTTCTATGCTGTTTGGACAGAGTTCGATTTTGTTTCTGTCAATCCGGGAATTGTTGGCAAGGATATAATCGATATTCGCCTGAGACATACATCCGATATAATCAGATAAAGCATATAGATTTTCTTCTTTTTTACGAAAATATTTATATAATAAACTGCTGCCGGAAAGTAACCCGATATCGACTGCGTTCTGCGGGAAAATATCTTTCAACAAAAGGTATACCGAAGCATGATCTCTATCCTTGATATATTTCATGGCTTTATATAAGGTGACAGGCGGGGTGGCCGATAAAACGATATCGAATTTGATTCGATTGAAATGTTTCTTAATGGCCCTGGTATAATCACACCCGATTTGAATGCAGGTGATTCCTTTTTCGATTTTGTTCGCTTGAAAATAATTCCCGATTTTTACTTTTAAAATAAGACTGCATCCTTCACTGATAATATGTGTCTTCTCTTGTTTTTTCCTTTCAACAGGTGTGATCATATATACTGTGAACCCGTTTTTTATGAAACAGCGAAGGAGATCGGTGTACAGATCTTTTTCCGCAAAAGAATTGTATTCACATAAACTCATAAATAATATGTTCAAAGTTTAACCTCTGTATAGCGGAAAAAAGTCGGTTCCTTTATTGAAATCCATGTTATTCGATCTGTATGCAATGAGTTTATTATATTGTTCGTCATCGAATATTTTTTTTCCGATATAATAGCATCTATCGTTATATTTATAAAATGATTTTTTAAATTTATATAATGAATCGGTTTTTGAACCCAAGCCTCCGCCGAGATGAAATGATTTATATCCGTGTTCGGATCCCCATTCTGCCGCACTGAATAAAAGCAAGTTCGTCGGAGCATATGTAAGATATTCTGTAACAGAAGCCGATAAGTGATAATGAATTTGTTCTCCGCAATATAAAATGATCGACATAGCGATTATAACAGAATTCATTTCCGCATAAAATATTACGGCATTATTCAATAAATCGTATAACAAACTGTTGAAATATTCGGCACCGAAAAAATAGTAATCGGCAGCATGTACTTTTTTCATCGTTTCATTATACATCAGTCTGAATCGTTCATAAAGCTCCGGTGATCTGCCCCAATAAATACTTACCCCCGAATTTTTCGCTTTTCGGATGGAATTTCTGTTTTTTGATGATAAATTGTACCATATTTGATTTTTATCCTTAAGATCGATAATAACGGTTGAACCCAACCTGACTGTATTATATAGAATAACGTTATCTCTGTAATTATTAAGGACAGGATGAAAACGGACAAACTCCGAAACCACATGATTTTTCAAACACAGTTTTTCATATTCCGAATTTAAAATACGGATATCCTCATCGGTTTTCTTGCCTATAAATATAAACCCCCCATATCCGTATGGAGTCGAATAATCGAATAAATTTCCTGCGGTCAGTTTATCTTTGAATGCGTTTGATTTGGCTATATCCCTTTTCATGACGACATTCAACGCTTTTACAGAACCGTTATCATAAAAAATCAATTCGGGAATGCCGTCGCCGTGTAGCAGAAATCCTTTAACATAACCTGATAAATAATAGGCATCGTTCACCGAATTTTTTATAATTTTATCCCATCTCTCAACTTCATCAATTGAAATTATATTCAGCATTTTATTCACACCAATAAAATTCTATTTGATTTGAATATTGCTTCTGCGTATTTCTGACAGATCTCCTTCGATTTCATCTGTAATTTCCGCGACTTCATTATGCAAAAATATGCATCGGATTGTATTGAATATGATAATAATGTCCAGTTTCAGAGATATATTTTCAAGATATTCAATATCCTTCTGAAGTCTTTCATCCCAATTTAAATAGTTGCGTCCGCTGATCTGAGCCAGTCCGGTCAAACCCGGCCTGACCATATGACGCCTGCTTTCATTGACGGTATAATATGGCAAATAATTGGTTAGTAACGGCCTGGGGCCGACGATGCTCATATCTCCCATTACGATATTCCAAAGTTGCGGAAGTTCGTCAAGACTTGTATTTCTGAGAAACTTGCCGAATTCAGTTATCCTGATACTGTCGGGCAATAATTTACCGCTGCAGTCACATTGGTTTGTCATCGTACGGAATTTATAAAGTTTGAAAATTTTCTGATCTTTACCGGGCCGTTCCTGTTTGAATATAACAGGTGAACCCAGTTTTATTTTTACAAGAAACGCCGCGGTTAATAATACCGGTGACAGTATGATCAATGCGGAAATTGACAGAAAAAAATCCATCGGTCGTTTCATAAACCGGACATAAACATTTTTTTGCATGGATATCTCTCATTTCTCGTTAAAACACGATCTGATTACGGAAATAACTCTCTCCTGATCATATAATGTCATTTTTATATCACTGGGCAGACAAATTCCTCTTGCGAATATATCTTCGGATACAGAATCGGGTTCAATCTTAATAAAATCAAACCCGGAAAAAACAGGCTGCATATGCATCGGCTTCCATATGCGACGTGCTTCGATGTTGTTTTCTGCGAGTGATTTGATTATTTGTGAAACGGATATTTCAGAGTTCGCGTTAAGTAAAATACAGGAAAGCCAGAAATTGGGTTCACAGTCGGATGTGAAGGGATTCATGGAAACCGGTAAGTATGAGAGAGCAGTTCTGTAGTTTTCGTAAATCTTCTTTTTTGCTGTTATATGTTCATTCAGATGTATAAGCTGACCGCGTCCGATTCCGGCCAGAATGTTTGACATCCGATAATTATATCCGATTTCGCTGTGCTGATAATACGGAGAGGGATCTTTGGACTGTGTTGCCCAGAAACGCGTTTTGGTGACTGCCTTTTCGTTTTCGGAAACAAGCATCCCCCCTCCGGCGGTTGTGATGATTTTATTGCCGTTAAATGAAAAAATGCCGTAATCGCCAAATGTACCTGTCTGCCTGCCGCAGTAAACTGCGCCCAGACTTTCGGCTGCATCTTCGATTAACGGCACATGCTTTGATTCGCAAATAGCCTTTATTTCATTGTATTTTGCGGGGACTCCGTAAAGATTTACCGAAATAACGGCTTTCACACCGGGGTTCTCTTTAAATGCTTTCTCGAGGGCTCTAGGGTCCATGTTCCATGTATCGCGTTCCGAGTCTATAAAAACCGGTATTCCCCGTTCATATAATATCGGATTTGCGGATGCCGCAAACGTCAGATCGGAACAACAAACCTTATCATTCTGACCGACTCCTGCCAGCTTTAACGCCAGATGCAGAGCTGCCGTTCCCGAACACAGCGCAGCTGCGTGAGGTATACCGACATATTTTGCTGTTTCTTCCTCAAATCTATCGATGTTTAAACCGACCGGAGCGATATAATTCGATTGAAAAGCTTCGTTTATATAAAAATTTTCTTTTTCGTGCATAGTCGGTGATGACAGAAAAATGCGTCCTTCTGATACCCGGGTAATGTCATTCATTGTTATACCATTCTTTCTATCTTGTAAAATAGATGGATATCCTAACAATAAACAGTAACATATTAACGGATAGATAACAGAATCAACAGATACATGAAAAAGAAATATTGATCAAACTTTACATTCAAGCATTTGACAACTGACTGACATATATATGGGAATAGTTTTCGTATCATTACTGATGTCGCATAATATCAATTACGGATTTTTGTTTTTGCAGTTTTAATATAAAATATCTTTGACATATATGCTTTCCTGTTGGATGCCGATGAATTAAAATAAATATAATATAAAAATATATTATAAAACAAAACATATTATGATTATATATCAGATTTTAATTATAATCAATATTAAATTCAATGAATATTATTAAAATAAATATGCATTTAAAACAAAAATATAAAAAAATAATTCTAATGTTTTAATATTTTGTTTTATAAATATCTGTGCTCGATTTCTTCTCCGAGTTCATGCATAAGGCTGAAGGCTGTGATGAGCCACAGGATGCTGACCGCCGCGTTTACCATCCAGTATTCGGGCCAGTAGAGAAGGCAGAGGGTATATGCGGCGCCGGATACGGCGGCCAGGATGCCGAGGACGGCAAAGACGACCGTTTTACACCGCAGCTTCTTCCGGAGATATTCGTCTTTGGCTTTTGCCGCGTTGAATTCGCTTTGGGTTTCGGGACCGGTGTGGTCTTTGATCATCGACATCAGATAAGCGGTCAATGCGGCGATGAGAAGGATGAGCAGGACCGCTTCGGCGGCGGAGAGTGCGGCCGAAACCAGAAACATTCTGTAGGATTCCATGCTTTTGCCTATGCCGTATGCGTAAAATTTGTCGGAGAACATTTTCATGTAATACCAGCTTGCGGCCGAAAACAACGCGGCGGCCGAACCGAGGGCAAGCGGAAGCTTATATCCCCGCATATATTTTACCGTCATGAAAAGACCGGCTGTAATGCACAGGAGACCGGCGGTATCGGG
>CAZVPD010000092.1:0-5244 GCA_964628455.1 uncultured Lachnospiraceae bacterium
GGAACGAAAACAAAACCGGCGGGACCGGGATGGCATTTCTTTTCCGCCTATTGCGGCGGAGGCAGCGACGTATATATCTTCGGCACGAACGAGCAGAAAAACCGCGTATGGGGCGGAGATACGATCCGTTTGTTCCGCTCCTCCGACCTTGAGACCTGGGAGGAAAAAGACGTCATACGCCGCGAGGGCTGGCTGTTCTACAACACGTCGGTCTGCAAAGGCCGAAACGGTTACGTGATGGCGATCGAGGCCGGAGCTCCGCAGGAAAAAGTCGGCGTTCCCTTCACCACATTTTTCGCCGTTTCCGACGATCTGGTCAGCTGGACCATGATGAGCGACGAGATCTGCTACGCAAGAGAACGTTATGTCGCATGTCCCGCGCTCCGTTATCTCCCTGAGGACGATTTTTATTATATGATATGCCTCGAAGCGCTTCCCCTCGCCCGATACGCGCCTTATATTTACCGGACAAAGGATTTTACGACATGGGAGATAGGGCTGCACAATCCGGTCTTATGGATATCCCGCGAAGACAGGATCCCGAAACCGGGCGCCGTATTTGATGCCGCAGCGGAAAAAACGATCCGCAGCTACCTGAACATAAACAACTGCGACATCGACCTCTGCGAATATGGAGGAAAGACCATCATATATTATCTGACGGGAGATCAGCTGGGTACCGGATTCATGTGCGAAGCGGTTTACAACGGCACGCTGAAAGAATTTTTACAGGCCCATTTCCGATAAAAACAGCTCCGGTGTGACCCAGTCATACCGGAGCCGTTCGGTCTTGGATCGGATATGCCGGTCATGTATTTTCCGTATAAGCCGAAATGAGTTTATCGAGAGCATTCAGAGCACAGCACCTCCGGCACAGCTCCCATCCTCCGGTATTTCGGCGTTGTCAGCGGAAACACACCCGGATTCATGGCATCGTGGATCAGCGTCCCGTGTTTTTCCTGCGTTTCATCCGGTTTCGGATAGGGTACCATACCGTAATGTTCGGCCGTATCCCGTAAAACAGAAAAGGGACATGCCCTTTACAGACATATCCCTTTTATCCGGTAATTTTTTATTTGCGGCGGCTGATCACAACGCCTGCCAGTGCCATAACAGAGATAAGGACGGCGATCCCTGCGATATCCGCAGTCTGAGCGGCGGTTGTAACAACAGCCGGAGCTTCGGCTTCCGCTTCCGCTGCGGGTGCTTCCGTTGCCGGAGCTTCCGTTTCAACGACGGGAAGCACGACTTCAGTGGCTATACAGGTAAAGACATGCTCGGCCGTCTGTGATCCCGAAGCGGTTCCTGCCGCGGAGGCGTCGGTGGAAAAGATGTCGTTGACCTGAAGCGTAAAACCGAAGGTCTTTCCGGCGGCAAGATTGTTCATGGGAAGGGCTATTTCGATGATATACTTGCTGCCGTCGATTTTTGCGGCGTGAAGCGCATTTTCAAAAACAAACGGGGTCGCACCGGCGGCATCGGCTCCCAAAAAGAAATTTCCGTCGGCAGCGGCGTGGATCTTGAACTGCATATCTTCATCCAGGAACCAGACTTCAGCGGCATCGTTCTGCCATACATCACCGACTTCCGCCGAAAATATGGTGGAGTCCGTAACTGCGACCGCCAGATACAGATAACTGGCGTCCCAGAGGAAATAAGCGGTCGCCGCGGCGTCCGCAGCCATCGCACCGTCTCCCCAGATATAGAAACCCAGGTTGTCGAGTTCATAGGAAGCGGACTGCGTGTAAATGTCATCGAGTGTACCGTCGACCGACGGAGTTCCCTTGAGTATGTCGGTTGAAACAGGCGCCGCCGATACGGGAATGAATGTCAGAACCGTGAAGAGTGCGACAAGCAAAAGAGCAAACAATTTTTTCATAAAATATCCCCCTATAAAATAATTTTTGGTCTGCTGCGAAACACAAAACAGCTTTATAAATGCATGCTGTTCAGGAAAAACAACTACAGACTTTGATCCTCTTTTTATGGCATACTATCGGTCTCAAACCGATAAATACCATGCGGCATCCGAAATGGCAAACATCAGCGGCAGATATCTGCCGCGGCGGATGATCTGACCGGTCTTTTCGGATGTTCGCTGCTGCCTGTAAATATTTTAACAATCCGAGTATAACACATTAACGGCGCTTTGTAAATACTTAACTTTTTGTTCTTGTCCTATTTGAATATATTTGTATGGATGCACAAATATTATACACAATTAAATACATTATAAACAAACCGGCTTTTGACTTTGCCCTGTTTCAGGACACGGATTCAGGAAATGCTTCAGATATTCTGTAAAGATCATGTCGTCTCGCTTTTCTATCATTTATCTTTCAGAAAACATTTTAAAAACTATCATACAACCGTCACATTGACCGCGTATAATACAGCCATAAAGATCAAAACAACAGGACAACATAGTTTATTAAACGGAGGTAATTAAAATGAATCAATCCGATCAGGACAACATCCATACCGATAATGAAGAAAACACCGCCGGACAGACTCCGGAAAATACGGAGCAAACTCCCGCAGCTGCGGAAATACACAGCGAATACAGCGCGCCTGTATACCCCGTAAATAAAAAGAAACAGAAAAAAGGCATTTCCAGAAGCTTTGTAGCCGTTGCCGTCATCCTGTGCATACTCTTTTCGGGCGCAGCCGGTTTCGGAGGAGCGTATCTGGCAGGTAATTTCAACAAACAGCCGCCGGCGGAGCAGAAAGACAGTCCGGTAGTCACCGCATCGGAAACGGAAGCGAAGAACGAAGGCGGCGTGATTTTCAAAACGGCGGATACGGAACCCGCCTCAGAAAAAATCGAAGCGAACGTGATCGCATCCGTAGCCGATAAAGCGGCGGATTCGGTGGTTGAAATTTCCACCGAAACAATGGTGACACAGTCTTTTTACGGACAGTATATCACAGGCGGCGCGGGAAGCGGAGTCATCATCACCGAAAACGGATATATCATTACCTGCGCTCATGTGATCGACGGCGCGTCCAACATAACCGTTAAAATGACCGACGGCATGGAATATCCCGCAAAAGTCATCGGTTCCGACGCTCTTACAGATATAGCCGTCGTAAAAATCGAAGCTACCGGCCTTCCCTTCGCTGTCGTAGGCGATTCATCGGGCCTTGTGGTCGGCGAAGACGCCGTTGCGATCGGAAATCCTCTCGGCGAACTCGGCGGCACCGTTACAAACGGCATCATCAGCGCACTGGACCGGGAAGTCGAAATCGCCGGTCAGAACTATAATCTTCTTCAGACAAACGCTGCGATCAATCCCGGAAATTCCGGCGGCGGACTGTTCAATCTCCGTGCCGAACTCATCGGCATAGTCAATGCGAAATCATCGGGATCGGGCATCGAAGGCCTCGGTTTTGCGATACCGATCAACGACGCCATCGCCGTGGCGGAACAGCTTATCAACTTCGGCTATATCAAAGGCAGACCCCAACTGGGCATCTACGTGCTTGACGTCAACGAATCGACCGATTTCTTTGAACTTCGCACACAGGAATACGCGGCGATCCTGAACTACATCACAGACTACGGCGTATACTTCCTGGAATACAACACAGACCTGCAGACAGAAGGCGACCTGAAGTTCGGTGACCGCATTGTAGCGCTTGACGGCGTAGCTGTATCAACCAAACAGGCGCTGGCAAAACTTTTAAACGAAGAGTATAAAGTCGGCGATACAGCAAAGATCACCGTGGCACGCCTTACCGACGTAAAGAGCAAGAGAAGCGAAATGGTCGACGTTGAGATCAAACTGATCGAAAACGTACCCGTATCATCGGAAACAACGGAAGCTGCGGAAGAAACTCAGGAACAGCCGTAAAATAAACAATAAGCCGGGGGAACGCCGTGTCATACGGCGTTCCCTTTGCGGCGGAATTCTGTAAAGGGGGATACCGATGCCCGACATGCTGATTGTCGACGATGAAGAAATGATACGCCGGCTTATCCGGAAATACGCGGAATTCGAGAGTTACGACGTTACGGAAGCTGCCGACGGAATGGCTGCCGTGCTGCTTTGCCGCAAAAACAAATACGACATCATCATCATGGATATCATGATGCCGGAACTCGACGGATTTTCAGCCTGCCGCGAGATAAGAAAACATTCCGATACACCTATACTCATGCTGTCGGCAAGGGGTGAGGAATACGATAAAATCAGCGGATTTGAACTGGGAATCGATGATTATGTCGTAAAACCCTTTTCGCCTAAGGAACTCATGCTACGCGTCGCGGCAATATTGAAACGCGCGCAGAAAAAATCCGAAACAGCACAGAATGAAATTTTTACCGCCGAGGGACTGACCGCCGATTTTACGGCGCGCCTGGTTTATGTGGACGGAGATCGCACAGATATGTCTCCCAAAGAATACGACCTGTTTTTTTATATGCTTCGCAACCGCAATATAGCGCTTTCCCGCGAAAAACTCATTACCGAAGTCTGGGGCTATGACTTTTACGGAGACGACCGGACACTGGACACTCACATAAAGCTGCTCAGGCGCTCCCTCGGTCCGTATGCGAAATTCATCGTCACCCTTCGCGGCGTCGGATACCGTTTCGAACTCCCGAAATGACTTCGGCCGGGCAGAAAACCGTTTTACGCATTTCATCAAGGAGATATATTTTGGCCGAACATATAAACAAGAAGGAATATCTGCGGCAGGACCGGAATAAAAAAGCGAAACCCGAAAAGAAAGCCGGCAAAAACAAAAAGCGGGGCCTAAGCATCAAATGGAACATTTATTTCTGGCTGATGCTTTTTACCGGTTTGATTCTTGTCCTATTATGGCTGTGCCAGGTGGTTTTTCTCGACGATATCTACAAGACCATTAAAATCAGCGAAATAAAGAACGCAGCCCGGACCATCACCGAACAGATCGATTCGGATACGCTCGAAAGCGAAGCGGAAAAAATCGCATACAGCGGAGAAATGTGCATTCTGGCACTCCGAATGGTGAACAATGACACCGCGGAAAAAGTACTTTCCATCCACAACAACGACGGCTGCGCCATCCACAACACAGACGAACACTCGAAATTCGTGCTGTATGATTCCGCGATCGAAAACGGCGGTAAGCTGCTGCAGCGATTCCGGTTTGACGAAAATAAACGCGCCTATTACAGCACAGACGATAATCTTTACGGCAACGGGAACGATGGTCCGGAGAGCATCATTTATACGAGCATCCTCGTAAATAAAGACGGAG
>CAZVPD010000092.1:5254-15468 GCA_964628455.1 uncultured Lachnospiraceae bacterium
CATCTGTAATGCTAAAGGTGTATATATTGCTCATCTTGATTCTGATGATTGGATTTCACCGGGCGGAGCAAAAGACGGAGACAGTATTCTGCTGATGCTCGATTCTGTTATCTCTCCGGTTTCCGCAACGGTGCGTACCCTGTATCTGCTGCTTGCCGCGATCACCGTCCTTCTGCTCCTTCTGACCTTCGGACTTGCCTTTGTTATTTCACACCAGGTTTCGATTCCGATCATAAAAATCAACGAATCCGCCAAACGCCTGGCTGCGCGCCAGTATGACGCTTCTTTTTCCGAACGCGGCTACCGTGAAATCGCGGAACTCGGCGGAACGCTGAATTACGCGGCGCTTGAATTGTCAAAGGTGGATGACCTTTACCGCGAGCTCATCGCTAATATCTCGCATGACCTGAGAACCCCTCTGACAATGATCACAGGATACGGCGAGGTCATACGCGACCTTCCGAACGAAAACACGCAGGAGAACATTCAGATCATCATCGATGAAGCCAACCGCCTGACCACACTTGTGAATGATGTTCTCGATATCTCGCGCCTGCGCAACGGCGTGCAGAAATTCGAAACCGCACCGTTCAGTCTGACCGGCGCAGTTGAGAACGCGCTGAAGCGCTATAATCGGCTGATTGAAAACGAGGGGTATGCGATAGACTTCATATATGAAAAAAATATTACCGTAAATTCCGATCAGAACCGTATTCTCCAGGTTCTGTATAATCTTGTCAACAATGCCGTCACATATACCGGAGCAGATAAAAAAGTGACCGTCAGGCAGACAACAAACGGAGGATTCGTGCGTATTGAGGTATCCGATACCGGTGAGGGTATCGATGAAGACAAACTTGACCTAATATGGGACCGTTATTATAAAGTCGATAAGGTCCACAAGCGCGCCTCCGTCGGCACCGGACTCGGACTGTCCATCGTCAAAACAATCATGGAAGCGGCCGGAGGCACATGCGGAGTACGCTCTAAACCGGGAGAGGGAAGCACATTCTGGTTTGAGCTCGGGATTGACCGCGAAAGCGAAAAAGTCAATATACCGTGACACAGACAGATCCGTCCTAAAAACGGGTCTGTTTTTATCCCGTGAACGGCAAAAGCATTTTTACCCTTGACATACAAAGGACCATATGTTATAATAACCGCAGATTTATAGGTAATTTATATTTTTAATACTGTATATTATTTACGGACAGTTCTCGGACTGTATCGAATATCATTTTTTGAGAAAGAAGACTATACCATGAAAAAGAACGTTGTTGTTATAGGATACGGCGGAATGGGCGGCTGGCATACCGAACATCTTCTGAAAAGCGATGTGTGCAATCTCCTCGGTATTTATGACATATTGGAAGAGCGCAGCGAACTCGCACGAAGCCGCGGAATTTTCGCTTATGACTCCTATAAAGCGGTTCTCGACGACCCCCGGGTCGATCTGCTGACCATTGCCATCCCGAACGACCGGCACAGGGATGTTGTTGTCCTCGGGCTTGACAGCGGTAAAAATGTGCTGTGCGAAAAGCCCGTAACTCTTTCTTCGGCCGACCTTGCCGTCATGACCGAAGCGGCTGTCCGGAATAAAAAATTATTCTCTGTTCATCAGAACAGAAGATGGGATGTTGATTACCTTGCGGTTAAGCAGCTGGCCCATTCGGGTGAAATCGGCGATGTGTTCAATATCGAATCCCGCATTCACGGTTCGCGCGGTATCCCGAGCGACTGGAGAGGCGAACTCGAACACGGCGGAGGAATGCTTTATGACTGGGGCGTTCACCTGATAGACCAGATGCTGCAGATCATCCCCGATAAGATCACTTCCGTATACTGCCGTTTCGACCATATTACCAACGATGAAGTAGATGACGGCTTCAAACTGGAGCTGGGCTTTGAGACAGGCGCGAAAGCGTATATCGAAGTCGGGACCTATAACTTCATACAGATGCCGCGCTTTTATATACAGGGGAAAAAGGGTACCGGAATCATACACGACTGGCGTCAGAACTGCAGGGTCACCGTCTGCAAACACTGGCATGAAAGTGAAGTCATACCCGTTCAGACAGCCGCGGGACTGACAAAAACAATGGCTCCGCGAGACTCGGTGACGACAGACGAATATGAGCTTGCCCGTCCCGCATCGGATGTGCATGATTATTACCGTAATTTCTGTTCCGCCATAGACGGAAAAGCCGAATTATTCGTGACTCACGACCAGATGATGCGCGTGATGCATGTCATGGAAGCGTCGTTTGAATCGGCGGCACGGGGACAGGTCATAAAAACAGAGCTGTAAAGAACAGCTGCAGATTCACGGTTAAATAAAACCGCCGTTAAAAAATGCGTCCGAAAGTTAGTATGGAAAAACTAACCGAAAGACGCATTTTTCTTCGGCGGTTCTGTCTGGTTTCTTCAGAAACCGTTGATTTCTTTCAAAGTACCGACAAGCGCTTCTATATTTTCAAAAGGGAAACCGTTGTCCGCTTCGATATAAAACCACCCGCCCCCGTTATATAATCCGAAAGTATCATATTCCCGAAGAACAAGGTCCCTGACCTGACCGGGTGAACCGCTTGTCATCGTCCCGGCACGGTCGGTATGAACCGCAGCCGCAAGTCCGAGCGAGCGGCAGAGGGATGCGAGTTCGTTCATATCGTATGCCGGGAGCTGCAGCCAGACGGAAGTAACGCCTATCGACGAAAGATCGGGTAAAATATCCCGGACATAGCCGCAGGAATGAAAATGTATATCCATTCCCGCTCTGACTGCCGGCGCGAAAATTTCACGCAGCCTGGGCAGAATAAACGAGCGGAACAGAGAGGGGCTCATGACCAGGGCGCGCTGGGTTCCGTAATCGTCGCCGAATGCGATCCCGTCCGCCCCTGCGCGTACGGCATTTTCCGTGAGTGCCGTATTATAATCGGTGATCCTGTCGGCGAGACGGCTGATTTTTTTATCCCCGCTTATCATATCGCAAAGCACGTCCGCTTCGGGACGAAGCTCGATCAGGCGTTCAAAAAGAGAGCCGGCTCCGTACTGGTGATAAAAGCCGTCGTCGGTATAAACGGGCGGGAGCGGAACCGGGGGGAGCCGATAACCGTCGATCATTCTTTCGTCGGCGAGAGGAAATTCATACGGTATGCCGGCAACGCCGAATATGCGGTATTCCCATAAAGTTCCCCACGCATCCCGGCGGAAGGCATGATAGTAGCCTTTTGCCGTATCTTCGGGCGGAATAAACGGAACGGGAACATCGGCATGCGGTGAAAAATCTCCCGGGAGACCCGCATACAGCCTGTTGAGTTTATCGCCGTGTTCGTAATATCCGACGGGAGAATAATAATACTGTATGGGGATGCGGTCCGGAGCGGTAAAATGCATGGCGGCGCGCACCCGTTCTCGTGATGTCATAAAAAACTCCGGTTCTGTGATTTTCGGACAGCAGGCGGAGTCCGCCCGCACATCCGTATATTCCGTATTATAGGATAACAGGCGGTATATGTCAAGGATAAACCGCATTTAAAAATCAAATAAATCAGCGGGCTGCCCCGAATACCTTTGACAAACAATAACGCCTGTGCTATAATTTACTTGCCGGTTTTATACGGTAAGATCATACATGGGGGTATCATGGCACTTTCACACATTTTAGCCATCGGTGACATCGTCGGTCCGCAGGCTGTCGAGTATATACGCCGGAGGCTTTGGGATTTCCGCCGTTCAAACGACATCAGCCTGACCATAGCCAACGGGGAAAACGCCTGCACGGGCAACGGACTTGACGCCTCAACCTCAAAGCATCTTCTTTCGTCCGGGGTCGATATTATCACATCAGGCAACCATATCTGGCACAAGCGTGATATACGCGAATATCTCGATTCTACCGACGCGGTCATACGTCCCGCAAACTACAGGACCACAACCCCCGGCAGCGGCTATACGAAAATCACTGTTGACGGTTATGTTTATCTGATTATCAACATCCTCGGCGTCATCTATATGGACCCGCTTGACAATCCGTTCTCTACGGTTGAACGGATACTGAACCATGAGAACGGGCGGTATGACTTCGCTGTTCTGGATATTCACGCCGAAGCAACCTCCGAAAAACTGGCTCTGGCCTATTATTTCGACGGCCGGATAAACGTCATGTTCGGAACGCACACGCATGTAGCCACCGCAGACGAGCGGGTGCTTGCCCGCGGCAGCGGTTATATCACAGACCTGGGCATGTGCGGTCCGTCCGATTCGATTCTCGGCATCCGCCCCGAAATCATTATAGAAAAACTGACAACCAATATGCCGGTCCGTTTTGAGATCGCCGACGGGGAAATTGAAGCCTGCGGAGCGATATTCACGATCGACACGGACAACGGCCGTGTTGTTTCGGTTAAGCGCATTCGGATCTAGGCGGACAGCCGTAAGAAACAGCCCGTAAAAATAAAAGGAGATTCAAAACAATGAAAAAACTGAGTACGCTTCTCGCTTTTATCCTGCTTGTTTCTGTTTTTGTGTCCTGTGCGGAAGGTGCAGATGAAAACACCGATACAATTGCGTCTGAAACCGCCGTAACGCAGGCGGAAGAAACCGTCGATTTTGCGGGCATGAACTTTATCGAACGTCTGACCTACGATAAAAGCATCATTCCCGACAATCTGCCCGAAGCCGACCTTGAAGGATATGTTTATACCATAGGTTTTCTCGACCAGGGTGACGGCAGCGCGTATTACGACGACTGGATAGCGGAGGATCTGGACGGAGACGTGGTAAACAATGCGGTTTATCAGCGCAACCTGAAAATTTCCGAACGGTTCAACGTGAAATTCGATTACTTTTCTTTTCCTAACACGGCGGAATATCCCGGCACCATGACAAAAGCGATCAGCGCGGGCGAGGATGTATTCGATATGGTCTCGCTGCACCCCGGTTACTACGCTTCATTTGTCACATCGGGTTACATGACCAATCTTTCGGTTCTCGACCATCTTGACTTTACCCAGCCGTGGTGGATGGGAGATTCGGTAAAAGCCTACAGTTATCACGGAAATATTTATACGACATACGGAGCCGGAACCGCAATTTCGGTGCTTGCAACGGCGCCTGTCATGGTTTACAATAAAAATGTCGCAGCCGCTTACAACGTCGGCGACCTCTATGCGGCTGTCCGCGAGGGGAAATGGACGCTCGAGTTTGTAAAGTCGATCATCAAAGACATGTGGGTAGACCTTGACAACAACGAAAAGAAATCCGATGCCGACTTTTACGGCATGTATTATGTGCATCCGAACGAAGCCTATACATTTTTATGGACACTCGGAGGCAAATACATCGCGAAAGATGCCGATGACGAGCCCTATCTGGATATAAACAACGAAAAGAACCTGATTATTTTCGATGCCATGCGGGATATGGCGCAGAACTGGGACGGCATCTATTACGCAAAATCCTATGAAACCGACACCGGCCTTTTTGCCGACGGACGGGCTTTGTTTCAGCGGGCTGTCCTGATTATCGTCAACGGACTGCGCAGCGTCGACTTTGAATACGGGATCCTGCCGAATTTCAAACTCGACGAATCGCAGGAAAATTATATAACCAGCGGCGGAGGAGGACCGGAAGGCATTCCGATCACCTGCGCCGATAAAAACAGAGCCGCGCTGATCATGGAAGCCCTCAATGCCGAATCCTATAAAATCGTTATTCCCGCTTATTACGAAACGGCGGTCAAAGTAAAATACACATACGACGAAGACAGCGCGGAAATGCTCGATCTGATTTTCAACAACGTAGTCTACGACCCTTCTTATATTTTCTGTCATGCGGCGACCTATTCCATCGCCGATTACTGTCTGGGCAAAACGGAATTCGCTTCGTGGTATGCCTCAAAAGAAAAATCGTTTGCCGCGGCGCTCGAATCGGCTGTCACGAGCTTTGCCGAGGTTGTCAGCGCCGGAAACTGATTTCACGGTGTTATCAGAAAGCAGCGCCCTCCGGATTGTTTACCGGAAAGGAGCTGCTTTTTTTATAGTTTTGCCGTGAACTCACGCAGAAATTGTTTGAATGCTTCGCCGATCTCCGGATGCCTGACCGCTTGTTCGACATTGGCTTCGAGAAATCCGAGCTTCGAGCCCATGTCATAACGTCTTCCTTCAAAATCGAGAGCCGTCATACCGCCGCCGGGACACGACTCCGCAAGTATTTTCATGGCGTCGGTCAGCTGGAGTTCACCGCCCTTTCCGTATTCGACCGCATCCAGAATATCGTAAATTTCCGGTATCAGAAGAACCCTTCCGAGTATGGCAAACCGGGTCATGACCTGATCGGCTTTCGGTTTTTCAAGCATCGTATACACCCTGTATATATTTTCACCGGCGGGACGCGCGTCCAGCGTGCAGTATTTCATCACCATTTCAAGCGGAACTTCCTGCACCCCGGCGCAGGGCAAACCGTATTTTTCATAAGCTTTCATCAGCTGAAGGCAGACAGGCGTTTCGGACACGATCACATCATCCCCGTAAAGGACCATAAAAGGATCATCGCCGGTAAAACTTTTCGCGCGGCGGACTGCGTGTCCCAGCCCTTTCGCCTCTTTCTGACGCAGAAAGAAGATATTGGCACGGTCGGCTACAGCGCGCAGGCTGTCTGCTTCGGCGGATTTGCCGGAATTGCGCAGATAACCGTCGTATTCGGGCGAATAATCGAAATAATCCTGAAAAGCTTCCTTACCGCGGTTTGTGATAATCAGAATATCGGTAATACCGCTGTCCGCCGCTTCATTTACAAGATACGACAGGGCGGGACGGTCGACAACGGGCAGCAGTTCCTTGGGAACGGCATGTGCGATGGGAAGCATGCGCGTTCCGAGTCCGGCTGCCGGTATAACCGCTTTTGTTATTTTTTTCATATTAAAAAGAATACCTTTCGGAGTAAGTCCGCCGGCCGAAAATCACCGGCAGTTTTTATTTACTGTTCCGGACCGATACGCGCTTTCATTCTGTCCTGTATGCGTGAGATTATAAGCATAAGGGGCACTCCCAGCAGATAACATACGGCAGCCTGTCCCGCTCCCACCGAAAGGGTATTCAGCGCCAGCAGCGCCATAAAAGAATCGCCCGCTTTTGCCGTCGATACGGTTATAACGGCTCCTATCACGGCTGCGTTGATAACGACGGGGGGAAGCGGCGCGAGCACCGCTCTTTTTATACCGTGTGTCCGCTTCAGTTTCGATGTCAGATATGCGGCAAGAAGTGTTGCAAGGCTCCCGAAAACCACATCCAGCACGGGAATGTTCGGCGTCATGATATTGGCTATGATACATCCGACAAAAAGTCCCGGTATGGCTTCCGGAAAAAACAGCGGGAGAACACTCATCGCTTCCGCCGCCCTGAACTGAACGGCTCCGAAGGAAAAAGGCATCAGCAGAAGCGTAAGCGCCGCGTAAAGTGCGCCGATAATCGCTGCCCGGGTAAGGAAACGCAGCGTATCGGTATTTTCGGTATGGCTTGTTTTCATAGAACCTACTTCATACGGATATTTTCCACAAGCGCCGCGTCGTCCAGCTCGCTGTATAAATCCGTATATTCTATCTCAAGGTTTTCGGCTGTTTCTTCGATGATGACATTATACATGCGCGCTTTATAGGCATCGCGCAGTTCTTCGAAATTTTCGTCGATATAGGCCGGATCGAGCGGCATTCTTTTGATCACATGATAACCGTTTTCGGAAAGCACAACCTCGCTGATTTCCCCGACGGCAAGCCCTTCGGCCGCCTCTTCGAATTCGGGTATCATCTGCCCTTCGGTAAAGTAATAGCCCGTATGATCCTCTCCCATTCCGGGGTCTTCGTTGTATCCGTCAATCAGCGCATCAAAGTCTTCGCCGGAAACCGCGCGCTGCCGGAGTTCTTCCGCAAGCCTGAGGTTCGCTGCAAGGTCGTCGCCCGCTTCGTTCAGGATCAGTATATGCGTGGCATGTATAAAATGGCTGTTTATAAAAGATTCCACCGTCTGATCATCGGAGTCTATTTTACCGGAATACTCGCCAGTCATAAATCCGCGCAGTTTTTCATCCAAAGTTTGAAATTCAAGCAGTTCTCCAAACAGCTCTTCCGTAAGGGCGCCTTCCGTCAGCGCATTCCGATAGGCTGTGACGTCGCCGTATGACTCGATATAAGATGCCTTCATGTCTGCAACCGCATTCATTTCGTCTTCGTCCAGTATGATCTTGTTTTCTTCGGCCAGGTCCATCTTCGCGTATTTCTGCCGGAGCCCGTTTTCGACTTCACTCTTCAATTTTTCGGCATATCCGGTTTCACCGGATTTTTCATAAGAATTCCGATAATTCATATAAAAATATCTGTATTCATCATAAGAGATTTTATTGTTTCCGACACGCAGGACCGTTTCGGCACCGGGCCCTCCGCAGGAAGCAAGCGAAAGCATCAGCGTCGTAAGAAGGACAAAACAGATGGATTTAAACGCAGCCGGCAAAGGATTTTTCATCGGCAATTCCTTTCAATCCCGAGTTTATAAACGACGGGCTGCCAAAGGCAGCCCATTGGTCACGATGATGCAACAATTTTATTGAAGCAGCAGATAGGCGTCTATCGCTTTCTGCATTGCGGTGTTTGCCGCTGTCTCGATTTTTGCATACTGAGAAGCGAGATCGGCATTATACGAATCGACCAGACGCAGGGTGAAAGTGCCGATGTTGCCCCAGTTATAAAGGTATCCCACGTCGTATTTGAGCGTTGCAAACACGATATCGAGCACTGCTTCGGAGTCATTGTCACGGGTCCCCTTGGTCTTTAAATACACTTCGTTATAGGCGGGCGTGAGTACGTTCTTCGATTCGGCTCCGAGTGCGTCAAGTATGACGGCCGACCGCTCGACATCGGGTATATCGATCGGGATGCACATCATGGCGGCGACATGCGGATTGATAATGTGGAAATAACTCTCCTGCCCTTCTGTATAAAGCGGTACGGGCAGTATGCCGAAGTCGGTATTCATCTGACGCATGTTTTCGATCGCATGAAACTCGTTGAAATTAAAGAGACCCTGGTTGTTCTGGAACATTGCGATGATGTCGTCGTTCGGAACTCCGATTTTTGACCAGCTCAGGGACAGCGAAGGATCAAAAAGCAGCTCCGTATAGGTTTCCCATATCTTCTGCGTGGTATCATTATAGAAAGTCAGATAAGGCAGATCTTCTTCGTCTTTGGAACAGATGTCTATCCCTCCGCCGATCAGTCCGAGTGCGATCATATCGCAGTAATACAGCAGGCCGTATTTGTCGTCGACCGTCCATTTGCCGTCTCCGTTCAGATCCTGAGAGACCTGCCGTCCCATTTCGGTGAATTTATCGATCGTCCATTTCATATCTGTGACAAGTGAATACGGACTGTCGAGATTATAATCCTCGATCATCTGTTTGTTGAAAAGAATGACGCCGATCGATTTCTTATACATGGTTCCGATATCTCCGGTCACCATATACAGTTTATTCAGAATCGTCATGCCGCCGACGCAGTTCTGATCCCACCACGGCGCGTTGATGTCAAGCGATCCGACAGAAAGCAGGTCGTAAAGGTATCCCGCCTGAGCGGTCGAACCCGCGCTGAATGTATTCAGAAAAGCACAGTCATATGCGCCGTCACCCGCTTTGACGGAGTTCTTCAGCTTGGCGGAATCACCGGTTCCTCCGAGAAGATGCGCGATGATCTTTATATTAAGCTTTTCCTCGACGGTGCGCATACGGCTGTATACCGCGTCGTTCAGGGTGTCTCCGGTCTCTTCGGTTGCCGAGAAATCGACGTCATACCAGGTTCCGTTTGAAGTATCGTACGTATAGATGTTGAAATTGCCGCCCTCATAGTCCGTGCCTTCGGGAATATCCGAAGTGTAGACCGTTTTTGTACTTTCCGCGGCAGTTTCGGCAGCGGTTGCCGCAGCGGTATCGCCGGACGGCGTGCCGGCTGTCTCCGCGCATCCGGCTGCCAGAGAGATGAGCATCACCGTCAGCAGAACGACGGAAATGGCCTTGTATTTTGACATAATATCTCCTTCTTTATTCCTGTAAAACTCCTTTAAATGTGACTTAATAATATCATAAACAGACCAGATTGTCAAGAGTTTGAAATCCAGCGGTCCGTGTCAAGTTATTGTAGGTTTTTTTAATAAAAGATTTTAAAGAAGTCAAAA
>CAZVPD010000093.1:0-561 GCA_964628455.1 uncultured Lachnospiraceae bacterium
CCGCAGCGCCCGCCCGCTCGATCTGGCGAGGTGGCAGTACCACTTTGAGAACGGCGGCAGAGAAGCGGTGCTCGAAGCGCTTGCCGCCTACCAAAACGAAGACGGAGGATTCGGCCACGCGCTGGAGCCGGACGCGTGGAATCCGAATTCTTCGCCTGTCCAGACATGGACTGCAACGGAAATTCTGCGGAAAACAGGATTTGAAGACGCCGGGCACCCGGTCATACGGGGCATTTTGAATTACCTTGAAAACACGGAGGATTTCAATTCGCATCACTGGTATGCCAATATAAAATCCAACGACAGCTTCCCGCGGGCGCCGTGGTGGAGCTTTTCGGACGACCCGGACCGCCGCTGCAACAACTATAACCCCACGGCCTGCCTGGCGGGATTCATCATCCGCTTTGCCGGCAAAAGCAGCGGTCTTTATAAACTCGGCTGTAAAATCGCAGGGGAAGCCTGCGATTTTTATGCCGGCCGTGGTTTAATAAACGATATGCACGCGGGCCTGTGCTTTGTCCGGCTTTGGCAGTACTGCGAGGAAGCGGGTGCAATGGATTT
>CAZVPD010000093.1:630-6316 GCA_964628455.1 uncultured Lachnospiraceae bacterium
CGGGAACAGGTAAAGCACAATATAACCCAAAATACCGCCGAATGGGATACGGGCTATGTCTGCAGGCCGTCGCAGTTCTTTACCGGCCGGGACAGTCTTTTTTACCCCGACAACAGGGATATCGCCGGCTATGAGTGCGAATATATCGTCCGGTCGCAGCTTGGGGACGGCTCGTGGAATATTCCGTGGGAGTGGGGCGATTACCCCGAAGAATGGGCAGTCAGCAAAAACCGGTGGAAGGGCAGCGGGGCGGTCCTGAACATGCTGTATCTCAAAGGGATGGGAAGGCTGTCATGAAGACGGAACATAACGCCGCGGTACAGTGGCTTCTCGGGGACGATCATCCTGCCGTCAAATACCGGACCCGGACCGAAATTCTCGGCGAAACGGCGGATAAAGAACCGGTCATCGCATGGCTCCGCAATTTTCTTCCCGCCGGTTGGGAAGAATGCGAAGGCCTTTGGTCCGTATACTATCTGACCGCCGCCGCCGAATGCGGGCTGACCTTTGAGGATATTTCTTTAAACAGGGAAAAAGCCGTCCGTTTCGGAAACGCCGGCCGGTTCGAATACGGCTGCGGCGATTATATGCGCCTGCGGGCGCTTGTCCGCCTGGGTCTTGCCGCGGAACCCGGCGTCGCCGGTATGATAGGCAGCTTAGCCGGAAAGCAGCTGCCGGACGGCGGTTTTCTCTGTCTGCATCGGGCGGACAAAATGAACCGTGTGCCGAAAAGCTGCGTGAAAGCCGATATGCATGCCCTTATGTTCTGCGCCGAGTGCAAAAAGAAAGGCATCGGGACCGATATCGAAGAACCTCTGCTGGATTACTTCTGGAAGCACAACCTCTTTTACAGGACGGACGCTCCCGGGACCCTGATCCTGAACGCCCGCGAGGGCTGGCGCACGACCGATACTTTTTATCCGTTTGAGGTCATGCGTGTCGGGCTGCAGAATATTGCGGAGGCGTTCTGCGCCCTGGGTTACGGGAAGGACAGCCGTTTGTCGGAAGCATGGGACATTTTGAACGGTAAAAAAGATCAGGACGGCAGATATATCCTGAACGGAACGCTGACCAAATCCTATCTGCCGAGGGAACGCGTCGGCAAACCGAGTAAATGGGTGACATTCTATGCGCTGCTGGCGCGGAAAGAGAGCGGTGAAATATAATGCCGTGCACAAAGAAAATGGGGGCGTCCATGCGCAGTCTGGGCATTCCGGAAGAGATCATCTCCCGGTTCGATTGTTCGGGCAACGAGAAAGGAAACCCGCCCGAACCGACGGTCGCGTTTATCGGCCTGATGGACCGGCTGCTGACCAAAGAGCAGTGTCTGGCCGTCATGGAGCAGCAGGGCTGCTGCAAGGGCGGACAACGCGACAGGGACTGCAGGGCGTTCGGAAAAGAACACGCCGGCAAGCCGCTTGCCGAAAAAATCGCCCTTTTGTCGGGCGTCGAATACATGATGGCTCCCCGTCTGAACGAGGACGGAACGCTTACGGTCGAGTGGGGCGGATATCAGAACGGCGTTCATACGGGCAAAACGACCTGCTCATGCGGAGCGATAAAAAAGCTCAGGCAGCCGTTTTCCGTATCGCCCACATACTGCGGATGCTGCGCGGGGCATTTTCTGTACCATTATCAGAACGCACTCGGAATCAGGCTGCGGCTGAAGGAGATCGTATCCTCCCCGCTGAACACGAACGGGGAAAAGCCCTGCTCGTTCACTTTCGAGATCGTGAAAACGCAGACCCGCTGAAACAAGGCAGGATAAATGCGGCGTCCGCCGGATGTTTTCCGGCTGCAATAAAAAAATGAGGAGGGGATCCGGATGGATCATAAAGGAACGGTAACGCTTGAAACAGAGAGGCTGATACTTCGGCGGTTTACGGCGGACGACGCGGAAGCGATGTTCCGGAACTGGGCGGGTGACCCCGAGGTCACAAAATACCTGACATGGCCGACGCACACGGACGTTTCCGTTTCGAAAGCGGTCATCGATTCATGGCTGGACTTCTATCGGAAGCCGGACTACTACAGCTGGGCGGTCGTCCTCAGGGAAAAAAGCGAACCGATCGGCAGCATTGCCGCGGTCAAACAGGACGAAGACATAGAAATGGTCCATATCGGCTATTGCATCGGCCGGAACCGGTGGCACAGGGGATATACCTCCGAAGCTCTGAAACGGCTGGTCAAATTCTTCTTCGAGGAAGTCGGCGTTCGCCGCATCGAATCCCGCCATGATCCCCGCAATCCGTACAGCGGAAAGGTTATGCAGAAGGCCGGTCTGCGGTTTGAAGGCGTCATGCGGCAGTCGGACCGGAACAACCAAGGGATTTGCGATGCCGCTTATTATGCCGTTCTTGCCGAAGATTATTTCGCAAAAGGGCCAAACAGATGCGCCGTCGGCGACATTTCGGTCGACTGTGCGGACCCTGAGCGGACGCGCGGCTTTTACGCCGAACTCACCGGATGGGAAAAGCGCGAGGCTTACGGCTGCCCGGCCCTTGTCTGCGATAACGGCTTACTGATATTGTTCATGGGCTGCGATTTCGAGTATATCCCGCCCGTATGGCCCGAAGAGGACGGCAGGCAGCAGAAGCAGATGCATTTTAACTTCAGGATCGACGATCTGCCGGCCGCCGCCGAAAAAGCGGCCGGACTCGGCGCATCCAAAGCCGCTTCGCAGTATGGAGGGGAGCATTATATCACGATGTTCGACCCGGAGGGCCATCCGTTCTGTTTATGCGGGAGGTAGGTTTATGGAAACGAGATATTATCTGCTGGCCGTGCTCGACGACGCCGCGCAGGAGCGTCTGTCCGCGCTGTCGGACCGGCTGGCGGACGAGGGACTCGGATATACCCGGTATACGCCGTATCACATCACGCTGTGGGACGGTGATTCGATCGATGAAAAAATACTCGCTCATTTTATAGAAGTATGCCGCGCGGCACCCGCCGTCGAAACGGCGCTTGCTTCGGTCGGACTGTTCGGGCTTGCGGTCGTATTTCTGGCGCCGCTGCCGAATCGGGAATTGCTGACGCTTGAACAGCGGATCTGCGGCCGGATAAACGACGCGCCCGACGGGTGGGTGCCGCACGTAACGATACGGATGGGCGAGCCGGCATACATCAAAAAAGCCGTGCCGGTGATCGCCGGATTCTTCACCCCCTTTCCCGTGCGCATCGAACGCGCGGAGCTGTATGAGTGCGGTGAAAACTGCGCGAAGCTCATCCGCAGGTTTTGCCTGCGCGGTGAAGAAGACCGGGGGACGCAAAACGGCAGCGGGATCCGATCCCCGCTGCCGTAGCCCGTCAAGCCGTTTCACGACCCCGCGGTGCTTATCCAATACCTCTGAAGAACGTTACCGTCCTCCCGAGGGATCTCGTTTTCAAGCACTCCGCCGTTTTTCAGGATCGTGCGGGCCGAACCGGCGTTGTCTTTGTCGCAGGTCACGAGCGCTTTTTCGATCCCGAGTCCGCGGCATTTCAGAAGGGCGAGTCTGAGCATTTCGGACGCAAAGCCTTTGCGCCGCCGGGAAGGGCGGACGCCGAAACCGATATGTCCGCAGTAACCGAGAAGAAAGTCATTCAGACAATGCCTTATCTGGATCGTCCCGACGATTTCGCCGGCTGCAACGGCAAAATAAGCGGTTGACGGAACATGCGTATCATCATGCCTTGTCAGATCGCCGTTTATTTTACGGATCCATTCGCCGTAATCTGCGGCGTGGTCAAGTCCGCCGTCCCCGTGTATTTCATGTTCGCCGCAGTCGAAATGCTCCTGCCTGTAGTCAAGCGCCATCCGTTCCATATCGGGGGTCGGGAAAACAAGGCGCAGCCGGTCCAGGCTGTACAGAACCAAATCGTGCGGTATGCCGTAAAGGATCTCGCCGTCCTTCAGGATGCCCGTTTCCCCGAAACCGAGCCTTTCCGGTATCGCCCGGCTTTTTCTGTTGCCGGCGGCGCAATGGATTCCGACCGTATTGAGTTCAAGCATGTCAAAGGCATATCTGACAAGCGTGCGCACGCAGTCCGTCATTATGCCGCCGCCCTGATGATCTTCCGCGAGCCAGTAGCCGATGACGGCGGTTTTTCCCCCCCGGTCCATATCGTGAAGCCCGATGTTGCCGATGTATCTGCCGTCCGCAAAGATACCGAATACCGGATCGCCGCCTGTTTGGCGCTGCTCCTCCCATTTGCCGATCACGCTCAGAACAACAGCCGGCGAATCCGTACCGTCCACCCACGGAAGCCATCTGCGAAGATAAGCGCGGTTTTCGTCGATTGTTTTATAGACTTCCGGCGCGTCATCCGGCGTTAAACTCCGCATCAGAAGATTTTCTCTGACTGCCAAAGTCATATAGGTTTCCCCCTTAAAAACAGAATGTTTCGCGTATGATGCGCGTATTTTTCGGGTCGTTTTTATTATAATAGCATATTCCGTCCTTAAAATCAACCGTATGCCGGAAGACGGCCGCATCCGGTCTACACAAATATTCCCGTTGATACTTCGGGCTGAAAAAGGCGCATGACGGGGATCCGCCGTCGGAAAGGGAGAGCGATGAACACGGAAAAATTTACCGGGAGGGCCGAAGCCTACGCCAAAGCGCGCCCGGGATATCCCGGAGAAGCCATCCGATACCTATGCTCGCTTGTTTCCGCGGATGCGGTATGGGCAGATATCGGGGCGGGAACGGGGATATTCACAAAACTGATCGCGGAGCGCGGATACACCGTGTATGCCGTCGAGCCGAACGCCGACATGCGCCGGCAGCTTGCCGCTTCGCTCGCGTCCTTTCCGAACGCGAAAATTGTCGCCGGCACGGCCGAAGCCACGGCGCTTCCCGACCGCAGCGCGGATCTTATCACCTGCGCGCAGGCGCTTCACTGGTTTGACCCCGAAGCGTTCGCGAAAGAATGCCGCCGTATCGGAAAACCCGGAGGACTTGTCGCCGCGGTATACAACAAGACTCCGGGCGGCAGCAGCATTTCGCACTGCAGGCAGTCGACGGATGCTTTTTTTTCGCATCCGGAAGTGAGGGAGTTTCCCAACACGATGTTTTACACGAGGGAGAACTGGCTCCTGTATATGAATTCGCACTCGGGCGACCCCCTGCCGTCCGATCCCCGATACGCCGCTCATATCGAGGAGGCAAACAGCCTGTTCGACCGTGAAAATGACGGCGGGCTGATACGCCGCGACGTTGTGACGGCGGTTTACAGCGAACGGATAAACGGATCCGGACCCGGCGGGGGGGCATAAACGGGATTGATTCCCGCGTGAATAAGAAAGAGAGATTTAGATTATGGCATGGGAACCCTGGACAGGCTGTTACGCGGAAAGCGAAGGCTGCAGATACTGTTATTATTACGGTCCCTATTCGAAGCGGAACGGGCAGAATGCCGTCGTGAAGACCGATGAGTTTTACAAACCGGTCGAGACGGTTTTCATGCCGCGAAAAAACATCACGCGCTATAAGCTGGAGGGCGGCAAAACGGTCGCCACCTGTTTTACGACCGACTTTTTCATACCGGAAGCGGACGGGTGGCGGGCGGAGGCATGGAGCATGATCAGACGGCGCCCCGACCTGACTTTCCTGATGCTGACCAAAAGGATCGGCCGCTTCTATATTTCGCTGCCTGACGACTGGGGCGAGGGGTATCCGAACGTGACGATCTATTCAACGGT
>CAZVPD010000093.1:6326-7004 GCA_964628455.1 uncultured Lachnospiraceae bacterium
CGCGAGTACCGGGAAGCGGCCGAACTGCGGCTGCCTTTTTATCTTTCCTGCCCGATCATTGATCGGTGGATCGTATGCAGCCCTTTGCTGAGCGGCATCGACCTGTCGCCTTATCTTCACGGGGTGGTCGGCGTCCGGGTCTGCGGCGAGTCGGGCAGGGACGCGCGGGTCTGCGATTACGCCTGGGTCACGGAGATCAGGGAACAGTGCGCGAAGGCTGCAATTTCGTTCGTTTTCGACGGCACGGGATCGCATTTCCGGAAAGACGGCGTCACACACAATATAAATCCTTATAAGCAGAAAAGCACCGCGCGCGACATGGGGATCGACCTTAAATAATTATTTTCCAAACCCCTTGACTCTGACACCGTGTCATACTTTATACTTAAAAAAAAGGGAGACAGGCAATGGAACTGCGGACGATCGGTCAGGTTTCCGGAGATTACGGAATATCGGCCCGTATGCTCAGATATTACGAGAAGACCGGGCTTATTCGGAGTTTGCGCAAAGAGGACTATGCTTACCGCATGTATGATGAAACCGCTTTGCGGCGGCTTCGGCAGATCGTCATCCTGCGCAGGCTGCGCGTGTCTGTGAAGCAGATCGCCGTTATCCTTTCGGAGCCGGCAGCGGAAAAGGCCATGGCGCTTCCGGAAAGCGAGTGGCCCAAGCCAATCC
>CAZVPD010000093.1:7014-15445 GCA_964628455.1 uncultured Lachnospiraceae bacterium
GTCATCAGGAATGTTCTCAAGAGCCTTACGGCCGAATTGCGGGAGCAGGCCGGTATCTGTCCGGAACTCGGTATACTGACCGATTCGTCCGTTCTGGCCGCTGTCGGTTCACTTCCTTTACCGAAAAATCAACTGAAGGAGAAAACGGACATGGAAGATTTAAAAAAAGCGGAAGAAAAATACGGCAGGCTGACCGATAAAGACGTAAGAATCGTCTATCTGCCGCCCTCGGCGGTGGCTGCAAGCCATTCTGTCGGAGATGAACCGGAGAATGCCGCCGCACAGATGACGGACAAATTCGTTATGGAACATAATTTGCCGGAGATCTGTCCGGGTCTGCGCCATTACGGCTTTAATCACCCGAATCCCGCGGATGAAACCGGCGATCACGGCTATGAAATATGGGTCACCATACCCGGGGATATGGAAGTGGATGCACCGCTTATGAAGAAATATTTTCAGGGGGGCCTGTATGCCGCCCGGATGATCCCGTTCGGCGCGTTTGAGGAATGGGACCGGCTGTATGAGTGGGTGCGCGAAAGCGAAAAATACGATTTCAATCTCACCGAAGACGGCGGGGAATGCATGTACGGGCTGCTCGAAGAACACCTGAATTACAGGAACCGCGTGAAAAATTCAAGAACCGGAGACCTGAACGATTTTCAGCTTGATTTGCTGCTCCCGGTGAAAGAAAAGGGATAAAACGGGCTTTCGCCGAAAATAAAGGACCGTTATTCTATGGCAGAAGGAAGTCCGGCTTAAAATGCCGCATGCCGGCGAAGGTCCGCCCCGCGTCATCCCGGTTTCCGTATGCCGAAAAATATTTTCCGGCGGATAAAAAGCGGCCGGGGTCTTGAGAATCCCGGCCGCCCGTTATCATGTCTGCGCCGGGGTGCGTGTTTCTTATCCGATCGCCGCCAGCAGCTTTTCGAGGTCCGACTCCGCCTTCGCCTTTGCGCTTTCATAGCGTGAAACAAATTCTTTTTGACTTGTGAACGTGTCTTCGATGATCCCGGCGATCCCTCCGATATCTGCGAGTTTGCCGAGATCGAAGGACATCGTTTCGCTGCACAGCCTGACCATATCCTTGGATTCATTGTCGCGAAGTTCTTTTTCCAGCAGCAGTATATCGTATTTGGCCGCGATGGAGGTGTATCTCGAAACAGCCGCCATCGTTTCGGTCATTTTGCCGGCAAAATGCACCGAATCTTCGGGCACGGTGACGGGGATCATCGCGCAGGTCGTGATCCACTGATTCCCCGACGTGATGTAATCGCTTTGCGATTCGTCTTTCTTCGGAAACGGCACAAAACCGTAGTCGTCCTCCATGTCGCGCAGCAGCGAAAGGTCGCATCCGGCCAGATAAACGAAGATCGCGCGGTTTTCCTTGAACGCGCTGACGCCCGCATATCCCGTATTGAAGAGAATATCGCTGCCGGTGAAATAATCCAGCACGCTGTCCATCAGGCTGATGTTTTTCTCCGAACCGTAGACCGGTATGACCGTTCCTTCGGGGTCCTTGTCGGTGATACGGCCTCCGGCGCTGAAGTAATTGATGTACCCGCCGGTATGGAGCGGGACCAGGTCGTCGTCACAGGTGTATTTACCGTCGCCGTTAAGGTCCCGTGCCCTGTCCTTATAAACAGAGCTCATCTTTTCGAGCGTCCATTTCCCGTCATAGACGTCCCCGTACGGATATTCGATCCCGTAATCGCCGAAAAGCTTCATGTTGAAGGCATAGCCCGATATGGCCGTGACCGAGCGGTTGGTGATATCGCCCGTCGCGAAAAATACCTTTCCGCCGATGCCGAGGTCCTTGATGATGTTTTTGTTCCACCAGTCGCGCGTCAGGTCGATTTCTTCGATCGCATTCATGTCGCGTACGGACCTTTCGAGGGCCAGCGGATAAGCGGCATACGCCATCGAAGCCAGCGCCAGGTCGTAGGCATCTTCCTGAGCCGCGATTAGGCTGCGCAGTGTGGTGCAGACGTCGCCGTCGGTTTTGTCGACGAAGTAATCGAACGAAACGTTGTAATAATCTTCGATTTTGTACTGGCGTTCGATCAGAGCGTCGTTTACGCTGTCTCCGAATATTTCGAAATCGGGCGACTGCGGCACGCGGATCGCACTGTTGAAGTCGGAAGCGCAGATCACGCGGAAAATCCTTCCCGCGAAATCCTCTTTTTCGAACAATGTGAGTACATTGGTCTTGTCGGTGACCTTTTCGCCTGCCGCGGAACCGGATGTTTCCGGAATTTGCGAAACGGCGTCAGCGGGTCCCGGCGTGGCAGCGCAGGAAACAAACAGGAAAGACAGGACGAGCGCGGCGGCTATCGGGACGGTCAGACCCGTTTTCATCTTCGTAAAATCCATATCATGCAGCCTCCGTTTTAAATTTTTCTTCGGAATGTCCGGCGAAGGGCGCCGTTCCGCAGCGGGGATTCCGGGGTCCGCTCAGCTGAGAAGGCGCGCCGGGTTTTCGCGTATGACGCCGTCCAGCTGGCTTTCCGTCAGACCCAGTGAGAGCAGCTTCGGGAAAGTCTCCGTAAACAGGCCGGCGTATCCCTCTCCGCCGTATTTTTTCAGCCTGATTTTCCAGCAGACGTCCTGCGAAAGCAGAAGCGACTTTTCCCATCCGTGTTCGAAAACGGAGAGCACGTCCCTGATCCTGCGGTCGTCCCCGATGATGCCGGAAAAATTCATCCCGAACTGGTCGAAGGACACCCAGGCTCCGCGTTTGACGGCTTTTTCGACTTCATTGTCCATTGTCCAGTGCCCCATTACGATTTTGCTCAGATCGGCGCCCTCCCGCTCTGCGGCGTCAAGGGCGCCGTACGGGGCGCTGTGGATAATGACTGGCGCGCCGGTTTCTTTCTGAGCGGTCATGACGGCGTCAAGGAGGACACGGTCGGTGGATTCGCCGTGCTGCAGGCCGACCTCGCCGAGTATGCCGGGCTTTATGCCCGTATCGCCGGCGCCTTCGAAAAATTCCCGGATCATATGGTCCGCGAGTTTGTTCTTTTCTCCGTTCAGGATCATCTCCCGGACAGGGCTGCCGACGGAAGGGAAGTAGTAAAAGGTACCGCCCATGATGATATGAACGCCGCTCTTTTCGGATATTTCGCGCAGCCTGAGCGGGTCGCGGCCGAGGTCTTCGGTCGTGACCTCGAAGATCGTTTTGCCCCCCGCCGCCCTGAAGGGCTTCAGTTCCTCCGCCATATCGTCCGCATTGTCAAAGAGGACGTTGTCCTTGTATCCGAAAACGATCGACTGCAGGTCCCCGGCGATCCTGCTCCGGTTTTCGGGCGTGACCTTTTCATCGCTCATTTTCTCCGCGCCCCAGGATTTAAAATAAACGCGTGTCGTGTCCATCCAGAGATGCTCGTGCGTCAGAGCAGGTCCCAGTTCATCGACCGGTACGGGACCGAGGACCGTCTGCACCGTCTTTTTCATTGCTGTTCCGCCTCCCTGCGGAGCTCCAGCCTGACTGTGACCGTTTTATAGGCGCCGACGGGGATGGCCGCAGGGTCAGCCGGACACAGGTCTTCCTCGGTCAGCGTGCACAGGGAGGCGGATACGACCGCGGCTCCCGTCATTTTCAGGGATGCGGACGATTTTATGCCCGACGTTTCCCTGAGGCGCAGGATCATGCCGCGCCCGTCCTCCGCGGCTTTCATGCAGACGGGCGATATGTTTGCGGCGCCCGTATCAAGCTCCGCTTTTGCGCAGCGTCCCTTGAGAAGACGGGGCTCATAAATGAAGGAATCGGAAAAGACCGCGGCGTCGGCCCCCTTTCCCGAGGTGACGGAAAAGCGGTAAAGGACTTCCCCCTGCTGGGAAACGGGGAAGTTCGTGCGGCTGTTGCTGCAGGCCGCCATCACGTAAATATGGGCGTTTTTGATGTCTTTTTTCGTGACGAACGGTTCGTTGAATCCGGCGGGATTCAGCCAGTGGTGCGCCTGAGAGACGGTTGTCGGATGCAGCCCGCCGAATTTGGCGATTATCGGCCCGGCGCAGGCGAGGACGATGCGCGTACCGGCGTTTTCGACCGAACACCGGCCGCAGGCGGTGTAATGGTTGGTGTTGGCCCCCGGCAGTATATCGTCGAAAGCGCGTATCGGCGCCCCGGTTCCCTGATAGGAAAATTCCGGATTTTCCGCGGCAAAGGGAAAGCAGACGTACAGTTCCCTCAGCGGCGTCCGGTCAAGCGTTATCCGGCAGGAGAAGTCGATGCGTGCGAGCCCGTGATAGAGGGTGATCTCCGAGATGATCAGGGGAGCGGAGTAAACCGAGGAACGGATCACCACGCTGTCCGCGACGGGTCCGGATTTGCGCCTTTCCATCGAAAAGGCCCGCTGCATGTGAAGGGTATCGCCGCGGATATCATAAGCGGCAACGGCTCCGAACGGCATGTCACCGCCGGTCAGGTATGCGCCGGCCTGTTTGTCGAAGATGGCCGTCACGCCGCAGCCCGAACGGTCGAGTTCGATCCTGTAAAACCTGTTTTCGAGTCTGTTTTCCGTGATGCTGACCTCCGGCGCGGTTTTTGCCGGTCCGCTGATGTCGTAATTGTCCGCGGAAAACGCCGGCGCGTCGGTCAGCGCCGTATATTCGCGTATTTTTCTGCCGGGCAGGCACAGGGCGCAGGCGTCCGTGATCCCGCATACCGGCAGAAGGGGGTCGTCGGCGCTGTCCCACTGAACGGTTATGACGCGGCCTTCGTCGTTTTTCAATACGGATGCGTTTTCGAAGTCCGGGGAAATTTCATCCGAAAGTCCCGAGGCGATCCCTTTCCCCGCGAACGGCGAAAACAGCGTATAAGCGCCCTCCGGTCCGGGTAAGGCCGCAGCCGCAGCCTCGTCCCAAAGCAGGGCGGCTTTCCGGGCGGCGTCATTTGCGTAGTTGATTTTCAGCAGGCGGTTGTATTCGTTGGCAAATCCGTGCGACACCGACATGCCGAAGCAGTGTTCGTCATACAGGATGGCCGAACGGTAGATCCCGCCGGCAAGGTCCGTGCAGCCGCGGCCGCCGAGGGCAAGCAGCTTTTCGGCGGATTCCGTCTGTGCGAGCACACGCCTGTTGACCGCCGTGGACTGCGCCTCGGTCAGCGACATCACGGTATAGTCGGTATGCGGCATCTCCCCCGTGACCGAAGGAAGTTCGCGGCCGGCGCAGTCCCGTGCGAGGGCGTCGAAAAACATCGAGTTGGTGCCGACGATGATCTTGATGTCCTCGTGTTCGCTGTTCCAGCGGAGGGCGATATCCGAGATGCCGATGAGCGGCTGCTGGTTGTCCGAGCCGTGGTCGATGTAGCGCATCACGCCGTAGGGAGCTCCGCACCGCCGGATGTCGCCGATGAAACGGGGCAGATACCGCAGGACATCCTCATAGCTTTCATGAGGAACGATCGTGTCCGCGTCGTCCCCGAACCAGCCGTAACCGTCCTGATACCAGGTGAAGATCTCCCCGCCGGCGACCGACCGCCACAGAAAAGCGCCCGGGTGTCCCCATGGGAAGAGCGCTTTTTCGTCCCAGCAGTCATGCTTTACGGGGGGAACCGCGCCCGTACAGTCGGGCCAGCGGAAATATTTCGGAAAACCGGCGAACAGGTATTTCACCCCGGCTTCCGACAGGGCTTCGATCATGCCGTCGCTCATGCCGGGCATATCGGTCAGGCACGCGGTCCTGATCTTCACGCCGCATTCCGCGGCATAGGCAAAGGACGGATACATCAGCCGCGCGATCTCTTCCCGCGAGCAGATGCCGTCGATGACATTGGCATACAGGGCGGGGATCTCGATCCTGCCTTCCCGGATATAACAGACCATAAGCCGCCGGTTCTCCACGCCTGTATGGCGCAGGTAGTGATCGAGCGACCAGAACTGCCCGATGCTGTAGCGGTAGCGGGCTTCATACGGATATCCGGCTGTCCTGCCGCAGAAATCAAGCACGTCGTCATAGTACCCGCAGTAAACGCGCAGCAGCTCGTCTATGCTGTGCGTATAGCCGAGGTCATGGTGTGCGGTCGGAATGAAATAGACGTAAAAAGGTTTTCGTGCCGGATCCGGAGAAAATCCGTCCGGTATGTTTCCCCCGTGGTTCAATAGTATCTCCCCCTCTTCTCCTCTTCGCGGCCGTATCCGCGCTTTACAGGACCAATATAGCACAAGGGAGAGGATATGTAAATTATTTGGTTAAATTGCATCAGAATTAACAAAAAGTTCATAATATTCGGCAGCTGCCCGCTTTCGCATGAGAAAACGGGAGACCCCGGAATCCGCGCTGGGATTGACAGGAACGGACCGGCGCGGTATAATCAAATAAGCCGGGCGGGCGAAAAGCCCGCGCCGATGCGTGAAGGGAGGGGTAACATGAATTTCAAAAAAGCGGCCGCGCTGTTTGACGGCTGGGATGACGCGCTGATCCTGTCCTGCCTGCAGGGGCATATGGGGGAGATGACCGCGTACGGCGATGAACCGGAATCGGCCGCCATCGTCTCGGGCGATTTATGCTTCTTTGCGGGAAAGCCGGACCCGGCGCTGTTTGAAGGGATAAGCGGTCCCTGCTATCTGGTCCCGATGGACGCGGGCTGGGAAAGCCTGACCGAGAGCTTTTACGGCAGCCGGGTCCGCAGATTCCTGCGTTATGCCATCAAAAAAGAACCGGATGTCTTTGACAGGGAGAAACTGGCGTCGTTCTGCCGCGTGCCCGGTCCGGATTACGAGCTGCGCATGATCGATGAGGGCATATACAACGCGCTGCTCGGGGAGAAGTGGTCTGCCGACCTGTGCTCCCGTTTCGAAAATTACGACGACTATAAAAAAAGGGCCGTCGGGACGGCCGTTCTGCACAGGGGAGCGCCCGTTTCGGGCGCTTCACCCTACGCGGTTTACGACGGCGGCATCGATATAGAGATCGACACGAAGCCGGAATACAGGCGGCGGGGACTCGCGACCGCGTGCGGAGCCCTGCTGATTCTGGAATGCCTGAAGAGGACAATCTATCCGGGCTGGGACGCGCACGACCTGCGTTCGGTCGCCCTCGCGCGGAAGCTGGGATACACCCCCGACAGGGCCTACACGGCCTATGAGCTGACCGGCGCGGAGTAAACGATCCGCACCGGCTTTTTGTTTCAGACGCCGGACGGTCTGCCGGCGAGTCTGGCGAACAGGTCCCCGAAAATGGCGTCCCTGTCGAGAAAGCTTGCGAGGATCATCGGGTGGCGGTCCTGCCTGTAGACGCAGTACGTCTCCTGCGTGACGACGGGGGTCGGCGAGACCGCAAGCCGCATGCTGCCGGGCAGCGCGACCGCCGCGACGCCCCCTATATCCCACAGTATTTTGGT
Source organism: uncultured Lachnospiraceae bacterium (assembly GCA_964628455.1). Lineage (GTDB taxonomy): Bacteria > Bacillota > Clostridia > Oscillospirales > CAG-272 > JAQVWU01. The sequence continues at coordinate 14,360 of CAZVPD010000093.1, forward strand.
TTCGCCGATCCCGAGGCGGCAGCGTTCGCGGATGAGGCCGACGAGGTAATCGCAAAGCGCGTTTTTGCCGTCCAGCCAGGCGTCGAGTTCCGGCTGCGAGACGCGCAGGTCGAGCGTGCCCCCCATCGCCGGGATCAGAAGCAGCGGGACTCCCGAGTCAAACACGGCCTGAGCCGCCGCGACATCCTGAGCCATATTGAATTCGTTTTTTTCATGGGCATACTCCGCGTGGGAGCCGAGAAAAACGACGACCAGCTTTTCCCTGATCCCGGGTTCCTTTAGGATCGCCGACGCGGCGTTGGTCAGCGCGCCGATGCACACGAGATAGATGCGTTCGTCGGAGCGGGAGGCCAGCCTTATGATGTTATCGGCGGCGGCGGAGGGCACGGGGGTCCTGCTGTCGGGCAGGAAACGGCGCGATCCTTCGAAGACCGGCACCGTATGGCCGGGCTCCGCAAGACCGGCGACTTTCCGCAGTTCGGCAACACTCTTCAGCATGCCGTCCTCCGGACCGCTGCTGTTTCCGTTATGAAAGGGCTCCGCCTGAAGCGCGAGCAGATCGACCGAATCCCGCGACAGCATGGCGTATGCGACCGCGAACTGGTCATCCTCCTCATTGTATGTGTCGGAATCGAGGATCATCTTTTTTCTGCGCTTCGTCTTCAGGTCATCGAGAATCGCATAAATATCATACACAGGATCACCCCTTTTTATATTTTATGCCGTTTTGGCGGGGAGCGCCGGCTATAAGGCGCTTCCCCCCGCCTGCAGCAGTTTCACGACTTCAGTGCCGTCCGTTTTTTGGATCGGGAGGTTCCGGTGCAGGGCCAGATAGGCGCCGGTTCCGGCCGCTTCTCCCAGCTGATTCAGGTTGACCATGACGCGCAGGGCTCCGAAAGCGCCGGTGTCCGCATTGATCATGCGGCCCGCCGCGATAAAATTCCGGTATGTTTCGCCGACAAGCAGCCCGAAGGGGATCTGATAAAAGGTCGGGACCGGGATATCCGGGCTTATGTTCAGCTCTTTGCGCCAGTTTCCGTCCTCGGTGCTGCCGTCGGCGTTTTCCGTGTGCCGGGTGCCGTCGAA
>CAZVPD010000094.1:0-14975 GCA_964628455.1 uncultured Lachnospiraceae bacterium
TGCATACTAACAGTATATCTTTACTGGGGTGCAGTTAATTTTACATTCTGCCTATCATATTATTTTTAAATAAACGGTGTTATAATGAAATTTAAATAAATATAAAGGAAATATGTCATGTTTTCACTAAAGGGAAAGACTGCGCTTATCACAGGTGCTTCTTATGGTATCGGATTCGCCATTGCCAAAGGATACGCGGAAGCGGGAGCGGAAATTATATTTAACGAGATCAGCGAACCTCTGCTGTTACGCGGAATGAATGCTTATCGGCAGTGCGGAATCGAAGCAAAAGGATATGTGTGTGACGTCACCGATGAGGCGGCGGTTGCCGAAACAACCGCCGGGATCGGGCCCGTCGATATACTTGTCAACAATGCGGGGATCATCAAACGTATTCCGATGTGTGAAATGTCTGCCGAAGATTTCCGGAAGGTCATTGATGTTGATCTGACCGGTGCATTCATCATGGCAAAGGCGGTGCTGCCGTCTATGATCAAAGCCGGGCATGGTAAGATCATCAATATATGTTCCATGATGAGTGAACTCGGAAGGGAAACCGTTTCTGCTTACGCTTCAGCCAAAGGAGGGCTGAAAATGCTGACACGGAACATTACGAGTGAATTCGGGCGTTATAATATCCAGTGCAACGGCATCGGCCCAGGTTATATCGCAACACCGCAGACGGAGCCTCTTCGCGAACCTCAGCCCGATGGCACGCTTCATCCGTTTGACGCATTCCTGCGAGCGCGGACACCTGCGGGGCGCTGGGGAACGACCGAGGATCTGATAGGTCCGGCGATCTTTCTTGCATCCGAAGCGTCGGATTATGTCAACGGACAGATCCTGTATGTAGATGGCGGATTGCTCAGCTACATCGGACGGCAGCCGTAAGGAGGAGCAGAATGGAAATTCAATGTACCTGTCAAAAAGGACACCATAAGGTGCCGGTAAAGAAAATCGAAATATCCGAGTATGCGACAGAAAAAGTTCCCGATATTCTTTCGGGATATAAAAAGATATACATGGTTGCAGATGAAAATACGTATAAGGCAGCCGGTGAACGCGTAAAAATGCTTCTGGAGACCGCCGGAATACTCTCTCACATCTGTATCCTTCCCGCAGGGGCGACAGCCACGGCTGAAACGGTCGGAGAAGTTCTGATCAGCGCGGGAATCAGGGAAGCTGAGTATCACATCGAACATTTTTCGGCATTGCCTGATTATATTCTTGCTGTCGGCAGCGGATCGGTCAACGATATCTGCCGCATGGTCAGTTACCGGCTGGGACTGGAATACGGTGTTTGCGGAACAGCGCCCTCCATGGACGGTTATGCTTCGGTCGTCGCGCCTCTGATCGTACAGAACCGAAAGATCGTCTATGACTGTACCATTGCCAGGCATATCATCATCGATCTGAATATCTGCGCCCGGGCACCGTATCCTCTTTTGGAGGCAGGTGTCGGAGATATGATCGGAAAGTATGTCGCTATCCTCGACTGGAAATTATCGCGGCTGATGACAGGCGAATATTATTGTGAAACCGTCGCCGATAATGTACTCGGTGCAGCCGGGCGATGTATCCTTGCGGCAAAAAATCTTCCCGGCCGGTGTCCGCAGGACATACGCAGCATTGTTGAGGGATTGATTGATTCGGGCCTGGGCATCGCATATACGGGAACATCCCGTTCGGCTGCCGGGACGGAGCATATGATCGGTCAAACATGGGAAATTATGGATCTTGAAAATCACCGTCCGAATCATCTGCACGGCATTGAAGTCGGCGAGGCAACATTCACGGCAATATCCATGTTCCGCAGACTGCACACGGAATCTCCGGACAATAAAATAAAGGCGTTGGTTGAGCGGTTTCTTCCTTTTTTTGAAAATGTCTGTGAACTGCAAAGAATACTGCACCTTCCTTTTGCTGTCACCGACAAGAGGCTCTTCACCGAAGGGGTGCTGCGCGGCAGAACCTTCCGTGAAAGATACACGTTGCTGCAGTATCTTTATGACCGTGGTCAGCTGGAGGATTACGCGGAATCTGCCTACACGGAAACCATGGATATACAGTAAATAATCAGAAAGCAGGTTCGGTATCATGAACGTAAACAAAGATGACGCACTGCTCCCCGCACACTTTCTGTATGAACCCGTCGGAAGTGACCCGGATTGTCGTTTTGCAAATAAAAACCGTCTTTTTCAAGGTATACCGGCGATCGAATATACCGGCAGCGGACGTTTTTTTATTGCGTTTTACGGCGGAATGCACGGTGAAGAAAGCGGTAATTTTGTGATTGTATTGAAATGCGATGCCGGACAGACGGATTTTGGCGAACCGTATATAATCATCGAACCGCCGGTACCGATATGCCGTACCTTCGACCCCTGCCTTTGGATCGATCCCTCTGGGCGTCTCTGGCTGTTCTATGCGCAAAGCTATACCTATATAGACGGCAGACTCGGAGTCTGGGCAGCTGTCTGTGATGATCCCGACGCCGAAAAACCGCATTTTACCGAACCGCGTCGAATTGCAAACGGTGTCATGATGAATAAACCGACGCGGCTTTCCACAGGCGAGTGGCTTCTCTCCTGCTCCATCTGGTGTGATGAGGATTCCGAATGGAATGATCTTCCGGAAGAGCGGTTTTCAAATGTATACTGCTCGAAGGACGACGGGATGACGTTCGTCCGGATCGGTCATACCGACTATGCGGATCGCAGTACGGATGAACCGATGGTTGTCGAAAAACAAAACGGTCGGTTATGGATGTTGATTCGCGGCAGACATGGGATCGGACAGTCTTTTTCCGATGACCGGGGTTATACATGGTTTGGTACCGGTTTCAGCGGGATTGATAATCCGTGTTCCCGCTCCCATATCCGCAGATTAAACAGCGGCAGGCTTCTGCTTGTGAATCACAGGAATTACCGGGTGCGAAACAGGGAGAATATCGATGTCGGCTCAGGCAGAAACAACCTGACTGCGATGCTCTCGGAGGATGACGGAAAAACCTGGTCCGAAGGACTGCTCCTTGACGCGCGGGAGGAAGTCTCGTATCCCGATATGACCGAAGATCAACAGGGAAGACTCTATATCGTTTACGACAGGGAACGTTTCGGTGCGCGGGAAATCCTGCTGGCCTCGGTAACAGAAGAGGATATTCTTGCACAGCGGCTTGTTTCCCCGGGATCCTATCTGCAGAAAATCATCAATCGCGGCGGTGTATGAAATAAAACGATCATGGAGGATATATGGAACGATTTCTTGCTGTTATACTTGCCGTACTGTTTCTCTGCACAGCCTGTTCTTCCGGCACGGAACTGCAGCAGTCTGATGTTTTGACGGCAGGCGGAACATCGGCGCATACAGATGTTTCCGAAAACTTGTCGCCGGACATTCCCGCTGCCGACTATAGCGGATACGAATTTCGTGTTTATACGACCGATATTCAAAAAAACGAGACTGCGTATCATGAAATTTACAGTGAAGAGGAAAACGGGGAACCCGTCAATGATGCCGTATACAGGCACAATTCCGTTATTTCGGACAAGTATAATATCAGTATCAGCGGATTATTTTACGGTTTGTTTGATTATACTGATTTTATAAAAGCGGTGACGGCAAACGAAGACGCCTATGATATAATCATGCCGAATATCGCGTCCGCCATGAATTTTGCCGCGTCGGGATATTTACAGGAGATAAATAAAATTCCTTATATGGATTTTTCCAAACCATGGTGGCTTGAAAATTCCGTAACGGAAACGTCGATTCTGAAAAAAAGCTTTCTTGCTGTCGGAGATATTAATTTAGCATCCTATGAATCAACGCCGGTTATTTTTTTCAACAAAAAAATGGCGGAGGCATATGAAATCACAAACCTTTACAGTATTGTCGATACAGGAAAGTGGACATACGATACAATGCTCGAATACTGCACGAGTGTCGGCACAGACCTGGATGGCAACGGTATACTCGACGGAAACGACAGTTACGGACTTGCACTGAACTCCTTTTCTGTTTTTACGATGACTTACGGCGGAGGTTTCCGTCTGATTACAAAGGACAAGGATGATGTTCCGCATATAACATACAGCGAAGGATTTGTCTCATTTCTGCAGCGGCATATCGGAGAGGTAGCGTCCAACGAAAGCATTCTGAACGGCGACACAATTGCCAACGGTGATATCCTGAAAGGGGTCGAGATCCGGAAAACCGCATTTCAGGAGAACAGAGTTTTATTTTACAATGAAATGCTGACAATGGCGACCATGCTGCGCGGTATGGAAACAGACTTCGGTGTTTTACCTATGCCGAAATCTTCGGAAGAGCAGGACAGTTATTATTCTTTTTTCCATAAGACAAATTCGTCGGCGGTGACCGTACCTGTGACAAATACCGATCCCGACCGTACCGGACACATCATGGAGGATTTATTGTATCAGTCCTATCTGCTTGTTCGTCCCGCGTATTTCAACACAACCGTCGCCAATAAGCTTATGCGGGATGAGGATTCCGAAAGGATGCTTGATTTGATTCTCGGCAATATCATTTTTGACGTCGCTTTGGAACCAGGCGTTCTTGACGATATTCGTCCGCTGTTCAACAAAGCGAATGAAGATATCGTTTCCAAACTTGAATCCAACCGCGGCAAATATGAAAAGGCGCTGCTTAAATACACGGAGGCGCTGGTTGAATCATAATGTTAGGAGAGACTTAACTTTACAGATGATGCGTTCAAGACCGTTCTGATTGTTGTCTATGACGTTCCATCGGAAGTTCTGGACGTTGGTCTGATGCAAGGTTCCATCCGAACGGAAGTCATTATGAAGCAATAGAATATCTGACATGCTGCAGTATATCCATTTATTTACGAATTTTACCGCGATATAATGTATAAAACAATCGGATACCGTGCGATTGGCGGAACAAATACCCGGCACACAATTCATCGATCATGTAAAGGCTTTTTCTGCGATCCCGAAATCACCTTTGAGGATTATTTGATGAATATAAAGTATGCTGCAATACCGAAATAAATCACCGGACGGCAGAAAATCTCTGAAAAGCGATTGATCTGTCTTGATATGGAATACCGGTAAGGAGTTTAAATGATTGAATTTTCTTTAAACGGTCTCTGGGAGTTTTTTATCTTGACTGAGGGAACTGATGTAAATCTATGCTGTTGTCCGTATACTGTCGTTGTTCCCGGAAGTTGGAGAGAAACACCGGGATTAGAGAATTATGAGGGAGCGGGATTATATCGTCATCGCTTCATGATCAGCGGACAACAGGCGGAAATGGTCGGACTGATCTGTTTTGCCGGCGCATTCCGTTCTGCCGAGGTCTACCTGAACCGCGTATTCGCGGGAGAACACCGGGGCTTTCAGGCACCTTTTGAAATCGATGTAACCGGGAAACTCCGCGCAGGTGAAAATGTAGTGGAAGTCCGGGTGGATTCACGCCGTCCCAAAGGCGAGTTGTTCGGCTTGGGTTCCGTGTTTGAACTGGTGCCGTTTCATTTTGACGGGCTGTTCCGGGGTGTAACGCTTTGTTTATCTGAAAGAACGGCTGCGGAAGGACTTTACACACTCGTAGAAGGGGATACGGCGTTATTTCTATTCGATATACGAAGCGCTGAATTTACACGCGCGGTCATTGAATATTCCGTTTCCGATGTTTCCGGGACGATTTGCGTCGGATATTTTAAGGCTGATCTGATTCCCGGAATACAGCAGGTCCGTCACGCACAGCCGCTGCACCTGTTTTCACTCTGGAGTCCTGAAACACCGGTTTTATACGATGTGAAAATCAATGTGACCTGCGGTGGGAAATCGGATCAAACGAACTGTCGCACGGGATTCAAACATCTGGAAACGCGGGGACGTGTATTCCGGTTGAACGGTGATCCTTATTATCTGTTGGGATACGGAGATGATTTTGTCTTTCCCGGGGGATTTCCGTTCACTGCGGACAAGACGTTCTATTATTACGGGCTGCGCCGGGCAAAAGCTTACGGCTTCAACGAAGTCCGCTGTCATTCCCATGTGCCGTTTGATGCTTTCCTGGATGCAGCAGACGAAATCGGGATGTTGGTCCAGCCCGAACTGGCTCTGGCCAATATTCCTCGTGAAATGCTGACACCGGAAAACTCTGTTCTCTATCTGAAACAATGGGAGGAAATGATCCGTGCTTTCAGAAAACACCCCTGCATTGCGATATGGTGCGGCGGCAATGAAATGGAATGGGGATATCCCTTCAGCAGCGAACTTTACCGGAAAGCCAAAGAACTGGACCCCTACCGTCCTGTACAATCTACCGACGGCAACTTTATGTCGTGCGATGTGGATGAAACGTTCGATTGTGCCGGCATCTGTCCGGCCGAATATACAGACTATCTGCCATATCGGGAACTGAACGGAATGTTCATGCGGGATGATTGCGGCAAGCCGCAAACCGTGCATGAAATGGGGAATTATACAACAGTCTATGATATACGCGAACTGACCCGGTATACGGAATATAAACCTTCAAAACTCAAACATATGACGGAAATCGCCGCGGGTGCGATGAAAGAGCGGTATGAGATCGCCTACCGGAACTCTCTGAGTCTTCAGAAACTGTGCCATAAGCTCAATATTGAAAAAGCACGGCTGTCACCGTACTTCTGCGGTTATCATGTCTGGACACTGACAGATTTTTATGACCTGACCCAGGGCATTCTCAACGCATTCTATGAGGATAAGGCTTTCACCGCGGAAGAGTTTGCCTCTTTCAACCGGCAAAGTGTGCTGTTGTGGGATCATGAGAGCGTTGTCTTCAGGGCCGGGGAAAAAGTTCGGATAAAGATTTGCCTGTCCCGATACGGTTCCGGCAAACCGCTTGAGGGCACTTTGACGCTTCGTCTTTCCACGGGAGCCTGTTTGCGGGAAGCGCGCCGGTTTGCGGGGCACGGACCGATGGAAGCTGCGGTCTGGGAAGTCAGTCTGCCGGATGCGGACAGAGAGATGGAATATACACTGTCGGCATCGTTTGAAGGCGAAAATATTCGGATCGAAAACAAATGGAGCCTGTTTGCCGTACCGCAGGTCCGGCTGCATTCCGATAAAGAAATTTACATCCATTATCTAAGCCGTCATCTTGTGGAGGGGGCCGGGGTTCCTGTGCGTCATTTTACGATTCCGCAGCCCATAGGTTCCGAACAGCTGATCATTACAGACTGCCTGTATGGAGGTATGCTTGAAGCCGTGGAACGAGGCAGTTCGATGCTGCTCCTGACCCGTCCCGGAATGTTTAAACATATGACTGCACATAACAGCTTCAAGTCTCCCTGGTGGGAACAGGGAAAGATCTGGTATCTGAATGCCTCTAACAACGCACAAATTTCCTGTCAGATCGAGGATCACCCTGCAAACAGTATGTTACCGTATCATGGTTCCTGGAAACTGGATCTGTTCGGTCTGGTGGAACAGGCGGATGCCGTCGATCTGGATGAACTGGGGCTGGATGTTCAGCCGTTGATCTACGGCTTCAGCACTGAGCTTCACCGTATGGCATATGTTTTCACATTTGCTTTGGAAAAAGGAAAAGTTACGGTCTGCAGTCTGAATCACAGCAGGAAAGATATCACAGATCCTGCAGTGGATTATGTTCTGAAAAGCCTGATCAATAAATGTATGTCGGATGATTATGTTCCCGAAAAAAAAATCACCCGTCAGCTGCTGACGGGTGTTCTTTGATCGGTCGGTAACTGCGGAACTGCATGGCAACCGCTTGATCCTACATGGTATAAAAAGATACATAATATTTATATTCTTTGTTTAATGCAGTCTGACGGATTTGTCTGTTCATCTGTCATCATTCGAAATCGAAACGGTACAACCCGCCGATTGCGTCTCCGTACCAGAAGAAGCCGTGAAAAGCATGGATGAATTCGGGTTCCCGCAGCAGTCCGTATGAGCGGATATTCATGGATGCATATTGCTTTTTTGCCTGAAGGTCGATCATCCGGATTCTGCCAGGATGCCGGTCATTGTCAAAGCCTTCGGTGGAGTAAATCATACCTCCGTAATAACACGCGCCTTGCAGATAGCAGGAGTATTCGCAGTCAAAGTAATCCCGGATATCCTCTTTTTCAAGCGTTGCCACATTTACACCATAAACAATATTCATTTGTCCGTCGGACAACTTCGGAAGATCAAAACGAAAATAGCGGGTTGTCTGTTCTTTGTCCCGCATAGTGAAGACGTAGAAGCTGCCGGTGTCTGTGTCCGTTACCATATTGCCGAACGGACGGACATCTTCCGCCCCGTCAGATCTCCATAACGGATCATCGGTAAATCCGATGCGGATCACCTGAACAAGCTCTCCGGAAAAGGTTGTGCCGCTGCGGGTGATTCGATATACACCGCAGCAGCCCAATAACCGGTCGCGGTCATTCGCATAGTTGTTGTAAATATTCGTATACAGCAGCGGAAACTCGTCTGTTTTATCATAATACTCCGCGCCGAAACAGACGGCATTGCTGTGAGGTCTGAAGACATCGGTTTTATTCAGTACAAATCTGCCGGTCAGTTGCAGGTTCTTTGTATTGTATACAGAGCAGCTGCCGAGGTGGTCAAACCGAAACAGGTGTTCATCGAAGACCGCACCGTCCTGCCCGCCTTCGATTGTTCCGATATGCTCATATTTCAGATGATGGGTCGTACCGAGGGAAGAGCCCTGATAAGTATATGATTTTAAACTCATTTTGTCCTCTCATATCAGGCAGGATTCGTTGATTTCAAATAAAAATCTTTTCTTTCTTCTTCATGGACGGATTTTTCGATGGCGGCAAAATCATAAGGATGGGGGTATTCCGCCATATCGGGATGGTGACGGAAAGCTTCGGAGGCTTTGTCCCGGTTCAGGCTGATTGCCGCGAGCATGCAGCCGCTTTCACGGATTTTCGCGATATTTTTGTCTGAAAAATCGGAGGTATATGCGTAGCAGCGGGCGGTATATGCGGGTATATCTTTCAGAACCTCCGCCGTGAAGTTTTCCGGCCGGTCGATAAAATGCGCCTCGGGATCGATACGCATGATTTTCAGCATCAAATCTGCACCCGCACCGTTTGGTGCATAAACGGTCCTTCCTCGCATACCCATAGCGGCTGCCAGATGTGCGATTATTTCGGCGTTCATGAGCTTTTCCTTCAAATCGATGTTGATGCGCATGCCGGTAAAATAACAGAGATGCAGTGTCTCCTCCAGTGTCGGGACACGCTGAATGCCGGCAGGATCGTCGGGCGCCAGAATGATTCGCGTGATGACAGCGGAATCGGTCTCGGAAATCACATAGTCGACGGCATTATCCCGTTCGTCAAAACCCCGGACGACCGGATCATGGCAGCAGACAACTACGCCGTCTCCGGTGGTACGGGCGTCGGTTTCTATCATATCGGCACCCTTTTCCGCTGCGAGAAGGAAAGCGGACAGGGTGTTCGGACGCATCAGCGAATTGCCGCCGACAAATCCCTGATGTGCGGTTGTGATCCAGGATTTTCTGTCATGATTCATATTCATCTGTTCCTTTTTTTGTATATTTCAAGAGTTATAAGTTTGAAAGCTGACAATCGGTATTCTTTGATAATTTGATAATAAGACAACACTTCCGGAAAATACAAAGAAGTTCCTATCGTTGCTTTGTTGAATGCAAATGAACGCAGCCCGGCTTGCATACTTGATATCAAACACCCGGTTATTGCTTTTATTGAATAAATTAAAAACCTCTGTTGTCGGGAAGTATGCCGAACTTCTGAAAACGCCACGCTTCGGTGTTCATCATATTGATAAAATCGCCTGAGAAGGAATAGAGGGAACCCCCTTTCCATCGTATCTCAAGCGTGATGACTTTACCTGCGAAATCCGTCACATCACCTCCGGCGAATGAAGGAGTGAGATGGGCAGGGTCTGTTCTTCTCATGGTGCAGTCGGAACAGCCGAACCCTTCAACAGGCTTTGATTCCGCGTTGAGTATCCCCACCGCGATATCGTCGGTATCGCAGTTGACCATCAGTCTGCCCTCCTTCCAGAGCAGCTGACGGCTGACGATCCGCGCTTCCCGTTCTGCCCTGAGGCAGATGAAACCGTCCTCACGCAGTCTGTATACGACGATCGACGCACCTTCACGGTTGAAAGAACCGTGTTCATGTGGGGTCGCCGAGGCATAGATCAGAATTGTTCCGTCGTCGGCGTTCTGTATCGAACCGGGGAAGACCATTCCTGCGGTAACGGTATCGGCTTTGTTCGCGATAAAAGGATTCCGCAATGAACGCAGCCAGTTATATCCGTTAAAACTATAAGCAAGCTGACAGTCTAACGTCCCGCCGTGATATTTCCATGTGTCGCTTTCGGGTACATGATAAAGCCACAGCATACCGATATACCAGCCCTTGTAATCGAAGATCCGCATGCCGTAGGTCTCGTCCAGGGAATTGTCTGCGGAATCGCACTGCACGGCAAGTCGGGGTTCGGTAAACTCGTAAAAATCACGTGTAAAATGCGTGCAGATGCGGCGTATTCCCCAGTCCGGACGGGAGGTGATGATGTATCCCCCGGCGGCTTCGCACCACATGCATCCTGCGCCCGGCTCTGTCCCCCTCGGATTCCAGATCCCCGGTTCGGCGTTCCAGTGCACACTGTCGGGGGAGGAAAACATAATGTCGTCTATTGCCAGTCTCTCGTTCCGATACCTTGCCAGACCTGCGCGAAACCGTTTTTCCGGGGGCGCCGGTCTGTCCTCGATGATAAAACCGAGTTCCGCGTTCATAAAAGGCAAAAACTGATTTTCGAAACTGGGATCTGTGATTCCCGCTTCTCTGGCTGTGTTGCGGGGTTTGAAATGGATCCCGTCTTCACTCATTGCTGCCAGCTGATATATCCCTTCGGGGGTGAATGTCTGGTAAAACATTGTATAAAGACCGTTCTTGTCTCGAAGCACAAAAGGAAACGCGCCCGAAGGCGAACCGCCGCCGCCGTCGAAAAAAGAATCGGCAATCAGCTCCGGTTTACCGTAGGTGCGCACTGTACCGGTTCTTGCGAATAACCGCTGGTCATCGAAAAACAGGTTTGTCATGAAAACCTCCGATCTGTTGTGAAAGATATAGAAATGCGGAATCCTTATAATGATTTATTATAACAAAGCATTCTATATATTGCAACGGTATTAACGAATATCATAATATACAGCCTGCATGTTCCGGCGGATTCTATATGTAAAGGCGATGCACGATGACTGTTCCGGCACGGCTGCAGAATTAGCGCATATTTATTCGGTTGGATTTTGTTTTACCGGTGAATTTTTGTTTGCATTGGGCAGATTATTATTAAAAACTATTGCCGGGAATCGAACAAAATGCTATACTGAATATCAAAATAAAAATAATAAGGAATCAGGAGGTTTTTATGCCTTATCCGAATGAATGTCCGATGACACTGCCGCAGGAAGATCAGACGATGCACGGTGCGTTTGACGACCGTACATATACCGAGGGATTTGTCGATCTGCGTAAATACGAGGACAATAAGACCGTCCTGCGCAATCCTCACAAGGGCTGGTTCTGGCATTATATTGACAACGGAATGCGCCACGGAGCATACCGCGACAAAAATGAAACCGATTATTCACTGGCAAAGGATTTCCCTGCGCTCAACCATCTTTACCTTCGTTTCGACTGGTCGGATATCGAGAAAGAACCCGGTGTATATGATTTCTCACCGCTTGATGATATTATGCAACGCTGGGAAAAAGCAGGAATGGCTTTCTCACTTCGTGTCTGTACATATGAATCCTCACCGGATATGGACGCAACTCCGCGTTATATCTTTGAACGCGGGGCAAGATGCATTGCTGTTCCCGGTTCGGCGCTCCAGCCCGATTACGGCGATCCGATCTTTCTGGAACATCTCGGATTATTTCTTGAAGCACTTGGCAAGCGATATAACGGAGACCCGCGTATAGAAATGATCGATATCGGTACCTACGGAACGTGGGGTGAAGGTCACACAGTCACCGGAGACGGTGTGATATATCCGGTCGATGTTGTATTGAAACATTTTGCAATGCATGAAAAATTCTTTCCCGACACTTTCCTGCTTTGCAACGATGACCATATCGTCGGACGCATAGCTCACGGCGACGATGAAATGAACCGTCTGCTGCGCTACTGCGAAGCGCGCGGTTACGGAGTACAGGACGATTCGATCTGCTGCGACGGCTATACGCAGTCCTGCGGCTACGACACGATGCGCGCAAGATGGGCATTTGAACGGCTTGGCAGCAGTGCTCCGAATGCGATTGAACTTGCGCATTATACCTATATCAAGCCGGTTTACGAATCGCACTTCCGCAGCGGATTTACCGTCATCGAAGCATTGAAAAATTCACGTGCGACCTTTGCCGGATTCCACGGCTATCCGCGCGACTGGCTTGCGGGTGAACCTTATCTGACTGAATACTGTGCAAATCGCCTCGGTTACTGGTTCTTTGTCCCGTTTGCGGTTCTGCCGTCCCTTCAGAATACCTCGCATAATATCATCAAAGTCAGAATCGAAAATCACGGCTGGGCACGTCCCTATTGGAAGACTGACGTAAAAATATGTCTGATCGGTGCAAACGGCGAAAAGATCATAGCTTCCGAAGGAATCGATCTGCGAAAACTCAAACCGGATTGCGGTGAAGACTACGAAATTCCACTTGACCTGAGAGATTTATCGGGCGGAAATTATATGTTGTCTCTCGGTGTGTTCGACAAGGCAACCGGAAGAAATATAAAACTTGCTTTGAAAGAGGAACTTCTAAGGGACGGATTCTACGATCTCGGACGTGTCGGTGTGGGAGAAGCGTATCGTAAATGCTGAATATAGAGAGAACTCAGAAAGTTCTTTGACATCATGACCAAATACAGCTAGACCGTCCGAATGCAGCCTTTGTATTTTCCGTTAACCACCGCTTTAAATACCGTAAAAGCATATGAAGGGCATTGCATCAAAAGGCACCGGATATCATCGACGGCAGAAAAAAAGATCAGTCTGTTTATCCCTTTATTTTCGGATAGTGCATGAGGATGACCGGACAGATACGAAGGTTTGGAAACAAGAGAATCATTCTCTCGGCATTGCCGTCGGTATGGATAAAGTCCGGGCGGTCTTTTTATCGGCAAGACAGGATCGGCGGAGAAGAACAGCTTCCGTCAGTTTCGGTTCAACCGGAAAATCAAGCGGGTTTTCCGCCCGTCAATAAGGATGATCAATATACCATGCTTCGGTTGTTTCGTATACCGAAAGAAAAATTCAACCTGTGTAAAGCGTTATTGTATAAACTGCAGGATTCGGGCATTTACTGACTGCTTTTTCCTGACAAGGACAAAAGATATAATCCGTGTGGACGATGACAATTTCTTTACCCGGCAGATTTATACTGCACAATCCTGTTTGGCTGGCGGGATCCGATGTATGGTTTATACCCGTAATCCGTCCGTTCGATCATATGGAATATTCAAACGTATATATGTTTGGTTATGATAAATATGTATATGAAATAATTCGGTATGAAATATGGAGCTTTTTTCATATATTCCGCTTTATCTCGAGTGAGTCCTGTGATATGATTAATTAGACCATATAGAATATTCACATGGATTGGTTATCTTTCAATAAAAAACAGGAGTGCAGAGATTTTATGCTAAGCAGGTCAGTAACAGTACCTCTAATACAAATCGTTTTCTCTATACTTGGTATAATAGTTGTTGTTATGGTGTTGTTGTTTCCGTGTGTTGACTTATCTCTGCTTATCCTGACGGCACTTATTTTGCCTGCCTTAACACTGCCGGTTAACGGTATACCGGGGGGATTTTGCAGTATAAAGTTATATTTACAAAAATTGGAATAAAGAAATCCTTTCAATGCATTTATATAAAAAACATTATGGAAAGGATTTTTATAATGAATATAACAACGAAAAAGCTGGGGCTTGCAATGGCGTGGACCGCACTGCTGTCCCTGCTTCTATACACTGCTTGTTTTGTGTTGATTCTTTTCGTGAATGAACCGTTTTCATGGACAGGATTAATGCAATATATATATTATGAAACATCATCGGTTATTTTGTATAAATATCTCGGCATGGGGTGCATGATCTTGTATGTATGTGCGTTTCTCGTTCTGACACTTTGCGCCGGAGAATACACCTTAAAAAGCAAAAGGATTTATTCGTCTGCAGCGACAGCATTTTGTGTTGCATTTTGCATATGTGTTTGTATTGCTTACTTTGTACAAATGACCTCCACCCGACTTCAGATCCAGGCGGGCAATACTGACGGACTGATACAATTTACGCAAAGCTACAGCATTTCCGCAATCAACGGAATAAATATGCTTGGCTGGACCCTGTTTTATGGTTTAACCACTTTGGCATTAGGTTTTTCATTTGACTTTCTAAAAGAGACTGCAGTTTTAAAATTTTCCTGTATCATGAATGCTGCGGTTATGTTTACCGGTTTGACAGGTTATTTTATCAATAATTTTTTGATTTTGTTATTCACCATGAATCTCGGTCTTGGCGGAATGGGTTTGCTTATTACAATCTGTTTTATACGATACTTTAAAAAAGTTAGAATATTATAGAGAAATTTTTAAATGGTAAAATTGATACTGTCGCTGCTCGTTATAAGGGGTTTTTTTACAGATAAGCATTTTTTTAATTACAGATAAATTACGGAAAAAAAATAAGAACGCTCATACCGATACCCGATGTATCGATATGAGCGTTCTTATGTGGCAAAGGCTTATAATTTTGATACAACCGGATAAATCGTTAGCGATGGTATAGGAATCGTTAGCGGTGGTATAGGAATCGTTAGCACGGTTATTGGTTTCGTTAGCGGTAGTATAGGAATCTTGAGTCGGAATATTATCTTCTCTGTAAAATAACCAAGG
>CAZVPD010000094.1:14985-15349 GCA_964628455.1 uncultured Lachnospiraceae bacterium
ACAATCCATATTACAGGACGGATAAAATGAGGGAAATTATTCATTTCGATAGTATTGCGGTTACCAGAATTTACAACTCCACCCTTTTCCCAAATAATTCCGTTTTCGTCGACAGAAGCAGCGTAATTATTTTGTTTGCCGGGAGACCTCAACCACCACCACCATATATATTTTATATTTGCGGCTTTTGATTTGGCATAAGCTGTAAGTTGAGCTGTTCTTTCATTAACTGATGAAAAGTATTTATTCACTTCATCGATACTCAATAAGAATACTTTATCAGTTGTATTTTCTCCTCCGTTAGTAGCATAATTAAGGTTATTCGGATTTGTGATGGTTATAGAAGGTATCATTTCCTTTTGTG
>CAZVPD010000095.1:0-15195 GCA_964628455.1 uncultured Lachnospiraceae bacterium
TGACTATTTAGGAAGATTAAAAAAGGGTATCCCCAAAATAATGGAACCAGAAAAAATTAACAAAATTCATTATTTAAATTTAAGTGAAATCAAAGAAGATAATTTGAGTGAATATCAAAAACTTCAACTTGCTCGACATCCTGATCGTCCTTATGCTATAGACTATGTAAGACTTCTTTTAAGAGATTATTATGAAATTCATGTGAGCTCCGGCCGTGCGGTCATTCATTACCGCAGTTTTGCCGGAGCGAGAAACGCCGCCGCTTCCGTTTCGCAGCTGCTGAAAAAATCGGACAGCGGTTATACACTGCCGGTCGCCGATATCGAAGACTTCCCCGATTCGCAAATGCGTTCTTTCATGATAGATCCGGCAAGAGGGATTATCCCCGTTCAGACAATCAAAGAAATCCTGATCAGAATGGCCATGGTCAAATACAATTATCTGCACCTTCATCTTTCGGACGGCGCGGGTTATGCGATAAAATCCGATGTTCTTCCCAACCTCGGCGGTCCGTTCGGCAGGCAATATGCAAAAAGCGAGATACGGGAAATCGTATCCTTTGCGTCCTTCCTGGGTATCGAATGCATACCCGAAGCGGAATTCCCTGCTCATGCAACGCAGTTTATTCTTGATATCAAAGAACTCGGCTGTATAACGGAAAATGTAAAACAAAGTCCTTTTGTCATGTGCGCAGGCAATGAATTTACATATGAAGTGCTGGAGAAACTTTATTCCGAAATAGCCGGATTGTTTCCCGGTAAAATCATGCATGTCGGGACCGATGAAATTTCGGTGCTCGATTTAAAGGACGAATATACATGGCCGACCTGGCACGACTGTGTCCGCTGCCGCGAAATGTGCGAACGCGAGGGCATCGACCGAACGGATTACATCGAAATATTTTATTATATGCTCCGAAGAGTATATAAAATCGTATCGGGTCTGGGGAAAAGAATGATGATGTGGAACGATAACATCGACATTTCAAAATCTCCCGACCTGCCCCGTGATATTCTGATACACTTCTGGCGTGTTGCCGCCGAACACCGGGGTCCCGTCGAGGGGTGCAGCATGGAACGCTTTCTTGAAGAAGGATTCGAGGTGTTGAATTCATATTATCCGGAAACATATATAGAAGCTGAATTTTATAATAACAGCGATGACACCATCCGTGTATGGACTCCCTTTAAAACACCGGAACATGACGAAAAATACGATCATCAGATTCTCGGCGGAGAACCATGCGCATGGGGTTCTTTTGAATCGACAGCGCATTTCAAGCGGACCCTTCCCGTTTCGATCATTCTTTACGGAGACCGTTTGTGGAATCATAACGTAAATAGAGACAATGAATCCTTCGGAGTTGCCGCAACACGTCTTCTTTTCGGCACCGAATCTCCGGATAATTTCAACCTTTTTAAATATCTCGGCGGATATATGCTGCCGAGGATCAATGATGTTTTTTTATACAGAGAGAAGGTGTCTCCGGACATCCGGGAGGCTTATACAATACTTGAAAAACTGGAAAAACCTCATTTAATGACCGGCAGACTTGCAACGGAATACCTTAAATGCATAGATTGGCTGTCCGAAAAAAAATAAAAAACCGGTTATGATGAAATCTTTCCGCTACGAAAAATATACTACGGAGGAAATTATATTATGATAAAAAACAAATTCAAAAAAAAAGGACTTCTTGATATCGATATCGTAGAAACCACGCCTGTCGTATGGAAAGGAAGTCTGTGGCGCTGCGAATGGTACAGACCGGAACACTATTCCAATACGGAACATGTCTCATGCGGACGCTTCATCAATATGGAAACGGGTGAAATCTCACCGGTTTTTGCCGAAGGACAGTGCTTTCACAGCGCCTTCACCGAAAACGGCATTCTCTACGTTTACTCCGTCAACGGCTTCAGCACTGCCGCTGGTCATAACACCATTCATTTATACCGGTCCGATGATATGATAAACTGGGAAAAAACAACCGCTCTTGTCCAGCCGGAGAACTGGCAGTTCTTCAATAATTCGGTCTGCCGGTGCGGAGACAAATACTATATGGCGCTGGAGATCGGTCAGCCTGCCGAAATAGCGGGAATTCCTTTTACCGTTGTATATGCGGTGTCTGATAATTTGTTGCAATGGCAGATGCTGGACCCTTGCAAATACGTTTATACAAAGGAATTTTATTCGGCATGTCCCGTGATCCGCTGGTCCGAAGGTTATTTTTATATCATATATCTTGAAAATCAGCCCGGTCTGAAATACAACTTTGCGCCCTTTATAATACGCACCCGGGATCTTGAGCATTACGAACGTTGTCCTCGTCCGATTTTTGAATATGGAGACGGAAGCGAGGACAAATACATACAAAATAAAAATCTTTTCACGGAAGAGCAGATCACATATATCAAAGAATCCGAGGATAATAATAACAGCGATGTCGATTTATGCGATTATAAAGGCAAAACCGTGATTCTGTACAGCTGGGGCAACCAGCTCGGCCGGGAATTTCTTGCCGAAGCTGAATATGACGGCCCTTCATCCGAGTGGCTGGCTTCGTTCTTTAAATAAAGCATGCGGTTTTGCGGAAAGACAGAGGATCCTCTTTTATGAACATCATCAGTCATCCGGGAAAGCCGAATATGATCTGGATTTTCGGTGATCAGCACCGTTCTCAGGCACTCAGCTGCAACGGAGACCCGAATGTAAATACACCGAATATCGACAATCTGGCGGATACAGGCGTGAACTTTACAAACGCAGTTTCCGGTTCTCCCCTCTGCTGCCCTTACAGGGGTTCCCTTCTGACAGGTATGTATCCCCATCAATGTGTTCCCGGACATGAATACCGTCTTCCTCCGGACCGGCTTACCATAGCAAATGTATTTAATGACGCCGGTTATGATACGGCTTATTTCGGGAAATGGCATTTGGACGGATTTAATGAAAGAGAAGGAAGAGCCGCGCTGCATATCGTTCCACCGGAAAGAAGGGGCGGATTTAAAAAATGGACGGGTTACGAAAACAACAACAGCCAGTGGGACTGTATGGTTCACGGAGGAGAAGGAGAAAACGCCTTTCAATTCAGGCTTCCCGGATATGAAACCGACGAGCTGACAAATTTGTTTATAAATTATTTGAATGAAAAAGGAAAAAACCGCGAAAAACCTTTTTTTGCCGTTTTATCGGTACAGCCTCCGCATGATCCGTATATCGCACCGGGCGAATTCAGAAAAACACACAACGGGGAGCACATAGAATTAAGGCCTAACGTTCCCCCCGTATCCCATATCGTAACCAGAGCAAGAAAAGAACTTGCGGGATATTACGCTATGATCGAAAACCTGGATTATAATATCGGCAGGATACAAAAATCTCTGTATGACAATAACCTCGCTTTTGAGACGCATATACTTTTTTTCAGCGATCACGGAGACATGCACGGCTCTCACGGACAATTCAGAAAGACAAGCCCTTATGAGGAAGCAATAAGAGTTCCGTTTATCATAAGCGGTGAGCATGCTTTTTATGACGGCAGAAAAACCGGTGTCTGCACGGCTCCGGTCAATCATATCGATATTGCTCCGACCGCATTGAAATTATGCGGAATCGACGTTCCCGAATGGATGAAGGGAACGGATTATTCGCATTACAGATTCGGAAACAGGAATGGAGATGAACCCGATTCTGCTTATATACAATCTGTAATACCCACAGGGCACGGAGACAGCGTAGACAAACCCTGGCGCGGCGTCGTAACGAGAGACGGATGGAAATATGTATGCTTTGAATCTGTCGCATGGCTTATGTTTGACTTGAACAGGGATCCGTATGAACTCGTCAATGTTGCTCATAATCCCGCATATGCCGGAAAGAGAAAATCATTGAATGACAGACTGAAAAAATGGATTGAGGACACGGGAGATAAGTTCGCGTTGCCGTGATCTCCATAATAGCTGACCGGCAGTGATAAATAAATCAAAAAACGCAGGACACGGAGAAAATCCCGATGCCCTGTGTTTTTTTGTTGAAATATACCTAACGCCGTTCAACAAACCATCTTCCCGTATTGGAACCGCCGCAGACAGAATTATGCTCGAAGAACAAAAAACTTTCTTTACCGTGAATGCGTACGGTGTATCTGTCGCCCTGTCCTCCCGCTTTCATAGCTGCCGCCGGACGGACATCGAGAATACGGTCGATATCGAATTTTTCGCCGTCTTCCCATACGAGCCTTATCGGCTTCATATTTCCGGTTTTATCGTATTCGACAAGTACAGCGACATATACTTTTGCGGATCTTGCTGTCTGTTCAGTCAAAATCAATCTCTCCTTCCCGGTTATTTTAAAAAGTCGCTTCTGTAGTCTGCACGCCTGATATGATGTCCTTCACGCAGCAGCTGATTTATCTTGACGGAAACCAGATTTATATCACTGTCCATTATTTGTGCGATCTGTTCGGTGTCAAATCCGCTTTTGATCAATTCGAGAATTTCACCGTCCGGAAGAGATATCACGGCTGCCGCAACATTTGCTTCGAATTCTCTGCGGTTCTTCATATTGTATAATTCGAATTCCGCGATCCCCCCTCCTTTGATCTCATCTCTGTGGAGCAGATCGTGGCCTATTTCGTGTGTGCAGACGATGCGTTTCATTTTTTCCGGAAGATGATTGTTGATAAAAATAAAACGCTCTCCGAGAGTTATCCTGTAAAAACCCTTAAGTCCTTTCGGATTGAAATAGTCGACAAAGAGTGTGTTTATACCGAGTATGGCTGCTATTTTATAAGGGTCTCGGGTTCCGCACCGCTTTACAAGGGCATTGCTCTTCCCGACAATATATTCTGTTGACATTCATTTCTCCGAATTTCTGCTGTTTTATGTATATATGGCCGATTCTGTCATAACGAATTTTTATACCTTAATATCAGGATCATCCGGTTCATCCGAATTGTTCAGATATTTTTTGGGCATGTGTTTTTTTGCTTTTTCTTTGGCTATCCAATAAGATTCCTGAATCGCATGCATAATACCGTCCAGGTCATCATCCGAAAGATCGCCTCCGGCAAAAAGATTGGAAATATCGTCAACAAGCCTTTCAGCCTGCTTTCTCCCTTTACGGCCGTATTTTTCTTCTCCGGCAAGAATAAATTCCTCGTCCTCAGTCAGCAGATAATTTACTTCAACACCGAAAATATCGGCGAGCTTTTTATAAACTTCTCTTTGTTTCGGATAAGAAGCACCTGTCTCGTAGTTTATGATGGTTCTTTTGGCAAGTGATGACAGATGAGCGAGTTCAATTTGCGTTATTTTTTTTTGAATTCTGAGTGTCCTGACTTTTTCACCGAATTTCATATTTCCCCCATCATGATGCATTTATAATGCATCATGTTTGATTATTTCTATTGACAAGTGCATATTTTTTGCATATACTAAGTATAGTGTAATTGCTTTACACTATTATTGTAATTATATTGCACCGTTTTGTCAAGTGTTTTAAATTTAAAAAAGAAGGAATTTTTATATGCCGGACAGAGCGATTCTGCATTGTGATATGAATAACTTTTATGCCGGCGTGGAATGCCTGCATAATCCCGAACTTCGGGGAAAACCGGTTGCGGTATGCGGTTCTGTTGAAAAACGAAGAGGTATTGTTTTAGCCAAAAATTATCCCGCAAAAGCATTCGGGATTAAAACAGGCGAAGCTGTATGGGAAGCCCGGCAGAAGTGCGCAAATCTGGTCATACAGCCTCCTCATTATGACTTATATATGAAATATTCAAAACTGGCAAGATCGATATACAGCCGTTATACCGATAGGATAGAATCTATGGGAGCCGATGAATGCTGGCTCGATATAACAGGAAGCCTTTCGTATTTTAAAAAAACACCTTTTGAAATCGCATTTGAAATTAAAGAAAAAATAAAATCCGAACTGGGCCTGACCGTATCGGTAGGTGTTTCTTTTAATAAAATATTCGCAAAACTCGGTTCGGATATGAAAAAACCCGACGCCGTTACGGTTATAGAACGTAATGATTTCCGCGATACCGTATGGATGCTTCCCGCTTCGGATATGCTCGGGGTAGGATATTCCACCAAAAAGAAATTATCCGAAATGGCTGTTAAAACAATCGGAGATCTGGCAAATCTGCCATCCGACTTCCTTGTAAATAAATTCGGTATAACGGGCAGTATGCTTTGGAATTTCGCAAACGGACTTGACAGTTCTCCGGTAACCGACAGCGGATTCTCGATTCCGGTTAAATCTGTCGGACACGGTTCAAACGCACTGACCGACCTCACAGACAGCGGTGAAGTGTGGCCGTTTATGCTTTCACTGACGCAGGATATCGGACACAGGCTGCGCGTATGCGAAAAATTCGCGGCGGGTGTTGCCGTATATGTCCGGGACACGAAACTTTTCGGACATGAGTATCAAAAAAAATTCACCATACCCACGCAAAGCCCGTTTGTTCTCGCATCGGAAGCATTTATGCTGTTTGAAAGAAAACACACATGGGTTCATCCTCTCCGGTCGGTGGCAGTGAGAGCTGTCTATCTTGTTGACGACAGAATATCCTGCCAATTATCTTTATTTGAAGACAACGAAAGAACCGAAAGACTGGAGGTATTGGATACGGCCGTTGAATATCTGAGAAGAAGGTTCGGCAGAGAAATCCTGAAACCCGCGGTATTATACAATGATAATAAACTGCCGGATGAAAGCGAAGTTGAAATGGTCATGCCAAGCACCGGCTTTGCCTATAATACTCCGTCAAATATTTAAATACATACGCGGAAAAGTCCGTCCCCGCAATTAAACGGAACTCATCCGAATATTTTTCGAGTATATCAATGAATGAATACTTGACAAAGACATCGGATTCCGTTTATTTTGGCTGTTATTATTATATTCCTTTTTTATCGGTTTGTCAATGATTGAATGGTATAAGATAAAATCTTTTTTAATTTTTTTGAACAGATTCTATATAGGATTCCATATCAGACAGTATTTTATCTTCGATTTTGGCATATACAGAAGCAAAATCAAAAGATGCGCCTGCATTTATAATCACGTTGATGGCACCGCCCAGATTCAAAACAGAACCGAGATCGTAATTACGTGTTTCCAGAATCAGGTCGATCATTTTTTCGGACTCCGTGTCGCGCAGAAATTTACCTTTTAAATTTACGTCATAATATGCCGGAGTCAATTTATATCTGGATATGGCCGCCATTGTTTCCAATATCACACCGGTTCGAGCCGTATCCGGGGAAGAGATCGGAACCGAATAGGCAGTTAGATTGCCGTTGCTGTATGTATTGAAATAACCTGTTTGATTTTCATCGAATTTTGCGGCGGGCAGAATGCCGAAATACGTATCGCTTGCACGGAAGTTGGTGATCATGAGCATCGAGCAGTAGAGAAACATAGCTTTCCCGTCGGAAAATACTTTACTGAATGATGCGTAATCGGGTGCGCCGGACGATGAAAAAGTCGTTCCTTTGTCGAATTGCATAGCCAGTATTTTGGCAAGCACGGAAGCGCTGCGGTCGTTATACATTGTGATAAAGGGTTTGTCCTCTCCGTCTTTAGCTGCGATTTTATTCCCTCCTCCGACCCAGAATCCGTATGTATTAAAGCTTTCGGTCAGAAGTCCCCACTGGTCATCTATCGTCATTTTGCCGTCGCCGTCCAGATCAAGAGCGGTCGCTTTTGCCGTTTCATACATACAGTCAATCGTCCACTTCCCCGAATCTACAAGTGCATATAAGTCACCCGTTTTAAATTCTTCGGCCAGGTCTTTGTTAAAAAGAACGCACCATGTTCCTTCGTTGTCCATAACCGAAATATCACCCGTAACATAGTAAATACGATTCATGACCGAAAGCTCTTCGCACATGGCCCGGTCCCACCATATATGGGTCAGCGTGATATCGGGAATCGTATTGTAATCTGTCAGCAACCCGCCTCCCGAAAGAATTCCGAGCTGATAAAGACCGTCCGTTACGGAATCATATTCGTCATCACCCGCAAGTATGGTTTTTTGTGCTGTCAGATAAGGAGCCTTATCCTGTATTTCCGTTATTTTTATAGAATATATTTCTTCCAGAACCGTATTTCTTTCATAAACGGCATCGTTGATCGGTTCGCCGTTCAATGATTCGCTGAAAACATCATAAGTATACCAATAGGAATCGTATGCAGCAGAACGGTCGAGAATCGTAAACCGATATCCGTCATAGTCTCTTGAGCCGAAAGAATTTATGACATACTCATAACTGTCGGTATCCGCCGGCGCGGTTTCGGAAACCGTTTCTGCTTCCCCGGATGATATAGTCTTTTCTGCCGTATCCGAACAGGATGTTATGCCCGGTAAAACAACGGTAATAAGAATAAGCGCAAGGATATAAAACCGCGTCATGATATAATCCTCCTGTTTTTTTATGATCTGTTTTTATTCGGCTCCGTTAAAAGTTTTTCTCCAAACATGAGAAAAACTTCTGGGAGCGGTAACCGCATAACGCACAAATTCCGTATCGCCGATGAAATCATGTGCACGGTCTATCCAGAAAACAGCTTCCGCCCTCTCCATGACCATGGTGTGGACAAGAGGCAGCGAAGGCAAAGGGTTTTTCGTGTTTTTAAAATGAAGTATATAATCCGCCAGGAATTTTGTGTTTTCCTGCATTCTGCGGACGCGGACACCGCTCGCTTTTTCGGTGCCGAAGATTCTGTGCATGGTTTCGGCATATTCCGCGGCAGGTTGCAGTAAAGGTATAAATGAATCGAGCAGAGCGGCGCATTCATCCAGTGCGTCATAAAATCCCTTCCTGTCCGAAAACTGCAGAAGTGCCGCCCTGTCATAAACTTCATAGAGTGCGGAAATGATCCGATAATTGGCCTGCAGCTGCCTGTGAATTATCAGCGGCGCGCGGAAAACCGTCACGGCATAAGGATCGGTGCTTTTCCTGAGTTCCGGTTCCAGTATATCATGGTAATAGGAACCAAGACGGTCAACCGCGTCGCTGTATTCATCAAAACAACGGCTAAGCAGTTTCCCGTTTGCAATCCAGAAAAACAACGGATTGTCTGTATAATAAACGCAATGCCGAAGGTATGAACCGTTTTTTTCTCCGGTAAAAGGGCGGAGTACATCACAGCCGGGATCACCTGTCATTGCCCACCAGTTTGTCAGAACATCCGAATCGATTCCGTATTTCTGAAAGCTGAACCTGCGGTCAATCCGATCGGTTTTATCTTCCTTTCGGGTTCCGCTCCAGAGATACTGAGCGCCGGTCGCAAACAGAAGTTCATATTGCGCCGCATGATTGCACAGCATGTTTATCCAGTCCGTAATCAAACCTCCGAAAACATGGTGTCTAACAGCATCCGCGAAAAATAAAAACTGACTCACGCGCTGATCATACCATACCGTACCGGCATAACAGCTGTTTGTGGCGGAGGAGGCGACAACGGTAAATCCTTTTTCGGTAAAAAAGCGGAGTGTATCCTGCGAGGTGCCGTCATAACACCAGTCGAATATCACCGTATTTTCTTTTAAGCGTTCGATGACCCGATCTGCTTCTGTTTTGAAATCACGGAGACCGTAATGAACCAGTATGTCACCCCATATGCCCATTCGCCTGCCGCGAGCTTTAAGCAGATCGCTGATATATCCGAAATAGTCCACATACAGAGTCAGCGGATCCTTTCCATGGCAAAGCGGACATTTTCCGAGGTTCTCCACCTCATCGCCTCCCACATGAATGATTTCCGAATCGAAAATATCGCATGTTTCGGAAATGATCCGGGCAGCCAGTTCTCTGACTTCGGGATTTGTCGCACATAAAGCGGCACTTCCCTCTATCCTCATATCGGAATCTGCGGAAGCCGGTTCCATAAGATGTCTGTATCGCTGCGTCTGCAGCAAATCGCCGTTATGTCCCATCAGATTCAGTGCGGGTATGACCTCTATATTCAGTTGTTTTCCCGTTTCAACGAGCGCACGGGCTTCTTCGGGCGTCATCGCTCCTTCTCCTGTAAAATCGGCAAGACACGGAAGTTTTATATAACTTTCAAGATACAGATAGCAGGCATTGATTTTTAATTTCGCCAGTGCCGTCAGCATGTCGGCCAGAAACCGCGGACGGCAGGATACGTGCTCCTGTGCAAAGGTCAGCTGCACCGCACGGTGACGGCAAACGGGATAATCATAGATTCTTCCCGCCGGAAGCAGGCCGTCGTATTGATGATAAATATGAAGCAGCGTAACGGCGCCGTAAAGCCATCCGGCACCGGAGGAAGCATATATTTTAATATCATCCGTATCCAGGACGATCAGATAGGATTCCTCATTCATCAGGTCAAACCGGTCCCGGCCGGAAGATCGGATAAAAGAACATAAGGTGTTTCCGGCAGGCAAAAGTTTTTCGACAGACTGATTGGTGACTGTATTCCGATCAAAGGATAGCGCAAACCCGCCGCTTTTAAACATGCGGTTTTGAAATTCAACATATTGCGGTGATGGAATAAGATTCGGTTCACTCATGATTTTTACTCCGTATCGTAATTTTAAACAAACACTCTCTTTTTTTATTCCATAAAGCAATACAAGTCACGAATATTCATACTTTCGTGACTTGTACGGATGTGCCTTGCGGCACAGTTGATTTTTATTTAAGATATGTCCATGTTTCGACAAGCCCGACTTTGGTGTAAAAATGACCTACGGATGCTTCAATGATATTCCCGTATGCCCAGTAACTCTTTTCAAGGTCGGTGTAATTCTTAACCGTCTCCGGATGAGCTTCGATATATATCAGATCGGCGTATCGTTCCAGGACGCGGTTTGTCACGGTGACAACTTCGGCTCTTATGATATAATCATCGGGACGGAATGTTCCGTCGGGATATCCTTTCAGCCATCCTCTTTCCACAGCGTAGTTGATGCTGTCATACGCCCAGTAATCCGATGGGACATCCGAAAATGAATTGACCGCACCGGCAGTCAGGTTTTCAAAGCTGACTGCCAGATCGGCAAATTCTGCACGTGTTATCGGCTCATCGGGACGAAAAACCGCTTCGGTATCCGATAAAATGTCATGCTGCTGCATATATCCGATCGCATTTGCATACCATTTATCCGGCAGGACATCGGTAAAGGTTGATTCATACTCCGAACCGAGATCCATCTGTTCGGTCAATAACCTTGAAAACATGACGACAGCTTCCGCGCGGGTCATATTGCGCAAAGGACCGAATGTTCCGTCGGGATAACCCTGCATATAAGCATTGTGATCTCCCCGGTTCAAAACGGGTTTTCCCGACCATGCGGCATATAACAACAAGTTATGAGGCGGCATCGTAAAAGATTCTTCGGAGTAATATAATACGGCTCCGTCCGCCGTCAGACTCCAGCCTGCGAATTCTTTGCCATCCGGTGCCGAAAAAGTTCCGCCCGGCCTTGCGGATACAGACTGACCTGCGTTTTTACCCCCGTCCGTAATATCCGCTTCGGATGTTCCGTTATTTGCCTTATACGTTATGCTGAATACTCTGGATGCCGGTATTTTTGCCCATATGGCAAACAATTCAACATTTTTGGACGGCATGGAAAAAGTCTGACCGGCGGTATATTCTATCGCGCCGTCCGCACTCGTGCTCCAGCCCGAAAAAACTTTCAAAGCCGGTGCCGTAAAAATGCTTCCCTGTTTCACGGTGACGGTGTTCCCTGCCGGATAACCGCCGGCAACTACGTCCCCTTCCGAGGTTCCGTTGTTGGCATGATAGGTGACGCTGAACAGTTTAGGTAAAACTCTTCCTACCCAAACCGCGTATAAATCCATGTTTTCGGAAGGCATGATAAACTTTTCTCCGGCTTCATATTCGGGGTTCCCGTCGGCTGTGAGACTCCAGCCGGCGAAAAATTTCAAAGCCGGTTTTGAGAATGTGTCGGCAGGTTTTGTTGTCACCTCAGCACCCGGCAAATAATATACGGTTTGATCGGTTTCTGCCGTACCGTTATTCGCATGATAGGTGACGCTTAATCTTTTTCTTACGATTACATCCGGTTTTATTTCCGCTGCCCGGACATAGAAACTCCCGGCACACGAAAGCATTATAATCGCCGCAAGAAAAATTTTAAATGCGGATAGCCCGTTTTTTCTTTTCATACCAAACAACCGCCTTTCTTTCATGTTATTAGATAACAACATCATTCGCTTTTTTGCCGAAAAAGATCGTATTTTTATTTATAGATCTCTTCTTTATTGCGATCCGTTTTTTACGGTCCGAAACCGCAGATACTATACCCCCTTTTCCGGATTTACTGATTTACTTTCATCCGGTCGTCTTCGGAGAACAGACGCCGGTCTTTGCTTTTTTAATCGGTCATCATAATTCTTCTGCCTGTGATTTTATTATACATCTTAAAAATCCGTCTTGTCAAGCAATATCATTCATTTATGTTTATTATATTAAATTATATTATATTATATATATTATAATATTTGTGATAATATAGTGCATTTATACGGAATTTTGATAATTATTATTGACATTTGATTTTTTTTATGATAAGATTAAATTATATCATATATAATGATAAATACTATTATACGGTGAAAATAATATGAAATCAACTGGAATTGTAAGAAAACTTGATGAATTGGGCAGAATCGTGATTCCGATCGAAATAAGAAAAACGATGGATATCAAAGACAGAGACGGTGTGGAAATATTCGTTGACGATAATAAAATTATCTTAAAAAAATATGAACCCGCTTGTGTTTTCTGCGGAAACGGCGATAATGTAACCTATATCAAAGGTAAACTGGTCTGCAAGGATTGTGTTGAAATTCTGAAACATTCGGCATTATAATCGATCATAAAACAGCTGTCTGCTGCCGAATGACTTCGGAATAAACGGACAGCTTTTTTATTTTATAATATTTTATGTCCGTATGATTCACAGACTGAGTAAAGTAACAGAACAAAAATGCATTGAAAAAAAGAGCTGCAATCTTCAAAAAAATTGCAGCTCTTTTGGCCCGCCCTACAGGGTTCGAACCTGCGACCATCGGAATCGGAATCCGGTACTCTATCCAGCTGAGCTAAGGGCGGCCGAAGAAGAGATAAACAATACCTCACTCAAGCCTTTTTATTATAGCACGCGGAGGTGTTTTTGTAAAGATATTTTTAACATATTTTTATTAAATAATATTGTTATTTCGGATTGACTTATGCTATAATAGACTATTGACGATTATTTATATTTATATGGAGGTCTCCCGCATGAAATCCGATATCAATATCGCGCAGAGCGCAAAATTGCTTCCGGTCAGCGAAATCGCATCCCGACTCGGAATAAGAGAGAATGAAACGGAATTATACGGTCAATATAAAGCGAAAATCACCGATGATTTTATAAACCGGAATGCCGAAAAACCGGACGGAAAATTGATTCTTGTAACCGCTATCAGTCCTACTCCGGCCGGTGAAGGAAAAACGACAACGACCGTGGGACTTGGTCAGGCTATGGAGAAAATCGGTAAAAAGGCTGTTATTGCGCTCCGAGAACCATCTCTGGGACCTGTTTTCGGCGTAAAAGGCGGAGCGGCAGGAGGGGGTTATTCGCAGGTTTTGCCGATGGAGGATATTAATCTTCATTTTACGGGTGATTTCCATGCCATTACGGCGGCAAACAATCTGCTTTGCGCGATAATCGACAACCATATACAGCAGGGCAACGAATTGAATATCGACCAGCGGCGTATTTTTTTTAATCGGGTCACCGACACCAATGACAGGGCTCTTCGCAATATTATAATAGGATTGGGTACAAAGGCGGACGGTATTCCGCGAGAAGACCATTTCACGATCACGGTGGCAAGTGAAGTCATGGCAATTTTATGCCTTGCAAAATCGATATCCGATTTGAAAAAGCGGCTTGGTGATATATTTATAGCTTATACGAAAAACGGTGATCCCGTATTTGCCCGCGACCTTCATATTCAGGGTTCCATGGCAGCTTTGCTCCGCGATGCATTGAAACCGAATCTTGTTCAGACACTGGAGAATACCCCCGCACTGATTCACGGCGGTCCGTTTGCCAATATCGCACACGGCTGCAATTCCGTCCGGGCTACAAAGTTAGCGCTTAAATCGGCCGATTATACCATAACCGAAGCGGGATTCGGCGCGGATCTCGGAGCGGAAAAATTCTTTGATATCAAATGCCGTATGGCGGATATGAAGCCTTCGGCAGTTGTACTCGTAGCCACCATACGCGCTTTAAAATACCACGGCGGTATACCGAAAGAACAGCTCAAAAAAGAAAACTGTACCGCGCTTCGAAAAGGGGCATGCAATCTCGAAGCGCATCTGGCCAATATTGCGCAATTCGGGGTTCCCGTTGTCGTCGCGCTGAACCGTTTTGATACGGATACCGAGCAGGAAATCAACCTGGTCAAAAGCATCTGCGCTGAAGCAGGCGTCGAAATGGCTGTATCCGAGATGTTTGCAAAAGGCGGTGAAGGCGGTATCGAACTGGCTGAAAAAGCAGTTAAGGCATGTGATATGAAGAATGATTTCCGTTATTTATATCCGGATGAAATGTCGGTTAAAGAAAAGATCGAAACGATCGCCGTGAAGATATACGGAGCATCGGGAGTCAAATACGATGATACTGCGGAATCGGCGCTTAAATCGATTCTGGCTATTGATCCGGTATATTCGACTTTCCCGGTCTGTATGGCCAAAACACAGTATTCATTGTCGGACAATCCTTCTCTTATCGGACGCCCGTCCGATTATTGCATCAATGTCAGAGATTTTCATCTTTCGGCGGGGGCGCGTTTTATCGTTGTTCTGACAGGCGCCGTTATGACCATGCCCGGCCTGCCGAAAAAACCTGCCGCTTATAATATCGATATCGATGATGACGGCAATATCTCCGGCTTATTTTAATGAAATCGATTTTCGATTTTGTTTCCTGCGGTGAAAGCGAAACGGAGGATGCCGGCAGGCAGCTGGCACGGCTGATGGATAAAGACAGCACCTTTCCCTCTTTCATTGCTTTATACGGAGATCTGGGAGCCGGAAAAACAGCTTTCGTGCGCGGTCTGGCATCGGTCTTCACCCCCGATGCTGCCGTTTCGAGCCCTACATACGCCATTATAAAC
>CAZVPD010000096.1:0-15091 GCA_964628455.1 uncultured Lachnospiraceae bacterium
CAATCAGATATTATTTTGATTACATCCGGATTTATCTTTTTCTTTCTCGACATAATAATGCTCCCTTCATAGCTGACAATGTTTTTTGTTTTTCATTGTCTTCCATATAGGGAGCATATCATTTTACGTATGGCTTTATTTGTTACCCGTTCGTCTGCATGCAGCCTTTCCGCTGAGGAACCGATAGTTACGGGAGCGGCGGATACAGGCGTTCCGTTATGCGGAATATAAAAATCATACAGACCGGATATTTTCGGCATGTCCGGATTGTATGGGTTTTATATGATTTGTTTTTTATAATATTCGAGTTCTGAAAACACTTTTTTCCATCTTTCATTATGGCTTTCGTGGGTATACAAAGGCTCGAATCCAAGCGACAGATAAATTGAAATTGCGGGAAGTCTGAAATCGTCTGTGGATAATACCGTGCTCTTAAAACCTCTTGCGGCGAGAGAATAAAGCGCCGCTGTCATAACAAGCCGTCCCGCGCCTGAACCGCGTGCTTCCGGTACCGTGCCGATCATTCTGAACCATCCTTCTCCGGGAAATGTGTCTTTTTCGACAGCCGTGGCTGTGGCAATGTCAATTCCGTTTCTGCTGATATACAATACATATTCGGGACGGTATCCTCCGCCGCCGCGTATGCATTTGTCAAAGGAAAAATGTGTGCCGAATGAACGTTCGATGATGTCTTCCCATATGGCTTCACTTCCTTCGGCATGAGTATGAAGCGTGAATCCCTCCGGAAGTGCAAACGGCGGCAGTTCATTCATATTGGATTTTCTTAAAAATAACTGAGGGTTTGCCATACTTAATTATACGCCTCCTGCTCTGTTCTGTCGGCCGAAAGGACTTGTTTTCCTTCCGGAATATCACCCGGGTCGGGTATGTCCATCAATATTCCGCCCTCCGTCGCGCTGAGATGTGCCGTCAGTCCGGGCAGATTGTAGCGGGCAGCCTGCCACGCGTTTGTCGGGGATAATGTATCTGTCATGTAAGCCTGACAGAAATCATCCACCATGAACTTATGCGTACCGGCGTGATTGGTGGGGAGCAGTGCCAGTTCCTCCGGCAGACGGTCAGCCGGCTGTATCGGAGCCGAACCGCTGCTCCATGAACCGCGGATGGCATTCTGCATGAAATCCTTATCATTTTTATGGCTTGTCAGCTCTGTGGGATTAAGTAAATCGCTGACATCTTCATAAAACACCTGCTTATCCGGCATTGTTATATAACTGTGCTGAAAAATTGAACATTCGTATGAAGCCCTGGTAGCATTGAAGCATGAAATATAGGTGGGCGGCGTATTCCATGCGATGCGCCGGTTTTCGCTGATTCTCGCGATAGCGCCGTTGGCAAGTTGTAAAAGCATAGATGAATTCGAAAACGGATTATCCCAGTAATTTTTGCCGGTGCCGAAAATGTCAGGATCAAGTTTGTCAATGTAACCGAATGCCGACACTTTTTTGGCATACGTTCCGGCGGCTGAAAGTACCATGGAAGTCGAGTGAGTCGGGTAATAAAACGGCGGCAGACCTGCCATCATACGCCATTTATCCCCTTCCGTATATTTGAATGTATCATACAGATGCTTCATATCATGATTATACTGAGCTTCGGCGTAAACCATTTCGCCCATTTCACCGCTTGCATATTTCTGACGGCAGAAGATCGCGGCAGGACGGTAAATTCCGGTTTCTCCCATAGAATAGGTAAGTCCTGTCTCACGCACAAGTTTGACGATTTCAAGTATATCTTTGATATCGATTGCCATAGGTACCGCGCTGTAGACATTCTTTCCGGCTTTGAGAGCATCAATTGCCATCCAGCCGTGCGTATCACGCTGTGAGAAAATCGCCACGGTATTTATATCATCTGATGCAATCATATCATCAAAAGAGTCATAAATACGGTTGACATGAAACATTTCGTCATATTGTTTGCAGCGTTCGGGAAACTTATCGGTCAATGCCGTAAATTCGACAGCGGGATGGGCTTTAAACAACGGGACGAATGCCCGGCAGAACTGTCCGCAGCCTACAAATCCGATACGGATTTTATCTTTCATAATGTTTATCATTCCTTTTGGAATTATTCAAATCTTACAAAGTTTCTGTGATTTTTAGCTGTTTTCGGTGAATATCCGGTGTATTTTCTGAACATACGGCAGAAATAACATGAATCGCAGAAGCCTGCTATTTTGGCAAGGTATTCGATACTGTAATCTTCTTTCTGCAGTATATATTCTGCTTTTCTGATTCTGAGACGGTTGCGGTATTCAACCGGAGTATCTCCGCCGGTATATTCCTTGAAATGGTTTCTGAATTGATTTTCGCTCATGTAGCACATTGACGCAAGTGTGCTTATGTTTGTTTTGTTATCGGGATGAACTTCGATCTCATATATAGCGGGAAGTATGGCGCTGTATTTTTGGCTGATGGCGTTGTTTCTGAGGCACTCGGAAATATAGCTTATGATACGGTATACAGCAGACTTTGTATGGAGTATGCCCATTCCGTGCGCGTTGAAGCTCACATATGCGTCATTGATAAGATCAGGCAGATACTGACGCTTTTTGTAATTGATCCCGACCGGCAGCTGCTCAAAGCAGACCTCGTTTCCGTCACTGTCGCTCAGTGAAAATGAAATCGTATATCCGTGGGCCTCTGTGTTTTCGGTATGGATAACTGCTTTATAGCGGCTTCCCCTTGCCGCTGCGATTACACTGTCGCAGTTTATAAAATAGGATTTTTCATCCGGTGTTATAAATTCAATATTTCCTTCACTAAAATATTGAATGACGTCATTCCTCCTCGGTTTATTGGTAAAATCGAAGATCTCTCCGTCTTTATATCGCTGTTTCATGATAACTATATTGTTTATATTTAAATCCAGGTTGGAAAGATCCGAAAAAGTTATATATTTCATAAATCACACCGCCTTTATTCAACAATAGTTTATCATTGAAAAAGGCGTATGTCAAATTTGATTTTCAATATAGACAGCCTCGGTCATACAGTTTATTTGTGAAGCCGTACCGCTGTGTTCCACATCGAATATTTCTATTGTATTATCTTTTTCATGCAGCAGACCGCCCGGAATATACAATGACAGCTGAGGTCCGATATCCCAGAATCTGCCTATGTTGAAACCGTTTACAACAACAAATCCTCTGGTCCAGCCGCGCATATCAATAAATGTGTCACATCCGGCTTCGGCGTCAAAGCTTCCTTTGAAAAACGCCGGATATTTTGTAAATTCGGTATATGGGTCAAGATCGGTATATTGCAGTCCCGAAATATCCTTCATAGGCAGGCAGCTTGCAGTCCAGTTATACAGCTTGGCATTGTTCAGAAGTACATAGCCTGTGATACCCTTCCTGTCCTTGTCAAGATCTTTTCCGCCGTTGATACGGCCCGTGTTTTCAACGAGTATATCGAGTTTTATGTCTTTATCACCCATTTCGATATTTATGATTCCGTCATCCCTGTCGCGCATCACCGTTCCGATGTATTTTTCGTCGCTGTAGACGGTCGCTCTGTCATGAACCCCGTTCAGCATAAGGCGGTTGCTCTGTGAGTCCGGATAGGTGCTTATTTGATTGGTGTAGAGCAGGAATCCATACGCCTGACCTAACTGTTCCATTGTTTTCAAACCTGCGCTTGATACACATTTCGAAGTCAGTACGTCAAGATTTTCAAACAATCCGGCAGCCCGGTCAAGACATATGACAAGGCTTTGCGCGTGATATTCAAACGGAAGTATTCTTTCATACCTGATTTTTTTGCCTGCGGCGGCGTCCAGCTTTTCACGGCACAGATAATATTTTTCTGTAGGCAGACCGTTTTCCGTTACAAGAGCGTCCTCGTCATACGATGTGACATGCGCGATATATCTGACGGGCGTTTCGGGTCTGGCCATGAATGAACGGGCTGTCACGGCTCCCGAAAAGAATCCGAAATTGGTCCCTCCCGAAAACATATAGAAATCGACATACCCTCTTGCAAGTGCTTTTTCATATGCTTCGGCGGTTTCCGCAGGGTCACGTCTTCCGTAGGGTTCACCCCAGCTTACTTCACGGCCGCACCAGAATTCTCCGACAAAAAACGGATGCTGGGGGCGTATTTTCTCAAGCATATCGGCAAACTTGTCGGGATTCTGAGGAGATGAGCGAAAATTTGCTCCCGCCAGCATTCCATCGAGAGAACCCATCCGTAAAGCCGGAAATGAGTTGTCGGTAGTGAACAGCGGAACATCAACACCGAGTGATCTCATTTTATCGGCAAGGAATCTCATGTAGTTCATGTCATAGCCTGAACCGGCGTATTCATTTTCTACTGCGGCCATTATAACGGGACCTCCGTTGGTTGACAGATACGGTAAAATTTTCGGTATGAGAATATCGTAATAATCCGAAACATCCGACAGATAGGATGGGTCGCTGCATCTTATGTCGATATCGCCGTTGCGGTACAGCCATACGGGAAGCCCTCCGAAATCACATTCGGAGCATAGATACGGTGAAGGGCGGAGCAGTATTTTTAAACCGAAATCCTGTGCTTCATCAAGGAAAGCGCATATATCGAGCCGTCCTGCAAAATCATATTTCCCCTTTTCGGGTTCGTGCAGATTCCACGGTACATATGTTTGCACAGCCGTAAGACCAAAGTCTGCGGCAAGCGCAAAATGGCGTTTCCATGCCTCAGGGTGCAGACGAAAGTAGTGTATATCTCCCGATGCAAGATAAAATTTTTTATCATTGATAAAAAATCCTTCTTTTTTTATTTCGAGAAGTTCTTTTGACATGATCATCCCTCTTGTTTGTTATAATATGTTAAAAACAGCCTATCATGATGATGGATACAAAACCTGTGATCATACCTGCAATCTGAATTTTTTCGGACTTTTCATCGAAACATACGGTACCGATGAGTGATGACAGAAAAATCAGACAGCCATTACTTACCGGAAACAGCACGATCCCGGGTAAAACACCCGCAAGATACACGTTCAGACGACTATACACACAGCTTACCGCTCCGCAGGCTGCTATGTAGAATAGACCGCTTCTGTATGTTTTAGGCTGCGGAGCTTTTATAAAACCTTTTATGATACTGCTGGCAGAAAATAACAGGATTGCGGAAATGACCGACGCGGTTAACATCATACCGTCGATTTCATTGCCTGAAGCTGAACTTCTGAACAGTTTATTGATTATGCCGATAATATCTCCGGCTAGGAAAAATGCAAAACACAATATTTTCCATTTTGCAGTGAGTACCATCCTGCCGCTTTTGGGACTTACACACATCACAAATGAAATGATCATCAGAATGATACCGGCAAATTGAACGGCGCTGACCGGCTCACGATTATAAATTGCCGAAAAGATTGTAGCCGTCACAAATGAGCATGACGCGATCAAAGTCGTTATCGCAATAGGCCCGTTCGTCATGGCTTCCATTTTGAAAAACAGAAAACAACTGAGATTTATACCGTATAGGATTCCGAATGACACGGCACCGGCTGACGGTATTGAGATTTTTCCTGTATATGAAAAACTGTATAAAAACAATATGATGATCCATATACAAGAAATCATACTGTTGAAAAGAAGGGCGTCGCCGGAGTTATTTATATTTCTGTTATTGAATTTATGTAAGAAATAATTGTTCATTTCCGCTAAAACGACGGCGACGGCCAATATAAAGTAAGCCGACACTTATAAATTCCCCCTGTCGCTTCTTTTATTATATTGAATGCCGTTTGTTTGCACAAGATATAAAACAAATATTAAATTGTATTTTTCCACATTTTTTATATATCTTAAGATATAAAAGTCCTTCTTCTGATGATTCCGCCTGACGGTGTTTAATGCGGGTTCTGTCCCTTTGCAGCAGAGGTCTGCGGCAGGCTCTTCCGTTTGTTCGTTTGTTAGATCAACGCATTTTGACGCGTAGCTTTTCCATTCTGCTTTGTTAGGCAGTTGAATTCCCCGGTCTTTTCTGATTTTATTTTTATCTCCGGCATCGGGCCGAACTCTGATTTTTTGATGAATTTTTAAAAAATACATTGACAAACGCACTATTATGTGCTACTATATAGCAGTAGTAAGTAACGCTACATACAAGTCCTGCGGAATAGTAAGGGGTGATAATATTGGAAAACCTGACGGAAATGCTGAAAGGGGTGCTTGAAGGCTGCGTCCTTGAAATTTTAAACCGCGGAGAAACTTACGGCTACGAAATCACTCGGCGGTTGAATAGCCTCGGTTTTACGGATGTAGTTGACGGAACGGTTTACACCATCCTGATACGGCTTGAAAAAAATAATCTTGTGAATATAGAAAAAAAGCCGTCCGATATGGGACCGCCGCGTAAGTTTTACACGCTTAACGATGCGGGAAACATGGAGCTTCGCCGATTCTGGGAGAAATGGGATTTTGTGTCATCGAAAATAAACGGGTTAAAGGAGAAAAAGCAATGAATTTCTGGGATAAAATGACGGGCAGCGATTTAACTTCGGAAATAAAAGCCTTTGATTTACGGGTAAAAAAACTGCCTGTTGATTATCGGGAAGCATGGGAACAAATAAATGAGAATCTCTGGCTGCAATCGGATTTTACCGGCCGCAGCGTCATACCGGTTCTTGACGGCGTACTCGGTCTGCTTGAAGAATCAGCAGCAGAAGGGCAGAGTGTCGGAGAGGTTTTAGGTGACGATATCAAAGGTTTCTGTTCTGCATTGACCGGTGAAGAGGGGGCAAAGTCCTGGCGCGGCAGGCAGCGTGCGCAGCTCAAGAAGAATATCGCTGAAAAATTAAGAAAAGAGGAGTTGAAATGAGGATTCGGGATATTCTCAAAGGTAAAAAGGAATGGCGGGCGCACATGGCACGTATCAAAGCGCTCCCTCGGGATTATCGGATTGTTTATAAAGAGATTCAAAAATATCTTTTTAAGGTCGGTTTCGTTGATTTAACCGAAGGGACGGATCTGCTCTCTGGGATTGCCGGTCTTTTTGAGGAAGGTGCAGCTTTGGGAAAAGGTGTGCTCGAAGTGACCGGCAGTGATGTAGCGGCTTTCTGCGACGGACTGATCAAAGATTTAAAAACTTAAGCTGACATCTGCCGGGAACCCGTTGATCAAAAAATATGCGGCACCGAAAAAAATGTTATGGATAAACATAGTGAAAAAAGGATGTAGGGTGAAAGAGGCAATCGGACCCGTCTGAAGTTCGGGTTTGGATGATTTTTCCGTAACTCCCGTAAAAGGCGCATAACCGAACCGATACGCATTACATCAATACACGCCATGCCGGGTGTTTTTAGGCTGAGGACTGTCTGTCCCTCCGTTTTCACGCACTTGTCTTCCTTCGATTCCCGCCGGTAATATGCATGGTTTTACCGGACAGAATATTGTAAATGTCGGAAAAAATTCTGTTTTATATTTGAAATCCGCATGTTTTTTATATGGAATCTGATATAATAGAATAACGGGATATATGTCTGGACCGGGGATATCCGGCATCACGACAAAGAGGTGATTGTTTTTATGAATGACAAACTCGTAACGGATTATATGAATCTTCTTGACCGCTGGGTTGCCGCATCTGTCCGGTATCTTGTCACACCGCCGGACCGGCCTGACCTTCGGTATTACGGAGACGGTTCGGATGGCTGGGGGGTACAGACCAATCAAAAGGCGTTTGCAGCCTTTGCCGTCGTGTCGGTGATGCCGGGCGGCAGGCCGGAAATGCTTGATGCCGCGCTGTCCATGCTGCGTTATTCGTTTGAGTCGCATAAATCGGGACAATATCATGTGACCGACGGTGACGATATACGCTGGGGCCATACATGGATCAGTTCACTCGGAATTGAGCGTATGATGCATGGGGTTCAGGCAATACGTAAATTTTTTAACCCCTCCGATGAAATGATGCTCAAAAACATGCTTGTTTCCGAATCGGACTGGCTGCTCGGGAACCATCCCGTAACAGCCGATCCGATAAAAAATGTTCCCGAAAGCAACATGTGGAACGGTGCCGTTTTATATCGTACCGCGGTCATGTATCCGGATACCCCCAACGCTGCGCGCTATATCGAAAAAGGCCTGAGCTTTATGTTAAACGCCATATCCGTTCCGTCGGAAAAATACTCGTCGGAATATTTCTCGGGAAAACCTATGAGCGAATGGTTTGTCGGCGGGAACTTCTTTGATACATACGCTCTGAATCATCACGGCTATCTGAATGAAGGTTATATCGTTATTACCATGTCAAATGCCGCCATGCTGCATTTTACACTGCGTGAACTTGGAATAAATCCGCCGGCGGCCCTCTATCACAATCTTGAAAAAGTATGGCGGCTCGTCCGCGCGGCAACGTTTGACGACGGAAGGCTGCTGCGCTGGGGAGGGGATACGCGTGTCCGTTACTGTTATTGTCAGGATTATCTGCTTCCTTCCCTTGCTCTGGTCAGCGATGCCCTGGGGGAGGATACCGTATCTCTCGAATCCGGATGGATCGATGTGCTGAACAAAGAGGTTGCTTATAATGGCGACGGCTCGTTTTTATCAAAACGCTGCGAACTCTTTCGCGAAAAATCATTTTTATATTACACTCGGCTCGAATCCGACCGCGCAGCCGCTGTTTCTTTCAACGCTTATTATCGTTATTTATATAAATCATTCGCCGAACCCGCCGGATGCGGCGATTATGCTCCCGACCCTTCCTATAAAAAGGATCTTGATGCGTGGTATGACTCCTATCACGGCTCCTGCTTTGTAAAAAACAGCCGCCGGTTCGCTTCCTTTACATGGCGTTCGGCCGAACTGCCGCAGGGGATGTGTGTCCCTCCGGACGACAGCTCGCTTGCCGAATGGAAAAACAATATGACAAGCTGGGTTACGGGTGACGGATCGACGGATTATAACAGCGTGCTTGAGCATCATGAAAAGTTGTTTGAAGGCGGTTTTATAACGAGCGGACGTTATGTGACCGCAACGGACGGCTTGCTGGCGGAGCAGGCAAGTTCCGAAAAGACGATCATAAATCATCTTGCTTTCGCCGCGCTTCCGGACGGTGCGACTGTTGTCACGATGCAGTATGCCGAAGCGGTCAAGCCCGTATCCCTGAACTCCGTAAAAGGATTCAATTTGAATATACCCAACGATGTTTTTAACGATTTCAAACGCGATTATACGGTCGGCGGCAGCGGCAGATACATCTGTGTGGATGGTCGTCTCGGCGTCGTTTCCGTTTACGGTGATCCTTTGGCCGTATACAAGCCCGGTTATCGCCAGATCGGCCTGAGAAAAACCATTTATAAAGAACGGGGAATGCTGCACTGCGATGAAATATGCACGACCCTGCAGCTCAGTCCGCGCCGTTATCATAAAGGAGAATGCGTTTTCGATTTTTGCGTGGCTGTTGTTGCCGGTGCCGGTATTGCCGAAACTGCCGCTGTTGAAGCCGAAACTGCCGATACCCGTTTGGAATTATGCCGTGCGGTGATCGTTGCCGGCCGGGACGGCAGACGATATCTGATTGCTGCAAATTTCGGTGAAAAACGATCGGTTTTTTTGGTGAACGGCAAAGAGATTGCGTTAAATCCTGCCTTTGCCGATGTATTTGTCGTGTGAGTGTGTTTACGGAGATAAACGTCAATGCAGGTATGATTGAAAGATGAGGAGAAATGATTATGACGGAAATCAAATACGTTAAAAACGGGATCTGCCGCATACGGATGTATAAAAACAAACCGCCGCGCGAGCCGCTGATGACAAAATATAAAATATTAAATACCGGTTTTGATGAAGAGGCTTCTGTTCCGCTTTATGCTTTCAATGAAAACCGGGATTGCGTCACGCTTACAGCGGAAAAATATACGCTTGAAATTAAACTCGGCTGCGGTGAGGATAACGCGGGTTTTGATATACAAGTTGCGCTTTCCGGCAACGAACGGCTTTTCGGGCTCGGAGACGAGTCGCGTTCGTGCATTATGAAACGCGGACGCACGGCTTTGATCAAACAGGAGAATGTCCGCTCTTACGGTCCGATTCCATTTGTGATGAGTTCTCGGGGGTGGGGATTGCTGATAAACTGCACATACGCGCATATTTTCGATCTGGGACAGAGCGAACCGGATATTCTGCATATATATTCCTCTGCCGGATCGCTTGATTTCTTTGTGTTTACGGGTGACGATATGCGGGATGCGTTAAAGTTGTATACGGAGGTTTCGGGAAGACCCGCTATGCTTCCGAAAAGCGCCTACGGACTTACATTTGTAATGAACGAGGACGCGAATGCACGGACGCTGCTCGATGACGCCCTGCGCTTTAAAGAGAGAAAAATCCCATGCGATATATTCGGACTCGAACCGAGCTGGATGTCCGTGCATTATGACGATACTACGGAGAAAAAATGGGATCCCGGCAGGTTTTCTTTTCCTTCCTGGCAGCCGGCCGGTTATTACGGAAGCTGGTCTTTTATCTATAATCTGAATAAAATGGGCTATATGCTGAGTCTGTGGCTGTGTATAACGTATGATTTGTTCTGGAAAGAGGAAAGCGACACTTTCGACGATAAAAAACAGGATAACACAGGCGCCGCGATCCGCGATTCCCATTTCGATTCGGGGATCCGGATGGATAAGGTCACAAAAAAGGGCGAGTGCTGGTTCGATCACTTGAAGAAATTCGTCGATAACGGCGCGGAAGCGTTTAAACTGGACGGAAGCTCGCAGGTCATCCCTTTTCCCGACCGGTTATGGGCGGGGAGGTATACCGATGACGAGGTCAGGAACATCTACCCTCTGGTTTACGCCAGACAAATGAAAGAGGGATATGAGGATTATACGGGGAAGCGCGCAATGATAAACACCTGCGGCGCCTATGCCGGGATCCAGCAATACGCTGCGACCTGGGCCGGTGATACGGGCTGTACCCCGGATGTTCTGGTTTCGCTGATGAACTTCGCGATGTGCGGTCATTCCAATGCGTCGTTCGATATGACCGCTGACGATATAACGAAAATCCACTTCGGTTTCCTTGCTCCGTGGACGCAGCATCAGGGTTGGGCAAACTGGCTGTATCCGTGGTATCTCGATGAAAAAACCGAAGATGCTTATCGTTATTATGCGCAGCTGCGTTCGTCGTTGTTTCCGTATATCTATTCGAACGCTCATAACGCTTACGAGACCGCGTTTCCGTTGCTGCGCCCCCTCAGCCTGGTATATCCCGATACGGATCGATACGATCATGCTTTGAATGAATACATGTTCGGCGACAGCTTTTTAGTGTCGGTTTTTGATGATCACCTGATCCTTCCCGGGGAAGACGACTGGTACGATTATTTCACCGGCATTAAACACGGCGGCGGAACGGTTATGGATTATATCCCGCCGGAAAATCGGGGCGGAGCCCTTTTTGTAAAAGCCGGCTCTGTCATAGTGACACAGGACTGGGTACAGTCTCTGCGCGGCTGCAGTCCGGACCGCCTGTATATCCATGTGTACCCCGGTAAAAACGCATGTTTTACCCTGTATGAGGACGACGGCGAAACCCGAGCTTACGAAAAAGGCGGATTTGCATTTACAAGGATCGAACTCGAAGGAGAGGAACTGATCATAAGGCGCCGTGAGGGCGGTTATACCGGCATGAAACGCGTGACATCGTTTAATGTTGTTTTACATAAGGACGACGGCGCCCTTGTGACACATCCCGTCACGGCAGACGAACATGAATCCGGGGATGTGACAGTGAGATTAACCGGCTGAAGCAGATGTATTTTTGAGAAAAATGATTTCCGGGCATGATAAACTGTTTTCCGGAAAAGGAGGCCGAGGAACATGATAACGCAAAAATTAAAACGTTATTCTTTCGATTCGCTGAACTTTGTGCCCGCTGCCGAAGGGCGTGGGCTAAAAAAAGGATTTGCTCTGAGGCTCAGGCTGAAGGAACTTCCGGCCGGAAACGGAGACGTGCTTTTTGAGATACCGGGCGGCTTGAAGATCTATACCCGGATTGTTACCCGTGAAGACCTGACATGGTACGAGCAGACCGAACACTATCTGTGTCACGCGGATGAAAACGGAAAAGTCGCCGTGCTTGAAGCCCGGTTTGATTTTATTTATCCCATGCGCCCCGACTGGAAAGAAATGCGCGTCGGAGTACCGCTGTCCTTATTCGACGCATCGAAAAACAACATCGTTCTCGTTTATGACGGACTCACCGTAGGCTGGTATTGGAACGGAGACCCGGTCAACCGGAACTACCCGATGGGTATTCTTGCCGTGCCGGACGATGCCCGTCCTTATGTCGGCGAAGATCTGCTGGAACATGCCGATATATCCGGGGATGTCAGGCTTCTGCGATGCGAACCGTATGAGCGGACGATCGACAAAAGTTTCGCCTTTTACTCGCCGCACGGCTACAGCGCGTGGGCGGGGGATGTGGTCAACTTTTACCGTGACGGGGTTTATCACGTTCTGTATCTTATCGACAGCCATCACCACGGGAATCGCTGGGGCAGCGGAGTGCATCACTTCGAGCACGTCACCACATCCGATTTTATAAACTGGACCGACTGGGGTCCTGTTTTCGAACTCTCGAAGCCGTGGC
Source organism: uncultured Lachnospiraceae bacterium (assembly GCA_964628455.1). Lineage (GTDB taxonomy): Bacteria > Bacillota > Clostridia > Oscillospirales > CAG-272 > JAQVWU01. The sequence goes on from CAZVPD010000096.1 coordinate 12,620, forward strand.
AGTCTGTCGGCACGGGGGTCATGTTTTATTATAAGGACAAATATTACGTTTCCTACGGTTATCATACCGGCCGTGTGATCGATGAAGACCTGCTTGCGTCTCCGGATCTGCTCGGACAGTATAAAAAGAACGGCGGGACCCGTTCCGTCGGTTATTCCGATATCTTTGCGGAAGGCAAATTCCCGAACGGCGCCAACTACGCTGTCAGCGGCGACGGTATACACTTTACCGAAGCGTGCAAACAATTCCACTGGGCTGAAAATCCGAGCATATATGACCGCGGCGATAAACTGGAGATGTATACGGGCGGAAGCGTGTGGCAGTCTCCGGATATAGACGGCCCGTGGAAACGGGTTCGTGAGGGATTTCCTCCCTGCGGCGCTCCGCCCATGTTCGGCAACGGCGATTGTCCTTCGTTTTTCGAGCTGAACGGATACAAATACATCATCATAGGGTTTACCGATTATTGGCGCACGGAAAAAGACTCGGAGGAGTATATGAACAGTGCGGCTATGGGGTATGATGTTTACGAAGGGCTCAACGTCCCTATGGCGGTGAATATGAACGGACGGCTGATATACGCCGGCTGGCTGGGAGGCATAGGCTGGGGTTCGGTCATCGTGCACCGCGAACTGATTCAATATCCCGACGGTCGTCTCGGATCTAAATGGCTCCCCGAGCTGGCGCCCGAAGCGGGAGCGCCCGTTCCGGTGGAAGACGGGCTGGATCCGGATTTTGCTTATTACATAGAGGCGGATATCGATCCGGGTGACGGCACGGGCAGAGCGGCTCTGCGTTTTTCGGGCGAAAGCGGCGGATGCGAACTTCAGCTTGATCCGGCGGCGGAGCGTGCGCAGTTCGCCGGCCTTGAGATCGGATTCTCGTCTCCGATAAAGCCGGCTCATGAGAAGCTTCCGTATGGTGAAAGAACGGATATACATAACGGCAGCCGTAATTTCAGTATAGCTCATGTTGATGTGATGAAGGTTCCGTTTACGCTGCGGGTACTTCTGCGCCCGAGCCGCAAGATGGGCACGGTTATCATTGACGCGGAGATAGCGGGTCAGCGCACGCTTATTTGCAACAGGCCCGGTCTGAAAGTGAACCGGCTTAATACGGCTGCCGAAGGCGGGGCGCATGTAACCGGACTTCGTATATACAGGACTGAAGATGAAATCATTTTCTGATATCACGCAGAAGATGAAAATTATCGGCATATCATCTCTGTGTTTATGTTAAGACAGCGGTTAAGGAAAAAATATTGTTTGATCCGGAGTATGTATATGGCGATTGAGAAAACGATTCTTAAAAAGAGCCCCGAGCTTAAAACAGAACGGCTGCTTATGCATGCATATCGCAGGGATGATTCGGAGGATATGCTTGCTCTTCTATATGATGAGGAAATTAAAAAATCATATATGATCCCTGATTTTTCCGACGGGGAAGAAGCCGCCGCGATGCTTGACAAAATATTCGCTCTGTCGCACTCCGATGAGCACTTTGAATACGGGATCTATCTGGACAGCAAACTGATCGGTTTTGTTAACGATGTTGAAATATGCGGCAGAACGATCGAGATCGGTTATGTGATCCATCCTGCCGTGCAGAACCGCGGGTATGCGACGGAAATGTTATCGGCTGTGATCCGGGAACTTTTCAGAATGGGGTATTCCGTTGTCAGGGCCTGCTTCTTCGAAGACAACGCGGCAAGCAGAAGGGTCATGGAAAAGTGCGGAATGATGTTGACCGGCCGGACGGATGAGATTGAATACCGCGGGAAAATCCGTCATTGTCTGTATTGCGAGATCAGAAAAGAAAAACAGGATTGACTGCAGGTGAAACGGAAAACAATGCAGCCCTGAAATAAATCATATGTATGAATCGGTCTTGGAATAGAACGATTATCATTAAATGGTAGGAATGTTTTTTATTTTTATTGACACGCCCGAGTAATAATATTATAATTTCAGTAGGTTCCGGGTATAAAAGTTTTTGGTTTCATCAGAATTTACAATCTGTGTCGATGAACCGGAAACCGCAGCGGAATAAGATTTCGGAGGATCAGTATGGTTAAGTATCGTATTACGCCCGGGGATATACCGAACTCGGGTGTCCTGTATGTCAATCACGAAGAAAAACGCCGTTCCGGACATCTGTCCCACGCGCTTGCGGAGTATTCACCCGGAAAAGTCCTGAGCTTTTATTCCGACTGTTCCGGAAACCGGAACCGCGGGCACAACGGTTTTGGATGGATCGAATACCGGCGCAGCGCGGACGGGGCGCGGACCTGGGGAGAACCCGTCAGACTCCCGTATGCCCTGAACGCCTTTTACAATGAATCGTTCACCGTATCCTGCGAAAAAGCGGTATCCGTCCGGGAAAATGAGATCGTGCTTTTCTGTACACGCTGCCTTAATCCCAACGGCTGGGAGCCATATATGACGCCTGTCTGGCTAAAAAGCACGGACGGAG
>CAZVPD010000097.1:0-14781 GCA_964628455.1 uncultured Lachnospiraceae bacterium
CCCTTGAGATATTTGCGCAGAAGATGTTCGGCGTCGATTCGAAAGTCCGTTTCAGACCGCATCATTTTCCGTTTACGGAACCGTCCGCGGAAGTCGACGTCTCCTGTTTTGTATGCGGAGGGAAGGGCTGCCGCGTCTGTAAGGGAGAAGGATGGATAGAAATCCTCGGTTCCGGCATGGTTCATCCGAACGTTCTTAGATACTGCGGCATCGACCCCGAGATCTACACGGGGTTTGCATTCGGCATGGGTATCGAGCGCATCGGGATGAGGCGTTATAATATCGACGACATGCGCCTGCTGTATGAAAACGACATACGTTTTTTATCACAGTTTTAATCTATAAATAACACAGGAGGTACGACAAATGAATCTTCCCATGAAATGGCTGCATGATTTCATCGACATCAGCCGAATCGATATAAAAAAATACTGCGACCGTATGACCTCGACCGGTTCAAAGGTCGAGGGATGGAGCAATGCCGCAGATGAAATAGAAAATGTCACAGCAGGCAGGATCATATCCATACAAAGACATCCCGACTCCGACCATTTGTTTGTCTGCACTGCGGATGTCGGCGAGGAAAGGCCGCGTCAGATCGTCACCGGTGCGCAGAACGTATTTGAAGGAGCCGTAGTTCCCGTTGCCAAAGCTCCTGCAAAACTCCCCGGGGGCGTCGAAATCAATGCGGGAATGCTCAGAGGCGTATTGTCGGACGGCATGCTGTGCTCGATATCCGAACTCGGTCTGACGACCCATGAATTTCCGTGGGCATCCGACGACGGAATATTTATATTAAATCACGACAGGGATATAAACTGCGACCGGATAATCGGAGCCGATATATGCGAGGTATTGTCGCTGCGTGACAACGTTGTCGAATTTGAAATAACGCCGAATCGCCCCGACTGCCTTTCGGTCATCGGACTTGCCCGTGAAACAGGCGCGTCATACGGCAGCCCGGTCCGGTATCATACCCCGAAAGTGAAGGGGTCCGGCGGGGATATCGGAGATTATCTGGATGTCAGCGTCCTGAATGCCGAATTATGTCCGAGATATACGGCACGCGTTATACGCGGCATAAAAATCGAACCGTCGCCGCTGTGGATGAGGATGCGCCTGCATGCTGCAGGCGTTCGTCCGATCAACAACATCGTCGATATAACAAACTATGTCATGCTTGAATACGGACAGCCTATGCACGCTTTCGATTATTCCTGTATCGAAGGGAAAAAGATCACCGTAAGGGAAGCTTACCCGGATGAGAATTTCCGGTCGCTCGATGATACCGACCATATTCTGTCGGCGGGAATGCTCGTTATCGCAGACGATAAAAAGGCGATCGCACTCGCCGGAGTCATGGGCGGAGCGAACAGCGAAATAAAAGATTCCACGGATACCGTGGTATTCGAATCTGCGAATTTTAAAGGGAGTTCGGTACGCATCACCTCCCGGCTGCTCGGTATGAGAACAGAAAGCTCGGGAAGGTTCGAAAAAGGCCTTGACGCGGAAATGACGGCGGCAGCGGTGGACCGCGCCTGCGAACTTGTCGAGTTTCTCGGCGCCGGCGAAGTGGTGGACGGCGTGACGGATGTATATAAAAACAAACGCCCTGTAACCCGTCTTCCTCTCGAGACCGAACGCATCAACAGCCTTACAGGCGTTGAGACCGGTAACGGGCGGATGAAAGAAATTCTGCGTTCACTTGACTTTGAAATCGAAGGCGATACCGTCATAATACCGTCTTTCCGCGCCGACGTCGAATGCCGCGCCGATCTGGCGGAGGAAATCATACGTATCGAAGGCTATGACACCATCGAAGCGACACGGTTCCGCGGAGCGGTCAAAACAGGGCAGTTTGCACCCCGTCAGGCATTCAGGCAGCGTCTGAACAACCTCCTTTGTACGCTGGGTTTAAGCGAATGCTACATGTTTTCGTTTATTTCATCGAAGTATTACGATAAAATCAGAATTGCAAAAGAAGATCCGCGCCGTGTTTCGCTGGCCATACGAAATCCTTTGGGTGAGGATACCGCCGTTATGCGCACCGCGCTGCTGCCTTCGGTGCTGGAATCGCTTGCCCGCAACAACAACTACGGGGCTGAAAACGCCGGGCTGTATGAAACAGCTGCCGTTTACCTGCCTTCGGGCGGAACCGGCCTGCCTGCCGAACCCCTCGAAACCGCCATGGCATTCTACGGCGGTGATTTCTACCGCATGAAAGGAATCATCGAAGCAATCCTCGAGGACGCGCATATCACCGGTATTTTCACCGCCTGCAAAGAGAATCCCACCTATCATCCGGGCCGCTGCGCCGAAGTCAGCACCCCGGACGGCAGAATCCTCGGAGTATTCGGCGAACTGCATCCGGAAACGGCCGGAAATTACGGTTTCAGCCAAACGGTTTACGCCGCGACGCTCAATACCGAAATCATTTATGCATGCGCGGATTTTACAAAAAAATATACACCCCTTCCGAAATATCCCGCTATTACGCGTGACCTTGCGTTTGTCTGCGATGAAGAACGCGAAGCAGGGGAATTTATCCGGACCATGACCGAAGCCGGAGGAGAACTGACGGAATCCGTCGGAATTTTTGATGTTTACCGGGGTTCCCAGCTTCCCGAAGGCAAGAAGAGCATGGCCTTCAGCCTGACGCTGCGCGCAGCGGACCGAACGCTGACCGATGCCGAAGCCGAAGAAATTAAAGCGAAAATCATATACAAAGCCGAAACGAAGCTGAACGCATACCTTAGAAGATGACAGATCCGGCGATTTACCGCCATAACAGAAAAAATACGATCATAGAAAGGGATTTATTATGGCATTATTAAAACCGTTTAAAACGGGCGTCGCTTACCACAGCAACCGCATACTGCGCCATGCCGAGGAGGACATGCGCGAGCTTGTGAAGCAGGATATGAATCTTGTCGTGCATATGTTTACCCATAATGATATGGAACGGCACAGAAACGTCATGAAGGATATCCTGTCGGCGTCGGAACAACTCGGGCTTGAAACATGGGTCGACAACTGGGGAATAGAGGGCGGGCCGGGTGACAAAGCTCATTTTCTCGCATATCATCCGGAAGCGCGCATGGTCAATTCCGACAATACTCCCCAGCCGATCAAAGCATGCTACAACAACGAGGCATTCCTGGCGTTTACTTTCCAATGGCTGGATATGGTACGCGAGGCCGGAGGGAAAACGATCTTCTGGGACGAACCCTATATTCCCTGCGACGCATCGGTCTATGCCTGCGCCTGCCCGGTTTGCCGCAGCCTGTTTGAAGAACGCTACAACAAGACCATGCCTGTAACGCTGACCGAGGAGGTCACCGAATTCCGCACTCTGACGGTAGAGAATTATTTCCGCCGCATAACAGCGTATGCCTCCTCGCTCGGTCTTGTCAATACCGTGTGCGTCATGTTCAATCCCCTGCACGGTATCAGCCTTGACAACCTTGACCACATCGGCGGCATCGGCGAACTCGCGAACATCGGATGCGATCCTTACTGGTACGGTTCGGCCTCGGGAACGGATGTATACGGCTATGTTTACGAACGCACGAAAAAGAACATCGATTTCTGCGGGCAGCACCGAAAAGACCACAACATCTGGATACAGGCATTCGGAGCGCCTGCAGGGCGCGAAGACGAGATCATACTCGCCTGTGACGCGGCCTACGACGCCGGCGCCCGAACGATCATCGGGTGGAGTTTCCGCGGCGGTGAATCGAACGATTACCGCTGCGCACATCCGGAAAAAGCATGGGCAGCATTGTGCACGGGACTCAGAAGGCAGAAAAACCGCTATTTTGACGCCATACATCAGCAATGCGCCGCAGACGTCAGAACATAAATGCAAAAAAAAAGGCTGAAACAATACGCCGCGGCGTATTGTTTCAGCCTTTTTTACGATCATTTTCTGAGCAGCGCGGCGCCTATGATGCCGGCGTCGTTGCCGAGTTCCGCGATTTTTATTTCGGTCCTCGGACGTTCCGTAGCAGAACCGTATTCATCGTTTCTGACGAGTTTGAGTAAGGGCTGAAGCAGATAATCGCGTTCGTTTGAGATCCCGCCGCCTATCGAAAGAATTTCAGGCTGGAAGATATTGATTATATTCGTAATGCCGCAGGCAAGATATGCGATATACATATCAACAACATCCTGACCAGCCCTGTCGCCTTTGCGGGCTGCGGCGAATGCGGTTTTACCGCTTATTTTATCGATGGAATTGCCAACCATCTGCCACATGACGGTATCGCCGGGAGCGGTCGCAAGCAGTTTGTCTTTTGTCATTGCGATGAGACCGGTCGCCGAACTGTATGATTCCCAGCAGCCGAGTCTTCCGCAGGAACAGCGGCGTCCGTTATAAACGATCACCATGTGACCGAGTTCGGCGCCGGCGAAATTAAAACCGGCATAAACCTTTCCGTCGATGACGATCCCGCCGCCGACGCCGGTTCCGAGCGTTATAAATACAGATGTTTTGGATCCTTTTGCAGCGCCGGCGACAGCTTCGCCTTTGGCTGCGGCGTTGGCGTCGTTTTCTATATAAACATTCTCTACGGGAATGCGCGCCTTCAGCATATCGGCTATGGGGAAATGAAAGAAAGGAAGATTGTTCGCATATAAAACAACTCCGAGATCGCTGTTGCAGGTTCCGGGAGAAGCGATACCGGCATATCCGATGTCCTTAAAAGTCAGACCCGCCTCTTTGACGAGGTCGCCGCACAGTTTCGCCATGTCGTCGACAATAAGGGCGGGTTCACGGTCGGCAAGGGTAGGAACACTCCCTTTTGCGATAATTTTGTAATCCTCGCTTACTATTCCGACGGCAATATTCGTTCCGCCGAGATCAATACCGATATAGTACATATAAACTCCGTTTCTCCGGCTTTAAAATTTCCGTGAGACAAACGCCGGTCATGTCCCAGATTTTTGATTCAATGAATCGCCGAAAACTCAGACGATATCGCATCGGCTATACGTGAAGACGCATTTCCGTCACCGTAAGGGTTGACAGCGGATGCCATGCGCATATATTCCGTTTTATCGCATAACAGACGGGCAGCCTCCCGGTAAACAGCCTCTTCCTCAACACCGATGACTTTAACCGTTCCCGCCTCCGCAGCTTCGGGACGTTCCGTTTCGGTGCGCATCACCAAAACAGGCAGGTCAAACACAGGTGCCTCCTCCTGCAATCCGCCGGAATCGGTCATGCAAAGGTACGTGCGGCGCATCAGATTGTGCATATCCGTCACTTCGAAAGGTTCGCATAAATATATCCCGGGATGACCGCCGAGTATGGGGAAAACGATGTTTCTGACCGCGGGATTCAGGTGAACCGGATAAATGACGCGTATGTCTTCAAACTGATCCGCAAGACGACGAACCGCACGGCAGATCGACGCGATCCCTCCGTTAAGATTTTCACGGCGGTGCGCCGTCATTAAAATATAACGTCCTCGGCTGAGGTCAAGGGATTTCAGCGTTTTGTCCCTGTATACATAATCGTCGCGGACGGTGTATTTGAAAGCGTCGAGTCCGGTGTTCCCCGTGACGAAAATACCGTTGAAAATACCTTCGCGGTTGAGGTTCCGCACATTGTTTTCCGTCGGGGCAAAGTGCAGGGAGGCGATCCGTCCCGTCATGCAGCGATTCATTTCCTCCGGGAAAGGCGACCACCTGTCATTGGTGCGCAGTCCCGCTTCAACGTGCCCGACAGGGATTTTTGCGTAAAAAGCCGCGAGTGCGGCTGCAAAAGAAGTGGTCGTATCACCGTGGACGAGAACCAGATCGGGTTTTGCATCTTCGTAAACATCCTTCAGACCGTTCAGCACATCGGCGGTGACTGTATACAGCGTCTGACCCGGCTTCATGACATTCAGATCGTAATCGGCCTTTATACCGAATATATCCATAACCGAATCAAGCATTTCACGGTGTTGACCGGTCAGGCAGACCAGGCTCAGGATATCCGGGCGCTTATTCAGTTCCAGCACCAGCGGACACATTTTTGTGGCTTCGGGACGCGTCCCGAATACAGACATTACTTTAATTTTTTTCATCGGCATCTCCGGTTCCCGCGTTAAATGCGATTTTATACAACTCAGACATACGCTCCGGATTTCCAGACAGATACAGGTGGGCAAACAGCGCTTCAAGTCCGCTTGCACGGCGGTATTCCCTGACCGAGGCGCTTTTTGGAACGGTCATTCCGTGCGTGTTGCGTCCCCGCCTGTATACGGCTTTTTCCTCTTCGGTCAGAAGCATCTCGATACGTCCTACCGCGGCGCTTTGCGCCGTGGCCCGAACTACATCCGCCACCGCCGCATTCAGCCTGCCGACTTCGGTAATGCCGCTTTTCAGCGCAGCTTCTCGGGCGATCAGTTCAATGACGGCGTCGCCGAGATAGGCAAGGACCGAACCGTTTAACTCGCATGATTTTATGGTTTTCAAATAAGCCTCTTCATATGTCTCAACCTGAATTTTTTTACGGCCGGCATTCCCGAAAGCAGTTTATCCCACAGCGTCCGCATGTATTCGGCTTCTTCGCGCAGCTGCCAGCGCGTCATGCCGTAACCGAATTCTTCGCTGTTCATATATTTCAGTATATCCGAGAAGCTGAACAGCGATGCGTTGATGCTGTCGTCCACACGGGCGGCGTATTCCGCCGGCAACTCGCCTTTTTCGGGAACGCAGCCGGCAACATCATGCAGCTGCCAGATATAGTCGTTCATCTGACGCGCGGTGTTGCGCAGTTCCGCGGGTTCAAGCCGGGACCGCAGGGCTCTGTTGAGCGTCTCGTATCGTTTTTCGTAAGTCCGTATGGATCTGCTCCGCATCCTGACGATAACAAATACGGCAAAGATAACGCCGGCGGCCGCAGCCGTGATCAGAGCGATGGTCAAAACCGTTTTCGCATCGAATTTAAATCTGTTTTTATTTACAATGTCCGAACCGTCGTCATCCGGTATTTCCGGCGGTTCAATTTCGGGCATCGGAGTATAACTTACTTCACCCGACGATGTCGTATACGGTTCATACAGATCACTGTAATATTCGGGTGTGGTCTCATAAAGCTTCCAGCCCGCCGCCCCCATATATACTTCAATCCACGCGTGGGCGTTATAGTCACGGACGATGGTCTGGTATTTTGCAAGGCGCTCCGGAGTCTTGTCATATTTCAGCCCGTTGATCAGATATCCCTCGACATAACGCGCGGGGATTCCCATCTGCCGCAGGACCATTGCCGCGGAAGTGGCAAACTGAACGCAATAACCTTGTTTTGTGTCGGTAAGGAACGCATTCAAAGCAGAAAGGCGGGTGTTTCTCGGCGCTCTCGGATTGAGCGTATACTCGCATGCCTCTTTGAGATAATCAATGACCGCCATAACGGTATCATGCGTCGACACATTATTACCCTGAGCAATGCCGTTCTCCGACAATTCGCCGGTTTTGCTTTCATCCAATGTTTTTTCGACTTCGGACGCGATGTTTTTAAGCGCATCGCTGTCGGGGACGGAAGTATACTCTTTATATACAAAAGACTCGTAATAATCCGGGAGAGTAAAATGGTTATAGATAAACGCGGCTTTTTCGGTTTCAGAGAGACCGAAATAGCGTTCGAGAGCCGTCGGTTCCGTATACTCCACATTATAATAGGCAAGCATTTCGCGGGCTGAATCAATCACCGACTGCTGCTTGTCCGGAGACAAATCCGTTCCCTCGGACTGCAGGATATAATACTTCATCAGGGAATAATACCGAAGATTGTTTTCCAGACGGGCAGAATATCCCTCATACCGGTAAGACGGGACGAAAGCCGTCATGCGGTATTGCTTTTCGAAATTGAACCAGCTGGTCGTAACGATGCCCTCGTAGTAAAATTTCCATTCTCCGCTGTATAAATCATTCTTATCGGTGGAAAGAAAATTCATCAGGCCGAGGCTCGGGTTATACGCGGTTGCCGTAAACAACAGATTCCCGGAAGAATTCAGGTTCTCCACATCGATGGTTTCGGTGATAAAACCGTCTTCGATATGATTCGAATAGGAAGTAAAGCTGTTAACGGCGGTCAGTTTCGGGTTGACCAGATCGTAAAAGTTATAATTGATGACTTCCGGGGTGAATCCCGAATAGAACCATGAAGTATACTGCGAAGCTTTCGATGTGGAGACGGCATTCCACGCATCCTCTTCGTCGTTATAGGACGTCGCGATCCAGCTGCGCAGATAGAGGGGCATATTATAGGAGGCGTAGACCCTCAGCATTTCACGGCCGCTGAAAGTGCGTTCGTCGGCGATGGTCGAACGGGAATTCATCGTATCCATGTTGCCGATAAAGCCCATGTCGATGTCGGGCGTTTCCCCGATGATGATCGACGATACGATGGCGCGTCCCAGTTCCATTTTATCATTGATAAAGCGAATGGTTTCCCACTGCTTTTTCACTCCGAGCGTCGGCAGAAGAAGCACCATAAAACACAAAGCCATCGAAATAAAACCGATGTAACCGCCCATCGCCGATGTTTTCAGGCTCCTTTGCGGAGAAGAATCCGCAATGTTTTCGCCGGGTGTTTTTTTACGGTTGTAAATGCCGTCATACATCCTGAGTGAAATGATCCCGCAGACAGAGGCCACGATCAGTGAAAAACCCCAATTTGAAGAACTGATGTTATACGTGAAAATCGAAGTCATGATCAGTGCGCTGACGATAAGAAGCGGCAGAATCCGGGTGCGCCGTATCAGCGAAAAAACAAATACGGCAGCGATGACGAGTGTGATCAGTATCACCGCGAAGAACATAAAAGCCGCGGTCTCCGCTTCGGTAAAAATAACGGTATTGTCTACAGGCAGATAAAGCGAGGTCATGATCCGATATCCCGCATAATCCAGCCTGTCAAGCATGTGGTTCCAAAGCGTGCCGACACTGTTCATAAAATACATGACGGGATGGCCGGAAAGATAAGCGGCTATCGCAGCCGTAACGGCAGACAGACACAGACCGCACCAGAAAAACAGCCTGTTTATGCTCATAACACAAAAAACGGCTGTGATAACGGCAATAACGCCCATTAACGCAAAAACATTCAGCGGAATTTTAAAGGCGTCACATATGAATAAAATCATCCCGAGCACGCCGATATATACAACGGCAGAGCGGAATATAAAGCCCAAAACGACGGAAACCGGTTTGTCTTTCTGCAATTCCGGCGAGCAGACGAATTCGTTGAAAACCGGTTTCGGAGGTTTTACTTTATTAACTTTCTTTTTTATCCTGACGGTTCCGGCGTTATCCAAACTTATATCTCCATTTTCGCATTCTGTCCTGAGTTGTTTTCATACCGGGTCACAGCTTGATTTCGGTTACGGTGACAGCCGTGGAAATCAGCTGAAGCCTGCAGGCGTCGGCATATTCTCTGTGACGGTTTTTTTCGCCGCTGTCGGCGATGCGCGCCCCGGGATTGAAATAATACAACTCGACGGCGCCCGAGGAACTGACGTTGTTGAATAAAGCAGATGCTTCGCTCATTCCGTCCACCAGTTCGCTGTCAAGCAGCGGGGTAATAAAGAGGACCGTTACGCCCTGTGTTTCGCTGATGAGAGCCACAAGTTTCGTCATGGATTTATCTTTGGGACACAGTTCGGCGGTTGCGAAAGTCTTGAAACCCCGGTCAAGATCCTCGGGAGACTCCAGATATAAAATCTGTGTTCCGTTCGGAATCCGTTTGTCGTACCAGATGAGTTTGCAGGCGTTCCCCTGCTTCACTTCGCGCAGCGCGGCGGCTATCGCGATCTCGATCACGCCGTCTGCGGCGAATTCATTGATATCGTCCTCATACAGATCCGAAAGCCCCGTATCGTAATGAGCGGCAAGGTCGCAGAAGATATAAACGGTTTTACCCGAATTCATCGCATATTCCTTGACCTGCATCTCCTGAGTTTTGGAAGAGAGTTTCCAGTGGATGGTTTTCATATGATCGCCCTGACGGTAGGGACGTATGTCCGACATTTCGGCGCGGTCGATTCCGCGGATGTTTTTCATGGATTCCGTATTCACATCCGAAGCTGCATTTTCGGTGAGATATTCGAAAACCATGCGTCTGGGAAGAACGAAGATGGGCCTGTACTGCTGCTCTTCCGATTTCAATCTGAACAATCTGAAAAAGTCATAGACAAAAATATTCGATACCCCGATATCATACTGACCGCGGTATGAAAAGGTCACGTTTTCTTTGACCTCATACATTCCCTCGGGAGAAATCGCAAGGTACATCCGGCGTTCGAGGCAGCGGACGTTGTTTTCGTCGGGTATCACGATGTCCGCCTCGACAAAGGGAAGAGGCAGAACGGAATCGTTTGATATCGTCACACTGAAACTGACGGGCGAAAACTTAACGGTTTCCGAGCAGCTGTTCTCTATCGCAACTTTTACAGACGCGCGAGCCGCAAAAACATACGCAAGGTTGACATACGGTATCATTGTGACAAACAGAAAAAGAACGGAGGACAAGGGAGAACGCAGAGCCTGCGTGAAAATAAGAGCAAAAATCCAGACACCGCAATAAATATAAAAATTCGGGAGCAGTGTAAAGCGCCTTCTGTATTTCAACGGACGGTAACGGATTTTTTCGGGCTTAGCCGGTTCCCGGTCATTTTTTTTGCCTGATCTGTCAGCCGATTTATTTTTTGTTTTTATCGGAGATTCGGTTTTATTCATTTGCATCCCCTTTGATTTATTACGGCAGCTATCCGTTCTGCCGGATGCCGTTTATAAAAGAAAAGATCATTTCGCTTCTTCGGCCGTGCCGCGGCGTTTGGCTTTGTACGGTATTTCCGTTTTGCGAAGGATATCCAGCAGCAGGCTGTCCGCAGTGATCCGGCTGAGTTTGGCTTCCTGTTTTAAAATCAGACGGTGCGCTATCGTATGGCGGTAAATAGCCGCGATATCTTCGGGCAGCACAAAATTGCGGCGGTGCATGAAAGCATAAGCCTGCGCCATACGCATCAGCATCAGCGAAGCACGGGGCGAAGCTCCTAGGGCCAGGCTTTCGTGCCCTCTCGTGGCAGATACGATCAGAACGATGTATTTATATATTTCCTCGTCGACACGTATGTTCTGACAGAATTCCTTCAATTCGCGGACCGTATCGGTATTGACAACGGATTTCACATTGTCCATGGGATTTTCGGTTTTGCGGCTGTTTATGATATCGATTTCTTCGCTGAGCGTAGGATAGCCCATTGAGATCTTTATACAGAAACGGTCCAGCTGAGCTTCGGGAAGAGGATATGTACCGACATAGCCGGTCGGGTTCTGTGTTGCTATGACCATAAAAGGATCGGGCACATCGTAGGATACACCGTCGACGGTCACACGGTTTTCTTCCATCGATTCCAGAAGAGAAGACTGCGTCTTCGGCGATGCGCGGTTGATTTCATCCGCAAGCAGGATATTGCACATAACGAGGCCTTCTTTAAAATCGAAGCTCTCGGTGCGGCGGTTGTAGATATTGAATCCCGTGATATCCGAAGCCATCACGTCCGGAGTGAACTGCGCGCGTTTAAAGGACAGCCCCGCTGCTTTTGCCAGAGTGGCGGCGAGGGTGGTTTTACCGACTCCGGGAACATCCTCGATCAGCACATGACCTCCGGCGAGCATGGAAGTGATCAGCATGACCACCTCATGATGCTTGCCTATTATTACTTTTTCGATCTCTTCGACCAGCGATGCGGCGATGTCATAAGCACGGTTCATCTCATCGTTGTCGGCTATTTTCAAAGCTATATCTTTTTCATTCATCAGAACTGCAGTACCTCCGGATTGATTTTTGTGTTTTATAAGAGATTATAGCATATGTTGTCGGGAAATACAACATTAATACAACAATAAATTGATTGTAGTTGTAAATTTTATTGCATTTTGCGTAAACTATATCTTGCATTGCCGGTCGGAAAAGTGTATAATCATAGTGTTTATATTTTGATCATTTTGTTGAAACCATGGAATATTTCCGGAGGTATTATGCATTTATCACAGCAACCGTATGATATAGTTATCATCGGGGCAGGGATCACGGGCTGCATGACAGCTTATAAGCTTGCAGAATATGATCTGCGGGTCGCGGTGGCCGAAGCCGGCGGCGATGTCGCCAACGGCAGCACACGGTCCAATTCCGCCATTATACACGCCGGGTATGACCCGGAGCCCGGTACGCTGAAAGCGAAATTCAACGTAAGGGGATGCGTTGAAATGCCGTCACTGTGTGAAAAGCTCCATGTAAAATATAAAGGCTGCGGTTCTCTGGTAGCGGCGTTTTCCGAAGAGGAAATCACGATACTGCATGAACTGTATCAGCGCGGGATACAAAACGGCGTTGAAGGCCTGCTGATCATCTGCAGGGAAAAGCTGCGCGAGCTCGAACCCAATATCGCGGAGAATGCCGAGGCGGCATTATGGGCGCCAAGCGCAGGCATCGTCTGTCCATACGGCCTTTGCATTGCAGCAGCGGAAGCTGCGGCAATGGCGGGAACCGAATTTTTCTTTCACTTCAGGGTGAATGAAATAAAGAAAACCGACGGTCTTTTTCATATACTGTCCGGGGACGGACGAACCCTTACCGCAAAATACGCAGTCAATGCCGCGGGTTTGAATGCCGGAAAAATCGCAGCCGCTGCGGGAGAAACCGAGTTTCCGGTGCGGATCATACCGCGCCGAGGCGAATACATGCTGCTCGATAAAAGCGAAGGAAGCACCGTGAACCGCCCGCTGTTTTCCGTGCCGACCGAAAAAGGCAAAGGAATACTGCTTACGCCTACAGTGGACGGAAATATGATTCTCGGGCCGAACGCGTATGCCATCAAAAACGCAGACGACACGTCGACCACAGCCGCAGGCCTTGAAGAACTGAAAGAGGGAGCAGCCAAAATAGTCAGGCGTCTCAACACCCGGGCAGTCATCACCTCTTTTTCCGGAGTCCGTTCCACGCCCTCCTCGGGCGACTTTTATATCAAGCCGTCGGAATCGGTCAGGGGACTGCTGCATCTGGCGGGGATCGAATCACCCGGACTGGCCTCTTCACCGGCAATTGCGGAATACGCGGCCGAACTCCTTGCCGGAATGGGCGTATCCATGAAGCCCAGAGAAGGCTTCACGGGGACCAGGCCCGATGTTCTGCATTTCAGCGAACTCGGAGATGAGGAAAAACAAAAACTGATCAGACAGAATCCGTCTTACGGAAAGATCATCTGCCGCTGCGAAAAAATCACCGAAGGCGAGATCATCGATGCCATACGCCGCCCTCTGGGAGCAAGGTCGCTCGATTCGGTAAAACGGCGCACAAGAGCCGGGATGGGGCGCTGCCAGGGAGGATTCTGCTCCGCAAGAATAACGGCGATTTTATCGCGCGAACTGGGTATAAGCATGGACAAGGTCACAAAAAACGGCGGTTCGTCCTACGTTTTAACAGGGGGAAAGAGATGACGGCGGAAAATCAATCGAACCTTTCAGTTTTATATAAAAAAATCATCGTTGTCGGAGGAGGACCCGCCGGACTGGCCGCAGCACTGGAAGCGAACCGCAGCGGAATAGCCCCGGACGACATATTGATCATAGAACGCGACAGGGAACTCGGCGGTATTTTAAACCAGTGCATACACGCAGGATTCGGCCTTCATCTGTTCGGAGAGGAGCTGACCGGCCCGGAATATGCCGAACGCTTTATCAATGAAGTCAAAGAGAAAAAAATAGGGTATGCGACAAACAGCATGGTGCTGTCTCTTTCGCCTGACCGGACGGTCACGTTTATATCCCCTTCCCTCGGATTCTGCCGAATGCGGGCGGACGCGGTTGTACTTGCCATGGGCTGCCGCGAGCGAACGCGCGGAGCCCTCAATATCCCCGGCACAAGACCCGCAGGTATATTTTCCGCAGGAACCGCACAGCGTTATGTCAATATCGAAGGCTGGATGCCCGGCAAGAAAGTTGTCATACTGGGTTCGGGCGATATCGGACTGATCATGGCGCGCCGCATGACGCTTGAAGGAGCCAAAGTGCTGAGGGTATGTGAAATCATGCCGTATTCCGGCGGACTTGCCCGGAATATCGCCCAATGCCTGGATGATTT
This sequence comes from uncultured Lachnospiraceae bacterium, assembly GCA_964628455.1. Taxonomy (GTDB): domain Bacteria; phylum Bacillota; class Clostridia; order Oscillospirales; family CAG-272; genus JAQVWU01. Next base: position 14,135 of record CAZVPD010000097.1, read on the forward strand.
TAATATCCCGCTTTATTTGTCGCATACCGTTACCGAAATTCGCGGAAAAGAGCGGGTCGAGGGCGTGGTCATCTCGAAAGCGGATGAAAACCTCCGTCCGGTCAGCGGGACCGAGGAATACGTCGAATGCGATACCCTGCTTTTGTCTGTCGGCCTTATTCCGGAAAACGAACTCACGCGGGGGGCCGGGATCATCATAGACCCGGTTACGGGAGGCGCCTCGGTCAATCAATCCATGGAAACTTCCGTGCGGGGAGTATTCGCATGCGGAAACGCCCTTCAGGTCCATGACCTTGTGGATTACGTCACGCTCGAAGCATATGCCGCCGGAAAAGCCGCAGCCTCTTTCGCCCTCGGGAAATACTGCGAAGAATGCGACATGATCAAGACAAAGGCAGGGAACGGCATACGATATATCGCTCCCCAGATCATCGCGCGAAACGCTTTGACAGGAGTCAAGCTTTTTTTCCGTACGGACAATATCTACAGGGATACCATTATCCGTCTTACGGCAAAGACCGGAGATGAGTCTGTTCCGGCAGTCATCCGGGAATATAAAAAACGGATCGTAACCCCCGGTGAAATGGAACACATAGAAATAAACGAAAAAACAGCGGACCTTCTGCGTGAGGCCTCCGAGATCGGGG
>CAZVPD010000098.1:0-14524 GCA_964628455.1 uncultured Lachnospiraceae bacterium
TTTCTTTTATTATACTTGATGTTTATGGTGTCTGTCAAACCCCGTATGGGTCAGTGGTATAATGTTTCTGCAACGAATACACATACCTCCCGAAAAAAGGAGTTCTCATGCAAAACATTATATCAATAAAATGCCCGAAATGCAACAGCCAAAAATTATACCGTTACGGCAAAGACCCCGACGGATATCAAAAATATCAATGCCGTATCTGCCGTCATCAGTTTGCCCCCGACCGACCGAGCGTAGCGAAGGAGGGAGCGGGGCAAACTGAGCGACTCTACCCGTCCTGCCCGGTGTGCGGCAAGGCAAGCTTTCTGCACCATGATTACGAAAATTACAGTAACTACCGTTGCGGTGACAAGAAGTGCAATCACTCATTTTTCGCTTGGAAAAACACCGCCATCACCACACCGTCAATGTCAAAACTTTTTGGCAAACATAGCTTCAAGCGTATGCGATACCCTGTGCCGTTAATCGTTACGGCACTGACAATGTTCTTTCTTGGCAAAAACTCGTTCCGTATCATCAGCTTGATCCTGCGAATTGCACATAATATCAAGGTATCGCATACCACAATCAGCAATTGGTGTAAAAATTTTGCACCTATGTTTGACGATATGAGAATACAGCTTGTGTCGCTGCTTGATCTTAATTATGACGAATGGCACGCCGATGAAACCGTCGTGAAAATTGCCAGAGTGAAGCATTACATTTGGTTTATCATTGACAGTGAAACGAGGTATGTTATTGGATTCCACTTGTCACCGCATCGTGATTCGCCGCAGGCTGTTTCATTAATTGACGAGGCAAGGAAGAACGGCAAGCCCAACACTGTCGTTTCTGATCGCTACAGCGCCTATAAAGTGCCTGTTAAATCGCTGTTGCCTGACGCTAAACACATTCGCGTTGAAAGCTTCAAAGACGACATTTCTAATAATCTTATCGAGTGTTTCAACAAGCAATTCAAGGCATGGTATAAAACGAAACAGGGCTTTTGCTCGTTTGAATCTGCCAATAACCTTATTTCTATGTTTGTGTTCTTTTTTAACTTCGTCTGTCCTCATTCAGCTTTGAATGGTCTGACCCCAGCTCAGGTTGCCGGACTGAATCTTTCTAAACATCAAAAACGGGAGTTTTTGCTCGTTGCGTGACTGCATTTCTACGATTGAGCGTGTTATCTTTTCATTTTTACTTTACAGAGCCTTGATACTTTCAAGAATTTTAATTAATATATCTTTGTCATGTGCAGAAGCCGAATAAGAATATCCATCATTTACAAATAAAGCATAATCTTTATTTTCGATCTGAGTAAAATAAACGGTAAGCCCTGATATATCCGTTACATCTTCTGTGGAACTATTTTTAATGAGTTCAGTAAATTCATCATATAACATAACGGTATAATAAATTTCATTTTTGTTAAAAACAAAGTTTATTGTCAAGCCGTTTTTTTCATCAACCGCAACAATACTGTTTATTTTAATACCATCTGGTAGCCACGTCGGACATAGAATATCAAGTTGCTCCGCTTTTAACAAATCGTCTATAGAATCATAAGCAACCACATTTCCGTTCCGTATAAACGTCATACCTTCCGCTTCGACCGGTTCGTCATAAGGAAGATTAAAAATATCTTTCCCCCATTTTTCAAGCATATCAACCGGCGTCATGCCGTTCATCGCCGCTACTATTAAAACAGGAATTGTAAATATGATTATTATGATAAAAGCGGCTGCCGCGAACCATTTTAGGAATGATACAGGGTTAAAGACGTGCGGACGATGCATTTTTGCAAATTCCGCATACAGCTCTTTAAGTTTTTCAGCTTTAACCGTCGGATCGGGTAAAGCTTTCGGAAGGTTGAGTTCGATAAGGAAAGCATTGCATTCGTCGATGTATTCCATGTCCTGTTGATCAAACGGTTTTTCAAGCTCCGAGTCAATCTGCCGGTTTAGATATTCCGCAAGCTGTTCGTCGGTCGGATAATCGTTTATGTTTTTCAAGGTGGTCTGTCTCCTCTAATTATTACAAGCACGGTTTTTACCTCCTAAAAAGTTGATTCACTTATATAGTCTGTGAAAAACCGATTTGTGACATTTGAAATTAAAAAATATTTTCAAATGAGTAGAAATTTTTTAATGTACTTCCGTATTTTATAATATAACCGGGAAATTCTCTTACGTAAGGCTGCTTCCGATATGCTATACTTCGCGGCGAGAGATTCATATTTTGTATGCTTATTCCAAACATCATCATATAATTCTTTTTCATCATCTAATAACAGGTTGAAAATTTCAATTTTATATCGATTGATCTCATCCTCTGTAATTTCTTCTGTGAAATCGATTGTTAAATTAAATGATTCGTCGTATATATCAATGTCCAAAAGGTTATCGGCTTCTTTTTTCCTTTTTGTGTAGTAATCGCAGATCTTGTTATGCGCGGTGTTGTATAGCCATTTACGCACGCTTAGCGGATTTATCCTATCGCTTTCTTCTTTTAATGCAAGGAACACCGCTTGTGTTAAATCATAAGCATCGTCGTTGTTTCTTGAACGTCTGCGGCAGAAACTGTAAATTTCATCGTAATATTTTATAGAAATTTCATTAAAAAATATATTATTATTGTCCATCACTACCTCCTGCATATTTGACATTATAACATAATTTCCCACAGCAATCAACAAAATATTTTATTTATATTACCATATATAAAAAGCAACCTATATCACCGCACAAATGTAGTGGACGTTTTATTGCGCGTTAAGACGAAAGACTACATATTTTAGAACATTCTTCTACATATACATATATACGGCTACACATTATATCAAAGGAGGGCGTTTTACACTGTACAAACCTATATACATATTAGAAGACTTACAATCTTACTTCGCTTCAGCGCCAGCTGTCGCGTTCAATTTTAAAACCGCGCCGGACGATGCATATCGCAGCGAGGACAAAGCGGCGCTCGACGCTCATAAATCACATATCACCGGTATCAGTTTTTCTGTTGTGGAGGGCAGCGGCGTTTATCTGCCGCTCACTCATCGCATTGGTGAGAACGCCGCCGATCAACCGCAAATCTGGAAGTGGTTGACGGGGTTTTTTACCGACCCCTGCGTCGTAAAAATTTCCCATAACCTTGCGTTCGAGTCGCAGTTTTTGTACGCGTGCGGTATCGTGATTCAGGAACCATGCTACGATACCATTGCCGCCGCGCAGCTGGTGTATAAAAACGAGAAGGAATTCCGCTCACTCGGCGACTGTGGGCTGAAAACGCTTGTGCCGGAGTTTTTCCACGAACCGCTGCCATCGTATACAGAAACCGTTGGAGGGCTGCACTTCGACGAACTCGACCCGCAATCGGAAAACACCATTCGTTACGCCTGCGCTGATTCGGACTACACGCTCCGACTCTACCATTTGCTCAACAACTGGTTCGACCGTTTCCTACCTAAACATCGTTTTATCGTAGAAAAGGTGGAATCACCCACTTCCGTGTATGTGGGAATTATGCGATATAATGGCTTACCGGTCGATCGCATACTCATGGAGGAGAAGCGCGCCGAAGCTGAAAAGAAACTGATTGAGTTGAAAGGTAAGATTGCTTTTATCATCGGAGACATCAATATCGGTGCAAACGCCAACACCGTCGCTTTCAAGCGATATTTGTTCGAAACACTGAAACTTCCGAAAATGAAATTGACCGCAAAGGAGCAGGACGCGCTGGACGATGAAGCAATCATTCTGCTCAAAGAATGGTGCGCTGTCAACCGACCGGAGCTCGTGGAATTATTTGATATTGTGCAAGAATACCGCCGTTGGGGTAAGATAAAAGGTACATATATCGATGGGTATATAAAATATATCAACAACGCCACCGGACGGCTGCACCCGGATATGCTGCCGTTAGCCACCGAGACGGGACGCTTCGCATCTAAAAATCCAAACTGCCAAAACATGCCGCGCGCCGGAGCCGACGATATCGGCGTGCGAAACTTCTTCGCAGCGCCGGAGGGTAAAATCCTGCTGTCTCTGGACTTTTCGCAAATAGAACTGCGCGTCGGCGCGTTCTATTGCAAAGATGAAAAGATGATGGAAACCTACCGTTCCGGAGGAGATATCCATGCATTGACGACAGCGGTCATATATAAAATCCCGCTTTCCGAGGCGGCGGATAAAACTCATCCCAAGTATAAGGAGCGACGCACCATAGCCAAAAACTGCAACTTCGGCACATTCTTCGGTTTGTTTCCGAAAGGACTGCAAAAAACGCTGAAATTTAAAGCCGGGTTGGATGTACCGCTTGCCGAATGTGAAACCATCATAAACAATCTAAAAATCGGATATCTGCGCTTGTCTCGCTGGCAGGAGGAAATAAAAAAACGAGCCGGATTCCGCAAATACACGGAAACATGGCTCGGTCGTCGGCGAAATATACCCGATATCGCTTCACCCAATTGGAATAAAAAATCCTTCGCCGAGCGTGTCGCAATGAACACACCTATCCAAGGCACGGCGGCGGATATCCTGAAACTCGCTTTCGGGCGTATTCTTTTGGGCTTGCCCGAATACCCATGGCTAAGGAACTGAGAAAGGCGGCTGAGAAATATGCTGATTGAAAAGATACCGGCGGCAAAACTAAACCCCGCTGCATATAACCCACGAAAAGACTTGAAGCCCGGTGACAAAGAATACCGCCTTTCATATGAACGAAGGAACAGAAGAATACGACGACCCATTTGGGCAGGTAGAATACGCCTACAGTTTAATCGAAACGGAGGTGAAAAAGAATGGCAGTCAATAAAAATGTCACTGTGATTCCGGCAAGGAAGCATACTCGCAAAAGTGAGGATGAAGAAAAGCCAAAACTCCGAGTCGCTGCTTATTGCCGAGTTTCCACGGACAGTGACGAGCAGGCCACAAGCTATGACACTCAGATTGAACACTACACCGCCTACATACAAGGTCACCCCGACTGGGTGCTGGCGGGAATTTATGCGGACGAACATATCAGTGCAATCGCTCATGCGGGCATCAGCGCGCTGCTGGTTTTCGTCGAGGATATCGATAAAACTCCTCACGGGTATACCGACTTCAACGACCTTATATACCGCGCGTCCAGGCTGGGTGTCGATGTTTATGCCTACAGCTACATGCTGAGTAAAATGCATCCCGAGGATGAAGGCGCCGAAGCTTTTTACGATCAGCTATACGGCAGACTGTTTGACCGCTGTCCGGGTTTCAAAGGTATCGTATTCGTAGGCGAATCGTGTGAATTCCCGAGCCGTGACCCTCATACGACCGGAATGCTGCGACTTGATAATTTTAACAGCGACGGTTCTCCGAAAATAACGGGAAAACCGAGTCCGGGCTGGTGGCCGTGCTGTGATTTTCCGCAGTGGATCGATCTTATCAAGCGCATTATCCGTTCGCGCCGCGCCGACGCCGATATCGTATTCTGGACATACAACTGGGGGTATGTCGAAAAAGAATACCGTCTTGAACTTCTGCGCAATATTCCGACAGACATATCTCTTCTTGTTACTTTCGAGATGTTTGAAAATGTGGAACGCTGCGGTTTTGAAAGCCGCACAGTCGATTATACTTTGTTTTTTGAAGGACCGGGACAATATTTCACAAGCGAGGCGGAACTTGCCGCAGAGCGGGGTATAAGGCTGTATTCCATGACCAATACCGGGGGGCGCACCTGGGACATCGGCACCATACCCTATGAACCGGCGCCGTATCAATGGGCCCGACGTCACGCGGAAATGAAAAAAGCCCATGATAAATGGGGATTGTGCGGAACAATGGATTCTCATCATTTCGGATTTTTTCCTTCGTTCATATCCGAACTCGCGAAATGGTCGTTTACGGAACCTGTCGCCGATACCGGCGAAATACTGAAGAAAATTACCGTCCGTGACTGGGGCAAAGAAAACGCGGAAAACGCACTTGAAGCTTACAGGCTGTTCAGCGAAGGCATACGTTATCTCATATCGACCAACGAAGATCAATACGGACCGTTCAGAGTCGGTCCTTCCTATCCGCTGCTTCTTTTTAAAAATACCGATGCCGAATTCCCATCCGTTCCATGGGCTCATTTCGGAGGAAATAAAATATGTTTCCCCGTATATACCTATGATCTGACGACGCCCGGCAGACTTGAAAAAATAAGCCGCGAGATCAAATGCCACTCGGAAACCGCAAGGCTGTATAGTGAAGGCGCTTCTATACTGGAGAAACTGACCGAAAAACTCACGGGACGAAAAAAAGAGGAGGCAGAGAAACAGACCGGACTGGCTTATTTTATATCCAACGCGGCCAAAACAACCGTAAACGTAAAAGAATGGCATATTTTAAAAACCGCACTCACAAAAGAAAGCGATCCTTCGAAGAGGAAAATCATTCTCGAAAAAATGATTGAAATCGGCGAACGCGAGATCGGAAACGCCCGGTCTACGATCCCGCTGGTAGAAAGGGATTCAAGGCTGGGTTTCGAACCGAGTATGGAGTATATGTGCGACCGTGAACATCTCGACTGGAAATTAAACCTGACCTGTTATGCGGTGCATCACGAACTTCCGGAACTTCTTGACAATTTATAAATTTATGCGTTCATTTTTCTATGAATATCTTGTAATTTAAAAATGTTCGTGCTATACTTCAGCTATGCATGTATAAAATACCTGGAAGAACATTCGGAGGACAAAAACCATGTACAGATTCGGCAAAGAAGAGATCGAAGCTTTTACAAGGGTAGCCGAAAGCGGCAGCCTGTTTAAAATCAACAATTCGCTGCAGGAAGTTTATCACTGTGAAGAAGAATTAAAAGCTCTTATGCATACCGATTACGCACTTCTCATGACTTCAGGCAAGGCCGCCATTATCTGCGCGCTTATCGGTCTGGGCATAGGTCCCGGGGACGAAGTGATCATTCCGGCATATACCTATATCGCGACGGCGATCGCGGTCACCGCTGTCGGCGCTATCCCGGTTATCTGCGACGTCGACGAAACGCTTACAATCGATATCGCTGATGCGGAAAAGAAAATTTCCAAATATACGAAAGCCGTCATCCCCGTCCATATCCAGGGTTTTCCATCCAATATGGACGCACTCTGCGCGCTTGCCGAAAAACACGGTATCGCTGTCGTCGAAGACGCCTGTCAGTCGGTAGGCGGTTCTTACAAAGGCAGAAGACTCGGTTCCATCGGAATTGCCGGCACTTTCAGCTTCAACTATTTCAAAGTGATATCGTCGGGTGAAGGCGGAGCGCTGTTCACATCGGACCGCACATTGTATGAACGCGCGCTCATCCACCATGACAGCAGCGCCATCGCATATTTCGGTACTCAGCTTGACGGAGTCAGTGAACCTCAGTTTTGCGGTAACGAATACAGGATCGGTGAAATCACAGGAGCAGTGCTGCGCACTCAGATCAAAAAACTTGACGGTATCCTGGCCGACCTGCGAAAGAACAAAATGCTTCTGATGCAGGCATTGTCGGATACGTTTAAATTCGCTCCTTCGCATGATATCAGCGGTGACTGCGCAGTCACTCTCCCCATACGTTTCGATACACAGGAAGAAGCGCGCCTGTTCGGAAATGCAGCGGGTGGAACCCTGCCTATTGACACCGGAAAGCATGTATATACCAACTGGACTCCCGTCATGGAAAAGCGCGGCGCCTTCCATCCGCTGATGGATCCGTTTAAAATGGAAGCGAACCGCGCCCTGAACCATCATTATACACCCGATATGTGTACCCGCACCCTTGACCTTCTTGCCCGAACCGTATACATCGCTGTCAGTCCGGACTGGAATGAAGAAACCCTCGAAGCGACTGCAGGACGCTGCCGCAATGCTCTGAAAGCGAAATAAACCGGTCAAACTTACAATTCGAAATCTATAAACAGGAGGAAATAAAAATGCCCGCTGAATTTGCCTATGCACAATGGCCGTGGGGCACCGGATCAAAGAACGAATTTATCGTATCCTGCCGTGACCTTTCAGAGGTGGGATTTGAATACTTCGAGAGTGTCAAAGCATTTATCGACACATTCAAAGACGACATTGCCGAATTCAAAGCAATCACCCGCGAGTATAACGTCAGTCCGATCAGTTTTTATTTTCATTTAAGCGATAATTACGAATTCGACATAGCGGATTTGAAAGAAAAAATCGGATTTGTCGCAGCAAACGATATCAAAACGATCAGCGTTCAGGGCAAATGGAGCCCTGAGCCCGCCACACAGGCGGATCTCGAATATACGACGAAAACCATCATCGAATACGGAAAAATCTGCAGGGAATACGGTGTTTTACCGTGTGTTCACCCGCATCACAACACATCGATCATGTATGAAAGCGATATCGATTATGTGATGGCGCATACGGATCCCGATGAAATCGCATTCGGTCCGGACACGGCTCATCTTGCTGCAGGCGGCTGCGATCCCGTTGCCATCTTTGAACGCTATAAAAACCGCATCAGATTTACCCATCTGAAAGACCTGAAAGGCGCTCTGAAATCAGGCGGAATGCAGGCGGGAGTTGAAGTCTATTCCAATTTCCGCGAACTCGGAGAAGGCGATATAAACTTTAAAGGCATATTCGATGTTCTGAAAAGTGTTGATTATCAGGGCTATTTATGCGGCGAACTTGACCGCAGCCGTTTTACCAACAAAGAGAGCGCCGTTATTACGATGAAATATCTCTGCGAAAACTGGTAAGTTCCGATGACAGGCAGGAAATTAAAAACAGGCATCATCGGCATGGGCTATATAGGAGAAAGCCATATCGACGCGGTAAGACGCATCGGTTTATGCACGCTTGCGGCCATTGCGGATACAAACGAATCGCTGGCGCTCTCCAAAGCAGAACAGTACGGCGTTGACAGGTGTTATCATTCCGTCGATGAAATATTGACCGACCCGGATATCGATGTCATCCATAACTGCACGCCGAATCATCTTCATACCGAAATAAACCGGCGCGTCATCCGTTCCGGCAAACACCTGCTGAGTGAAAAGCCCCTGGCAAGAAGTTATGCCGAAGCAGCGGAACTTGTCGAATATGCGAAAGGTTTCCCTTCGGTTGTTACCGGAGTGAATTTTAACTACCGCATGAACCCGATGATACAGGAAATGCGCCATCGTATTGCATGCGGGGATATCGGCAGCGTCCGCATCGCTTCGGGTTCTTATCAGCAGGACTGGCTCTTTTACGATACCGATTATAACTGGCGGCTGGAACCCGAAGCAGCGGGAATATCCTGCTGTATCGCCGATATCGGTTCGCACTGGATGGACGCGGTGCAGCATATAACCGGCAGCCGGATAACCGAAGTCATGGCCGACCTTGTAACCTTCATTCCGCTCCGTAAAAAACCGACGAGACAGCGCGAAACATTCGCGAATAATATCACCGAAGAATACGAATTGCGCAGGATCGAAAATGAGGATTACGGAGCGGTCCTTTTCAAGATGGACAACGGTGCGTCGGGTGTTTATCATGTATCCGAGGTGAGTGCGGGTCACGGATGTTTTTTCGCGATCGAAATCAACGGGACAAAGGCTTCCCTTCGCTGGAATCAAGAAGAAAACGACCGTTTATGGATGGGATTCCGCGATGACGACAACCGCTTTATCATCCGAAATCCGAATACAATGGCACCGGAAGTCCGGCGTCATACCTCTCTCGCCATGGGACATCCCGAAGGATGGAACGACGCATTCCGGGGAAATATACAGGCATTCTATTCCTTTATCTCAGATATTTCCGCCGGCACAAAAAAAATTGAAGACAAGCCCGATTTTGCAACCCTTGAAGAAGCGGCAAACATCGTGCAGCTAACCGAAGCCATTGTTCAAAGTTCGAAAAGTCGTACATGGATTACGATAGACCGTTAATTCAAGAAAGGTAAATCCGGAACATGAGCAGATTTAAATTTTCCGTAGGACCATGGAACGTCCATGAAGGCGCCGACGCATTCGGTCCCGATGTAAGAAAAGCGGTCGCTTTCGAAGAAAAAATCGCGAAATTCGCCGAGATAGGTATATCGGCCATACAATTTCACGATGACGACGCGGTTCCCGATATCAACCGCCTGACTGAAAATGAAATAAAGGCAGAAGCCGAAAAAGTTCGTCTGCTTCTGGAAAAATACGGTCTTGCCGCGGAGTTCGTCGCACCGAGGCTATGGATGGACCCGCACACGGCCGACGGAGGATTTACATCGAATTCGGCGAAGGACCGTGAATTTGCGATGTGGCGGGCATACCGCTCCATTGATATAGCCAACGTACTGGGGTGTGATAAAATCGTTCTGTGGCTTGCGCGCGAAGGTACATTGTGCGCGGAAAGCAAGAGTCCCGTCGAAGAGATCCGGCGCCTTGTCGACAGCGTCAATCAGATGCTTGCCTATGATACAAATATCAGGATATTGATCGAACCAAAACCAAACGAACCTGTCGACCGCAGTTTTTGCCCCACTGTCGGCCATGTCATGGGATTATCGGCAGCTACCATCGATCCCGCACGTGTCGGAGCGGTTCTCGAATCGGCGCATGCGATCCTTGCAGGCCTTGATCCGGCCATCGAAATGGCTTTTGCTTTATCTTTCGGAAAACTGGGCAGCGTTCATCTCAACGACCAGAACGGCATGAAATACGACCAGGATAAATCATTCGGAGCGGAAAACCTGCGTTCCGCATTTAATCAGATAAAAGTGCTGACGGAAAACAATTACGGCTCCCGCGGCGAATATGTCGGACTTGACGTGAAAATCATGCGGACCCAGAGGGATGATGACCGTTACCGTCATATCATCAACAGCATAAAAACCGTCGAAATGCTCGAAGAAAAAGTCATGAAGTTTGATTATGCATTCAAGGAAAAGTGCGTTGCCGAACGAAATTATGAAGCGCTTGAAGGATATGTGACCGAATTGCTGCTCAGGGGATAAAAGAAAATTCAATCGGGGGTATTATGAAACGTTTTATCTGTTTAATACTCGCACTGCTGTTTCTGTTTTCAACCGCTTTTTTTTCCTGTTCCGAAAAAAAGCAGTCTGCAGCGGCTGACACATCAGCCGTTTCATCCGATGCCGAAACCGAAGAGACGAAGATCAAACCCGACCTTCCCGAAGCCGATTATGAAGGCGATGAATTTCTGATTCTCGACATCGACGCGCCTACCGCATGGTGGCTTGAAAATTTCGAATTTTTCACAGAAGGACAAAACGGCGAAGTCTTGAACGACGCCGTCTATACCCGCAACATCAACATAGAAGAACGGTATAACATTAAAATCAGCGAATACCGCGATTTAAATCCGCATGAGATCATAAAGAAATCCGTCACGGCGGACGACGATACCTATGATGTATGCGTTGCCAAAATGTCGGAACTCGCAAAGCTGGCAACCTCCGGATATTTTTATAATTTCACCGAGATCCCTCATATAGACCTTGATAAGCCGTGGTGGGACCATAACGCGGTCGAATATTTTTCTCTGGCAAACAACCTTTATTTCATGACCGGAGATTATATGCTCCTTGACAAATACCGTGTTTACTGTATTTTATTCAATAAGGATATCGCACAGGATTACAACATAGGCAATCTTTACGATACGGTCGATGAGGGCATATGGACCCTTGACCTGATGGAAACAATGGCTCGCTCCGCCGTAAAGGATCTGAACGGAAATTCAGAAATCGACTACGAAGATCAGTACGGACTGCTTTCCCAGGCATATGATAATTTCTACGGTATGGTTTACGGTGCGGGCAACCGCATCTCCGTCAAAGACAGCAGCGATCTTCCTGTCATCGAAATGTATACCGACCGGCTTGTAACCACGGCAGACAAACTTGTCGGATTTATATGCGATACCGATATCGCCCTTTTCATGCAGGATATAAAAGGAACGGACCGTCCCGATATCTATATGGCGACGATGTTTGAACAGGGACAGTCGCTGTTCTATAATGCTCTGCTTGTATGCGCCAAGATGACCTATCAAAACACACAGGATCTCGATTTCGGAATCATCCCTCAGCCCAAATTCGACGAAGATCAGGAAAACTATCTGACCACTACGCAGTATACCTATTCCTCGGGATGCGGCGTACCGCGCAACGCCGGAAATATCGACAGGACCGGACTTCTTCTTGAAGCACTTTCCGCAGAATCGATGTATACGACCATGCCGGCATTTTACGAGATCACAATCAAAACAAAATATACTCCCGATGAAAAAGCTCCCGTCATGCTGGACATGATTTTCGAAAACATCATATACGATGTTGCCGCCGTTTTTGACTGGGGCGGTCTGCGTACGATCATAGACAACACGCTTCCCCAGAAAAAAGAAAATCTGCTTTCCTCCCTTTATGAAAAAGCGGCGGAAAAAGCCGAGACCCAGATGCAAAAAACCATGGATACCTATCTGGGCAGCTGAATTTCAACCGACCGAAAGGATGATACATATGCAAAGCTTTTCCGACCTTGTCAGCAAGCGCGAAAGCTGCCGCAGCTTTATCAGTAAGCCTGTCGGACGGAAAGAACTCGAATACATTCTTGATACCGCGCGAATGGCTCCGTCCGCCTGCAACTCGCAGCCCTGGCATTTTACGGCAGCAACGGGTACAACGGCAAACGCAGCCGCTAAATGCTTTCAGTTTTCGGGTATCAATAAGTTTACCGAAAAATGCCCGGCGTTTATTGTCATCAACGAAGAAAAGTGAAAATCCTTCCCGGACCGGACGGTATATCGGACGACGAGTGTTATGCGCAGATTGACATAGGGATCGCGGCAGCTCATATCTGTTACGCGGCGCTTGACGTCGGCCTTTCAACCTGCATCATAGGGATGTTTGACGAAGATAAACTTCGGGATCTGCTTTTGATATCCCCCGAAAAACGCATCAGACTTGTGATTGCCGTCGGTTATGCTTCGAATAAACCGCTGCATATGAAAACCCGCAGAGAATTAAAACAGACTGCTACATTTATCGAATGATTGTATGTTAAAACGAGTAAACGGACAAAAAAATCACTTCCGAATCGATCGGGAGTGATTTTTTTGTCCGCTATTTTATCAGATTACCGATTTCATCCTCAAGAATTCCGACTTCACGGAAGGTTCCGTTTTCAAATCGGATCGTTTTTATTTCATGTGGAGACATATTAACATGAATACCGTCCAGCCCGATCATCCGCAGCCTGTATCCGCATGTTTTTTCCGTCATATTATGCAGCCTGACGATCATCGCTTTTTTATCTTCGGATTTTTTCAGGGCAGTTATATATACATCCTGATCTCCGCAGTCGGCGAAACTTTTCATGAGCGGATATGTGCCGGCATGATTGGCTTCGGTGACTGTTACGGGAGGATTATTCAGCATACTTCCCTGTTTCCATCCTTCGGGCTCCCCGCATTTACAAGGCAGAAGACGCCAGCGTCCTTCGGTAATTCCCCGACTTAAATATTCATAGGGTTTACCGTCATCCAGTTCCGAAATACGCAGGTCTCCCACTATGGGACTGCGCAGGACGGTCGCACGTATTTCACCGCCGTCCGTGTCATACGAAAACAGCGAGTCAAACGACAGCGTAATTCCATTCTGCTCGTCTCCGGCTGAAAGCCATTCGCCGACCGGCATCTCTCTTCCGTCAGGATCCCTGTTTATACTGCCGTATGGAACCGATGCTGTAACAGACAATGAATCGGTCACCGGCTGAAAGCGAAGTTTGAGCGTTTTTTGCTGTTCATGCCATAAAACACTGTAGGCGCCTTCAAGGATCTCGGAGCCGGCATACAGAATAAAATCCTGAGTCAGCTCGGACTGCCCGTAATCGGAAACTGTCCTGACGCGGCACCGGACATCGCCGCATTCCATCACCCCCACAGATCTCAGCCTGAATGCCCCGCATTCGGCATATCCCGTAAAGTTAAACGCCCAGACATCGCTCTTGTCTTCAAGCACAAGCGGAACGGCACAACTGCGGGAAATGACTTCTCCCGATCGTTTGCGCAGTATTTTTTTGATACCGCCGGTTTCACTGCATATTTCGACCCGCAGAAATTCGTTTTCCAAAATATATCCGCCGGCGTATAGTCCGGCATTCGTTTTTTCCGCCTTTTTTTCCCGACACACCCGGAACACCTTATATCCGAGTGCCGGTATGACCGCCCGGAAAACAAAACGGGAACGGAATCCGGGTATAACCGAACGCGGCAGAATCTTCTGCGTGTCATATTTCCTGCCTGATTGATCCTCCACGCATATATCTCCGTCATACCAGTCAAACTCCCAGGCCCACTGCACTTCCCCCTCAACCGGTCCGTCATATTCGAATCCGTTTAAATTCCATACCACCAGATTCCAGACAGCCCCGCATTCATTATTTTCAAGCGCTATCAATGAAGATATACGCTGCAGCGAGGTATGAAGGATCTCACCCGAAGTCTGTGCCGCGCGTCCATATAAATTAAAAGCATCCGTGTAT
>CAZVPD010000099.1:0-9947 GCA_964628455.1 uncultured Lachnospiraceae bacterium
AAAAAACTTGAATACAACGATAACTGTGATCGGGTTGAGGTTGAACGGAAATTTAACCTTGCCAAGCGCAAATGCGGACCGGGTGAGATAGTTACTCGTTTAAAGGAAACTTCGCAGAATTTTATCGCATTATCTATAGTTGTATTGAATCTTCGCCGTCCGGCGTTGATTCTTTGCGCTTTTTTTCACCTTGCGATGGAATTATTTTCCATTATCACTTCAAAGCAAAAAAATCAGGTTTGTTCAGTAGATATGATGTTACAATGCGGTAATTATATCTGAAATTAGGTACAAGGAGATAAAAAATGAAAAATAGCGGAAATAACAGGCTCAAACTCATCGCATGGCTGCTTTTGATTGTTATGGCGATAATTCCGGCGGTGTCATGTTCGGACGTTGTAAACGACTCCGCTGTCACCCTGGCAGACGAAACGGCACTTACCACCGAAGCTGCGCCCGGACCGGACATTCCCGACGATCTGGATTTCGGCGGGGAAAAGATCAACATGTGGTATTTCACAAAAAATTCAGATATTTCCGAGTCCTTCATCGACATCGCGGGTGAACTGGACGGTGATGTCGTCAATGAAGCGTTATACTACCGCAATCTGAACGTTGAGGAAAGGCTCAACGTCGACGTTGTATTCACCGATACGGGGATAGCCTCCAGCGATGTCGGTAACGCCATCCGGTCGCTGATAATGAGCGGCGATGATGCATATGATGTATTCAATGTGGTCCAGTGGAACAGCGCTTCGCTGGTTACCGAGGGGCTGTATTACAACCTGGCCGGTCTGCCCTATGTGGACATCGAGCAGCCGTGGTGGTCGGCGTATTATATAAACGAGCTGAATATCGGTCACAATAATTATTATTTTCTGTGCGGCGATATCTCGATTGATATGATACGCTGTATCAGCTGCGTCTATTTCAACAAGAACCTGTATGATAACTATTATGGCGATCCCGACGGATTGTACGAAGCGGTGCTGGCGGGCGACTGGACGCTGGAACGCATGTTTACCTATGCAGAGGGGGCATATGCCGATTTAAACAGCAGCAGCAAACCCGACAACGGTGACCAGTTCGGCCTTTTGTTGAACCGCTATAATAATATAGACATACTGTTTTACGGAGCCGGTTTGCGCGCCACCGGACGCGACAGCGACGATGTGCCCTTTTTGTCCCTCAACAACGAAAAGACTGTAGAAGTTATGGCCGATATATACGAGTTGTGTTATAACAACACGGGCACCATGATGCGCGCTGACGCAGCCGGAACGCTGCAGAACAACCAGGACTTCAATAACGGCTACGGTCTGTTCCTCATGGGCTTCCTTTATACCTCCGAGCAACTGCGCAATATGGAAAATGACTACGGGATTATACCGTCACCCAAAGCCGACGACAATCAGGCTGAGTATGAAGCGGTTGTGCATGACATCGCCACCCTTATCTGCCTGCCGGCAACCGGCACAAAACTCGAACAGGTCGGCGCTGTCCTTGAGTTGATGGCCTATGAAAGCAATAAAAGCGTGACCCCCGCCTATTATGAAACAGCTATGAAAACCAAATATACACGTGATCAGATATCCTCCCAGATTATCGACATATTACATGCAAGAAACATGACCGATATCGCGTATGTATTCGGCTCGTCCTTTAACAGTCTCGGTTATATCGGGCGCAACATGATAGCGCAAAAGAAAAACGATTTAACTTCCTTTTACGCCGCAAATGAACGCACCGCACTCACCAACATGACAAAACTGATAGAAGCCTTCCAAAATCTCGAATAAAAAGAGACATAGCCGCCGGTTTGTTGCCAAAACCGGCGGCGTAATATACATAGTGAATATATTTAAGATGACAGATAAAATCATCCGCAGAAAATTTCGAGAGCAAACCGGCAGAGCGAAGCAAATCATAAAGTTTATAGGAGAGCATGAGAGAAATGTGATTAAGAAACATCCGGGATTCAAAAGAATATTCATTCCGTTTGAACTGATGAACTGACTGAAAATGATTAATCAAATTGTACTTTCATCATCGAATATTTATTTTAATTCAAAAACCCCAACAGAATTCATCGCACTTTTAAATTCATTAAAATCAACGTGTTGTAGAGCAATTCCCGCATGGTTGGCTAAATTGACAATTGCACATAAGGCCTCATCGTAATTTTCGCCAGTTTCAAGATTATAATTAAACGCATCAATAAATTCATCAAACATCATCCCCATAAGAATTGCAGGTGGCGACTAAGCAGGTATTGGCACGAGAACAATGGCAAACCATGGACATTTATGACCGAAAACCATGTTCTAATCAACCTCAGGAGAATTCCCATAAAAAGACATCCAAAACTACAAATCTCGAAAAATCCATTCTTAGATAAAGAATATTTTCTTCTGAGAAAACTGAAACTCCATTCGCCACTTGCCGTCAGAAATGGTGAAGAAATGCTTGAGCCGTATGAGTGGGAAACTCTCAAGTACGGTTCCTAGACGAGGGGAAGGGAGCAATCCCTTTTCCTTAGTTGATTATCGGTGGCCAGGATGGATTGAAAGAATGACTGACGCCGGTCTTATACGGTCTATGTCAAAGAAGGGATATTCACCTGACAATTCAGCTTGCGAGGGTTTCTTCGGGCGACTGAAAAAAGAGATGTTTTACGGCAGGTCTCGGGCGGGTGTAACCGTTGAGCAATTTATTGAAACGTTGAATTCATATATGAAATGGTACAACGAAAAGCGGATCAAGATAAGTCCGGGAGCCGTGAGTCCGATTGATTACCGTCGAAGACTCGGTTTGGCTGCTTAACTGAAAGCGCCGCCACTCCTGACAGAACGCCGGGAAAATGTTGAGGGGGAACTGCCGACGGTCAAAGCGTATTCAGAAACACATGCATACTCAGCCGCCGTCGGAATATGCATGTTAACATTTTACCGACAACCTGTTAAGAGCAAACCGCCTGCGGTGGCAGCTGCATTTCTGCCTCCGGTTCGGTGGATCTAAAAACACATACCTTGCTGATTTATATTTATTGAGAACGGTCCAACAAATTGTCCGCACGTCCGGCTCGTCAGTTTAACCGAAACAGGCATTTTAAGAAGTTTTCGGTTTTGTCTGTCAGCCGCTGCCGGTCTTTGGCATCTGCGCAGACCGGGCGCACATGCCTCATATTCTGCCTGATGCTGGTGGTGAAATTTGCAGAATATCGATTCTGTATCAGGCGCATAAAGCAAGAGCCGTTCCTAAAAGAGAACGGCTCCTGCTGCGGTCCGGCCGTCTGATTTATGAACGTTTTTTTATAAACGCTCTTCCCGCGAGTGATACTGCCATGACCACCGCCGCTATTGTGAACGCGTCGAAGGTCTGGGCGGCAGTTTCTGCGGGGGCTTCGGCTGCGGGAGCTTCTGCAGCGGCAGCATCTGCCGCGGGAGCTTCGGTTTCGGGAGCGGCTGTTTCAACCTTTTGACCCGCGAATTCCACTGTCCAGAGCGAGGCCGTGTTTGCCCAGTAGGGCAGCGAGTCGTAGGGCTGCCACGAAATCCACGAGTCACGCACCCCGTCGTTATCGAGGTCATTGTTGAAGCTGATGTTGAAACCCGCGATATGTCCGGTCGCCGGAGTCAGGTCCGCCGTGATGAAGTTGACCTTGGCTTCCACTATATAACCTGTACCGGTGAGTTTTACGGCGCATTCTGCGTTATCAACGATGGCCGCATTGCCTATGTAGTAGAAATCGGCGGATGGACCGTAGGGGGAGACGGTCAGAAGCCAGTCACCTTCCAACGGGTAGCCGTCGGGGTCGGCGCTGTTTGTTTCGGAGAACCACAGATCCACCGAATTTGATGAATCCTTATTGGATTCGTCAAGGGTCGCGTCGTTTACGAACGCAAGGAAGTAGACGGACTCCTCGTCCCAAAGCAGTTTGGCGTAGCCTGAGATGCCTTCGCCTTCGGCGTCACCCGGATATGTGCTTTCGAGAGCCGCTGCGACGCTCCAGGCGTCGTCGATCTCGCCGTCTATAACAGGTTTGACATTCGCGTATTGCGCACTGCCGTCAGCGGCGTATACAGACATCGAAAACACGGCAAAACACAGGAGAACGCAGAGAATCAGTGCTGATTTTTTCATGTCGTAACATCCCTTTCTTAAGCAGAAATATATTTATACTGCGTTTTCACGCGGTATTTCAAAATAAAGCTCCGCTGTTTTTCGGACCGACGAAATGTTTTGTCCATTCCGATATATTATCACGATATTTTTTGTTATAGAAGGATCATGCCTAAAATCAACAATATATTTGCAGGCATATCATATGCTTACGCACCAAACATTTTTTCAATATCAGAAAGGATTTTTTCTTTTGAAGCTTCATAGGACGACATAAAAATATCATTGCCTTCAAGCATTTTGGTACACAGATTCGCAAGCAGATCCGTGGTCCAGCCGTAAACAACACCTAAATCCACAGTTCGCGTGTCAAGCAGAATGTTCATCATTTCGATCGAATCCTCGTCGCGCGCCCCCTTGTAACAGAACGAGTTCTGCATAACAGGAAGGATGTCACGCCAGCCAAGGTATGCGAGATAATCTATGATCGCGCCGGTGCGTTCGGGATCCGTTGCAGTCATCGGTATGTTCAGCGCAAAAGTATACTGACTGACTATTGTACAGTAATTTTCCTGCTGCTCGTCAAGCTTGGGTACAGGCAGGATTCCGTATTCTACATCCGTTTCGCGAAAACGGCTCGAGCTGCTTGCACCGAGACTTCCTGTGTAAAACATTGCCCGGCCTCTGAGAAAGAAATCCAGTCCCTGAAGGTCGGCGGTATTATACAGCACGCACCAGCCGTCACGTGAAAACGCGTCGGTGAGTTTTCCGTAGGAAGATACAATACGCTCGATTTGCGGATTTAATTCCGGTATATTATCAGTGTTTTTAGCAATAAGGAAATCACCGCAGCCGTCGAGTATGGTCATCGTTGCTTCGGAATGCTGGCTGGCAAGACCGTATACGCATGTTCCGTCAGATGCCGGGGCAAAACCGGAATCGCTATTGATATTTATGACGGGCTCGATATATCTGAACATTTCCTCATAAGTCCAGGCGCCGCTGCGTATAAGG
Organism: uncultured Lachnospiraceae bacterium; assembly: GCA_964628455.1. Taxonomy (GTDB): domain Bacteria; phylum Bacillota; class Clostridia; order Oscillospirales; family CAG-272; genus JAQVWU01. Next base: position 5,137 of record CAZVPD010000099.1, read on the forward strand.
TCGTAAGGCTCATCCAGATTAAAATCGGCAACCATTTCTTTATTATAATACATTGCGTTGCAATAAGCATAACTCATCATATTGACATAATCGATCGTGGTGTATAACTTATTTTCTCCGATAGTCACTGCATCGATAAAGGTATCATTCCACCAGTCCGTTTCTAAGTTCAAACTGGAAATATCATACAGGTTCAACACATATTCACCGGTAAGTGAGGTTGAATTACTGTAATTGAGCGGAAGATAGACGGCATCATATACATCCTCTCCGGCCGATACGGCTTTTTGCATGTCCGAACGCAGCGCGTTGCCGTCAAGTTTGCCTTTTACTACATCGATAACGATTCCGAGGTCTGTTTCAGCCATGCGGCAGCGATTGTATATGGCATCGTTAACAGGTTCTCCGGTTGTTGCATCATAATCCAGAACGTGGTTTGAGCCCGCCCAGAAATCATCTTCCTGATTCAGAAACGTAAAAGTATACCCCTCGTAATCCGGCAATTCAATCGGATAAATCGCCTGAGTTTCGGCGGCGGTCGTATCGGCCGAAGCGGTCGTATCAACGGCGGTATCGTCTGCGACAATCTGTGCGCATGCCGTCAGCGTCACTGAAAAGAAAAGCAGTGCGGAAATAAGCAGCTTTTTCATGACAAACCTCCATTAAATATATTATTTTATGTAATCTGAAATTGCTATTGGACCCATAGCCGGCAGCAGATGACCATCGGCATCTCCGATATTACAATAAGACATATTTAAATAACCGTATCTGACAAAGCATTTATTCAACTCATTGCGTGACATTTCGGTGTATATCAACACCCATTCGCCGTCAAAAGAAATACGCGCTATACCGGATGACGGATTAAGCACCCTTTCGTCCGGTGACGAGGTGATCGTAAAGCCGGACGGCGCCCCGGTTGAAACAAGCCGGGACACATTTTCATAACGCAGAGCAAGAATCGCCCAGAAAGGGCGGCATTCATCGTCGCGCAGTTCCATTCCTGCGAATTTGGGAGCGGAGATACCTCCGCGGTAACCGCAAAGCTTCGCCATACTCAGTGCTGCGCGTTCCCCGACGAGTTTTTGACCGTCCGAGGAAAGGTGAATCAGGTCATCGCGCGGTGCGTCAATAGCGGCGACAGTTTCCAAAAACGGGATAATGTCGCCGAGTGTGCGTTGTTTTTCGCGAACACCTTCCCACATAAGACCGCATTCGAAATGATTACTGTCCGGCAGGGCTGTTTGTGCGATTTGCACCTGTACAAACGGAAGTTGAGGATCCTTCAAATCACGGCGTATGGAGCTGACAAAAGCAGTCATCGTATCAGTGAAGCAGTCAACACCGGCGCGCAATGTTTCGGAGCAGCCCTGATACCAGAAAATCCCGCGAACTTTTCCTCCCGTGCGTTTAAAACGACGCAGCATGGCACCGTATAATCCGTTTCCGTCTTCGCCCTCCGGTTTCCATTGAGCCATCGACGAACCGCCGAGTGCACACGGTATCACAGCCTGCGGCACTCCGGTCAAAGCGAACAGTTTTTTTGCGAAGTGCAGTCCCGGGCCAACTCCGCGTTTCGGCACACCGTGCGAAATAAAATCCGGTTGATCTGACTTCCAAATCGAGTTGAGCTGACTGCTCTTCCAAACCTCGCGCTGGCAGGCATCAACCGAAATCCACGGCTCGTGCAGAATCGGCGTCGCGGCGTCCCAGCGATTGTCGAGGTAATATGCTCTGATCGCCGGATTGGGATTCAACTCGTCGAATTTGTCGGTTTCGGTCATACGTCCGGCACCCTCCATATTCGACTGACCGCCGAGTAGCCACAGATCACCGACCCAGATTAGCAGTTTCAGCGTTTCGCAATCGTCTGTTAATTCGATGTCATACGGTCCGCCGGCCGGGATTCCGGTGAGAATATATTCATCTCTGAAGTTTTCAATTTGACCCAACGAACTTTTAACTTTTCCGTCACATTCGAGCGCGAACCTGCATTCGCAGACGCCGTCCGGGTTACGCTGTAAAAGCGCACCGTCTGCGAGTCCATATAAAATTTGCAAATTTATCCTCCTTACAACATTATCGCTTTCGTCCGGTCGTGCAGAATCGTTGTCAATGCCTGGTCCGCATGACAATTTGTTTCGTTATTCTTAAGTGATGTTGAAAAAAGAAGAACATGCAGTTTTCCGCAACGCTTTCCATACCGTGACAGTCAAATAATGTTCTCTTCTTTACTGCATAATATTGTATCATAAAAAAAAAGATTATGCAGTATAAATTATTAAGTATAAATTCACTCGGTTTTTATACCCTGAAATTAAAATTATATGGTATAATGTCTGTAATAATATAATTTAATACGAAAAGCTGAGATATTTTCGATACTCTTACGAGATATTTATCAATTGAGATACCGCAATGATTCGTAATCCTTACGAGGAACTTATTTCAGTCTTGTTCTCTTTGCTTCCGACTGTATAAAAAGTGCAGAACACACACTTTAACGGTGTGTATTTATCTGTAATTTTCATTCGGGATCGTTGCTGATGTATTTCAAAAACATTTCCCGGAATTTATCGCGTCTGTCAAAACCGCTGATGCTCAGAAGACGCTTGATACGATATTTGACCGAATTTTCAGATATAAAAGCGTTTTCTGCTATGGTACAGTATGCCTGATAGTTCAGAATACCGTGGATGATATTGAGATCCGTTTTGTCGCATGCCTGTAAGGTTTTTTCAATCCGCATAATCCCGTTTAACTCGTCATCTTTGTAAAATGAACTGTCTGCGGCAAAAATTGTATCGGGTTTACGTGAAACAGGATTGAATTCGGCAGACTTTCTGACAGTTAAACTGCATGGAACCTTAACTGTAATAGTGACATTATCCGTATTTTTACTGAGATAGGAATAAAGCAGGACACTCTGGACTCCCAGTTCCTCGTGATCCAATGATATTGTCGTCAAAGGAATTTTGCACATTTGTCCTGTCAGGGAATTTCCAAAGCCTATTATAAAATATTCTTCGGGGATCTTATAGCCGTCTGAGATCATATGGTTGACCAGCGCAACGGCGGCAATATCATTCGCACATATAACGGCATTGTATTCGGTTATGTTTTTTTGAAAATTGTTGTAACAGGAGACCAGCGACCCGCCGTTTATACAGTATATGCTGGAATTCGGATAGCCGGCGTCCAATAAATACCGGATTTTGATCCGGTCGGAATGGGAGTCGCTGTTGATGCCGTATAGAGCGATTCTGTCTCGTCCGACAGAACGCATCAGGGAGATCATATCATTCATTGCCCGGGCATGGTCGATCAGGACATAACTCGTGTTATCAAAAAGTTCTTCCGGTTGACAGCTAACAACGATTGCATGCACATTTTTCAGCATCAGAGAGCGAAGCGTGTCCGTTACCCAGGAATTGGAGGTTCCGATCACAATTGCCATAAGACGTTCCTCTGAAAATATCAGTTTTTCAGTGTCTGTTTCTGCAACTTCATACCGGAGGGCGGCAGCTTTTTTAATGATGGCATCCATGGTTTGTCTGAACCATGCCGTACTGCGGTAATGAGGTTCTGACAGAACATTAATTTTCAATTTCTCTCCTCCTTGCAAACAGATCGAAGTCAAAACTGTACATATATCATCATTATATCTTGACTGCCGTGAAATTACAAGGTTAATTTTTGATAAGTATAGAAATGAACGAAAAGTATTCATGTAAATTTATACTGCTTTTTTTTCAGATAAATGTTATTATTTTATATATGACATCAGGAGCATAAAGGAAGAGAAGTTTAGATGAAGAAACATGTATCTGTCGAAATAAATCATCTGGTTATTCCAACGTATAAAGAAGGTGAAGAGACCGCGGAACCGATGTTTGCCGAGAATCGGGTTCATCAGCGTACCTGTGGCGATCCTTACCCGAACCGCGTTGTTTCCGATACAGACAGAAGCGGAAAATTTGATCGCGCTTATACCTGTATCACTTTGGAAAACGATTTTATAAAACTGGAATTGTTGCCGGAATTGGGTGGGAGAATTTATTCCGCGCTGGACAAGACAACCGGTTATGATTTTTTCTATAAACAACACGTTATTAAACCTGCCTTAATCGGGTGTCTTGGTTCGTGGATTTCCGGTGGGATAGAATTTAACTGGCCTTTCCACCACCGTCCGTCCACATTCATGCCGGTCGACTATTCTGTCGAAAAGGCAGAGGACGGCACCGTGACCGTGTGGATGTCCGAACATGAACCTATGGATCGTATGAAGGGAATGGTAGGCGTAAGGTTGTTCCCGGATCGTGCGGTATTTGAGACTGTGATGTGTCTGTATAATCGCACCGAATTACGCCATTCCTTCCTTTGGTGGGAAAATGCAGCAGTTCCGGTTAACGAAAGCTATCAGATCTTCTTCCCGGCGGATGTAGACTATGTAAATTTCCACTATAAGCGTTCTGTGACCACCTTCCCGGTTGCTTCGAATAATACAGGGGGCTATAACGGTATTTATTACGATGGTGATACGAATATTTCCATGCACATCAATACCCGCCGCCCTACCTCCTATTTCAGTGCACCCTCCCGTTACGATTTCTTTGGTGGTTACGATCATTCCAAAGAATGTGGTGTCGTTCATATTTCAGATCACAGTACCTCTACCGGGAAAAAAATGTTTACATGGGCATATTCCGAACTTGCGAAAACATGGGAAAAGGCTCTCACAGACGAGGACGGACAATATGCGGAACTGATGGCGGGAAGCTATTCCGATAACCAACCGGACTTTTCGT
>CAZVPD010000099.1:9957-14500 GCA_964628455.1 uncultured Lachnospiraceae bacterium
AAAACATTCTCTCAGTATTGGTATCCGATCACAAAGCTCGGCGTTCCTACCTTTGCGAACCTCAATGGGGCGTTCCGCTGGTATGAGAATGGTGCGGTATTTGAAATGACCTTCGATGTTCCGAACGCAAAAATTACCGTTGCTGACAGCGATACCCTTATGCTCGAAGAAACGTGCGAGTTTTCAGCGGCTGTTCCCACTGTTGTGGTACTTCCCGCAAAAGCGGCAGGATTAACCCTTACCGTAACGGCAGATGGAAGGATGCTCATGACGTTCACTTGTCCCGCATTGACAACAGCAAAGATCCCGCCGCTGACAGAAGATATGCCCGATCCGAACGGACTTAAGACTGCACAGGCACTGTATCTCGAAGGGGTTCATATCGGGCAATACCGCGATCCTAAGATCAAGCCGGACTACTGTTGGAAGAAAGCATTACAGCGCGATCCCGGACACATCCCGTCCTTGCTCGCGATGGGCGAATGGGAGTATCGCAGAGGTCTTTATACAGAGGCAGAAAGCTACACTGCACGCGGTATCGACGAGTTAACTAAATACAACAAGCAACCCGAAAGCGGCAAAGCTTATTACCAGATGGGGCTAATCCTCAGCCGGATGTACAGATTGGACGAAGCATACGAGTTCTTCAGAAAATCCGCATGGAATTACGATTACAAATCCGCCGCATTGACAAAGGCTGCGGAGATCGCCGGACAATGGCAGGATCACGAGCGGATGGCTTCTCTTGCCGCTGACGCCCTGCGTTGCAATGCCGATAACAATCTGGCGGGTGTGTATCTGCAAATTGCCCGTCTGAAAGAAGGAAAGACAGCGGAAGCTGAACACGGTCTGACCGAATTGCTCCGCCGTGATCCGCTTGATGCACTGGCTTCTTATATCTATGCGGAGTATTTTGGAAAAACGGAAGAATTCTATCGCGGCCTGCACAGCGATCCATCCAGAACCTGTATGGATATAGCGGAGGATCTTTGGAATTGCGGTTGTGATACTGAAGCAAAAGCTCTGCTGAACGGTGTAACCGCGCCTTCCACCATGCTGAACTATATGCGCGGTGAGAAAAATATCGGTATTACCGGAGTGTATCCGTCTATGCTGTGCGAACTGGAGGTTCTTCAAAAAACGGTCGCCGCATGTCCGCAGGATGCACAGGCACATGATCTGCTGGGATGCATCCTGTATCACTACCGCAGATACGAAGAAGCGGCTGAACATTTTCAGACAGCCCTCGATTGCGAACCGAATGATTATCTGGCTTACAGAAATCTGGCAGTTGCCTTCTACAGCCATCTCGGAAAGCGTGATGAAGCCCTGCAGCTTTTGAAACAGTCCCTCAGGCTTTGTCCTGAAAATCGCCAGCTGATTTTTGAATGTGTCTATGTGATGGCGAAAAACGGCGTAACCCCATCCGAAAGAATTGCCTTTATTCTGGAGTATACCGGTCCGGACAGAAAATGGGATACACTCCTGGAGCTTGCACGGGCATACAATCAGGCGGGACAATATGAAAATGCTCTGGAACTGATGCTCTCATATGATTTCGTACCATGCGAAGGCGGTGAGCACGCCGTTGCGGAGCAATATATGACTGCTCTGCACAGCATGGGCAGAAGGGCACTGGAAGAAGACAAAGCCGAAGATGCACTGAAGCTGTTCAAACGCGCACAAATCCTTCCGGAAAGTCTCGGAAGCGGGATTTGGAATATCGTTTTGCTGGTTCCGCATCAATACTACGAAGGACTTTGCCTGGAAAAGCTGGGACGGACACAGGAAGCATATGCACTGTACGACAAAATCCTGTCCCTTATTGTAGACTATTTCACGGATATGCACGTTCCCTCACTTCCGTATTATAAAGCTCTATGCTGCATCAGGCGCGGTAACCGTCTTCAGGCAAGAGCCATTTTAGATGAAGCAGAAAAAAAATGGAAGCGCAATATCCGTACCGAGGATGCTGGTTTCTTTTCTACGACACCGTTCTTTATCCCTTACATAGACGATGCTCCCCGCATGAGACGCGCATACTACAGTTATTTACTGTCCCTTGTGTGCGAAGCCATGGGTAAGAAGACAGAAGCTGCACAGTATCGTGCGGAGTGTGCAAAAGCCGATCCGTATATGCTGCGTTATTATGCGGGTAGTTCGGAAGGCACGCTATAAGCGGACACGAATAAAAATAAAGGAATAAAAATGATGATGACTGTTACTTACGAAAAAGGAATCTGTTTGGAAAGCGGCAAAACTTATCGAGCTGAACTGCCGATTTACCATTTCACCCCTTCAGATACGCAGATCAGCAGGGAAGACGACTATCTCGCACCGTCCACAGCGGCTGGAGATCAGCTTGATGTTGCTTTTATTTTAAAAGATCTGCATGATATGATACTTGATTTCGGTGGTGCGGAGTTGGTGTTTCACGGAAGGATCGCACCGTTCGTGATGGATAATTGTATAAACATCACCATCAAAAACTGTAAGATCAATTATGATCGCCCATTCTACACCGAAGCACGTATCCTGGAAGCTGATGCACAGCATCTCCGTCTGCATATGGCAAAAGATTTTCCCTGCCGGGTGGAGGACGGATACCTCATCGCCGAAAGCGAATACTGGGAAAATTATTTAAATCGCAACAATCTTTTGTTCCAGCCTTATGACCCGGCTAGTCATACGCCTGCGTTTGAGTGCATCCTGGCTTTGATAGGTAAGGAGATTTTTCCGCATCCCACGCTTCCGCTCCCATGTCATCACCTGATCGCGGAAACCGCCGGAGATGATGTGATCCTGCGTGAGTTCTCCCATGCATTTCCTGAGTCATGGAAAGCAGGTTATGATCTTGTTATCACGCACGAATCCAGGGATAAAAATACCTTTACCGCGGTGGGATGTGAAAATGTGACTCTCGAAAATGTGCGCATTCTGCATGGTGCATCTCTTGGCTTTGTAGGAATGCACACGAAGCACATCACATTGAATAATTTCAGTATGTACCGTGATGAAAAGCATCCGCATCTTGTGACCAACAATGCGGATGCGATCCATTGCTTTAACTGCTCCGGACATATCTTGCTGGAAAATTCCCGCATGGACAGTATGCTGGATGATGCATTGAATGTACACGCAAACTTTACCGTTGCGGATCATATAGCAGGAAATATACTATATGCGTATAACGCCAGCCGTGATATATCGATTCGCAACAAAATTTATATTCCGGGAGATAAGATCGCCGTATACCGCGGAAAAACTATGGAAGAAAAAGCGATATACACTGTCAAAGCTGTTACGACCGATCGGAAATCCATGTATATTCTGGAACTGGAAGAAATGCCGACGGTAGTCGAAAACGGAGACCTGATCGAAAATATCAGCGGACAGGCAGATTTGACCGTCAGAAATTGCACATTCGGACGCTTCCGCGGATCACTTAGATTGCAAAGCCGCGGAAACATCCTCATAGAAAATTGTACCTTTGCCATCGGGGGGCACGAACTTGCGTTTACCGGCGATACGACTTATTGGTTTGAAGCAAGCCCGGTGAGAAACGCTCTCATTCGAAACTGCTCGTTTACGGGAAGTATCTCCTCGTGCCCTGAGATTCAAGCGACAGATCAGGCACCGTATTACCACAAAAACATTTACATAGAAAACTGTCATTTCCGAAGAGCGGACGCTTTTAATGCACAATACACCGACGGAATAGTCCTGAAAGGTAATACCTGCGATGAAGGAAAAATAAAAATACATCTTCGAAATTGCGGCACCTGTGAAGCTGACGAAAACTGCATAATTGAACGATCAAAGGAATGAAATATGAACGGAATTAAAAAAATCGGGTGGGTTATCCCGAAAAAATCTGCTGAAATCTCGGAATCCCGGTTTGGAATCGGGCTTGAAAAAATCGACCGCTACCTGTATGAGCCCGGACCGATATACGATCCGCTGGCAGAAATGGGTGTGAAATATGTACGCATCCAGTCAGGATGGGCGAGAACGGAAAAAGAAGAAGGCGTTTATGACTTTGCATGGATTGATTCCATTGTGGATAATCTGGTATCACGGGGTTTGATTCCGTGGATTTGTCTTTGCTATGGCAACCCGATTTATACCGAAAGCGCAAAGGCGGTACGCGGAGCCATCGGATGCCCGCCGGTCTTCAGCGAAAAAGAAGCGGACGCTTGGGACCGATATGTGGAAGCCTGCGTCAGTCGTTACCGCGGCAAGGTATATATGTATGAAATCTGGAACGAGCCGGACGGACAGCATTGCTGGCGGCATGGAGTAAATGCAGGCGAATACGGTAAATTTGTTCACCGTACCTCTGCAGCTATCCGTTGTTCCGATTCCGAGGCTAAGATTTTGGCAGGTTCCTTCTTCTCAGCACAGTCCGCGGAATATCTTTACAGCTTTCTTAAAGAGCTTGAAGTGGGTGATATTGATTATGTAACGTATCATCAGTATAAATTCCGTGTTGAAAACGGTATCGAGGCCTACGCACGCGGGATTCAAAGTATACTAAAAAGCT
>CAZVPD010000100.1:0-14488 GCA_964628455.1 uncultured Lachnospiraceae bacterium
CCCGCCGCTTCCGCCTGTCTGCGGCAGTTGTCGAGGAGCGGTTTGTATTTATCGCATACCGCCACAAAATCCGCCTCCGGATGGTTTAAAAGCTGATGGATGGCGCTCATCCCGCGCCCCGCGCCGAACACCCCTATTTTTAATTTTGCCATTGTTTTCCCTGTGCCGTTTTTACGGCTCCCTTTCGAATTTAATGATGTTTTATTGGTTATATAAAAGAAAACTGTTTTAACTCAATCCGGTATGGAAGCGTTAAAATCATCCACCGCTTTGATGATCGCCGTTTCTTTTGCCGCAAACGCGGAAACGATGTTGCCGTCCGCCAGACAGCTGTCAATGACGCTGTGAATGCTGTAAACCGGATATGTATAAGTGAATTCATAGCTCATGTTGCCGCGCATGATATCGAGCATCCCGGCTGCTTCATTGTCGCGCGTGATTTTATCTTTCAATGTGATTTCATAATATGCGTCATACAGGGAATGATGCGAAAGATACGACCAGTATTCGAGAACCATACCGGTCTCATCCGTATCGCCGCACGTAACCGGCACTGAGAACATCGGAATATTGGGATCCACTGTCATACAGTAATTTTCCTGATCGGAGGACCATTTCGGAATCGGCACGATGCCGAAATCATGTTCCATTGTACGAAGGCCGGAATCGATGACCCAGATGCCGCACATCATAAATAAAAAGTGATCTTCCGGGAAGAGTTTGAAGCGCGTATACTCCCATTGGTTGCTGTATGCCGAAATGTCGGCGGTGATTTTCATGTTGGACGCGGCGGTGCTGACGGTCTTGTCCGTCGTCAGCCCGCGGATGGCATCAAATACGGCAATCAGATGTTCGCCGGTCAGATCGGCAAGCACGATTTCGTCGGCGGCATTCTTTTCCGTCAGATGCAGGTTGCTTCCGTGCATCAGCCAGCGGGTATTTATCTCGAGCAAGCCGTAACGGTCGTTGTCATCCATCGCGCCGTCGCCGTTGAGATCTTCCGACACTTTGCGTCCCGCAGTCGCGAAATTCTCGAAGGTCCACTCATTTGCGTTGACCAATTCATACGGATCGCTCAGCTGGTACCGGTCAATCAGATATTTATTAAAGAAAATCATATTTGCGGAATTCAGCGCGGTGACCGAAATATCGCTTACCGCGATATACAGATGATTTTTTACGGATAACTGACTTGTGATTTTCTGGTCCCACCAGGGCTTGGTGAAATCGATATACTCGAAAGTATTCAGATCATACAGCATTCCGCTGACAGACAGAGCGGCTTCGTCGGATGAACTCATACAGACCAGGTCGACGGTATCCCCCGCCATAACAACTTCCCGGACCTGCGCGGCAATATTTTCGCCCATTTCGGTGAAATTCAGATCGATGCTGTATTTCTGGCAGAGATTGATATTGCGGTTGTAGATGGCGTCATCCACCACTTCGCCGGTCAGCTGATCGCGGAAGAGGTAATCTTCGTAATAGCTGCCGCTGACATACTGGTAGAAAATTTCCAGTGTGTCCCCTTTGTAATCCGCATCCGGAAAAACTTCGGTTTCCTGTGCTGCAGTGTCTGTCACGGGTTCGCCTGATGCGCTTTCGGGCTGTTCGTCGGAAGAAACGTCGCAGGAAGCGGTGCCGGCCGTTACAATCAGGCTGAAAATCAAGACAAGAATACATAAAATTTGTTTCATGATGAACCCCTTCAGAACCAAAGTTTTTTTAGATCAGAATGCGGGTACAACCCATTCGTCACCGCTCAGCCGATAAGGCGGATACTGTTTCATCAAAGAGATGTATTCCGCTGTTTCAATCGGACTGACGCGCAGGATTTCGGCGCGGAGCTCTGCGGCTTTATGCGGCACCGCATAGTAAAAGCTGCCGCCGTATGCCGCCGTACCGACAAGCTGTTCTTCGGGATAGATGCGTGTGATTTTATAATGCATATCTTCATGCGGCGCAAGCCCGATCAGGCGGTCAAACGGGATTTTGCAGACTGCCCGGTCATCGGTAACCGCGAATAAAAACAGATAGCCGCCGTCGCCGGTCATATGGGCGCTGCCGTCAACAGGTACATCGCCGGGATAGCCGAACAGACAGCGGCGGCGAAGCAGATACGCGTAGTTTTCTTTCGCCCACTCCCGCCACTTGCGGAAGAATTCCGCGCATTCCGGGAAATTCCGCAGTGCGGCGTATCCGTGCGTCAGCCCGCAATGCGAACTGCATGAGAGCGCCGAAATCATGCTGTAGCGGAAAGCTTCGGGCGTTCCGCCGTAAATGCAGGACCAGTTCATGTATGCGGGACGGAAGCGGTCACACTCGTTGTGCCAGTTCTGAAACCGGTTGTCTTCTTCACCTGGAGCTTCGTAATAATTTTCGTCCGAGTTATAGCCGTCAATCATCCAGTTGCCGCCGCGCTTCAGGCCGTAATACTGCTCGAAAAGCATTGTGGGACGGCTTGCGCGGATGCGCGCCTTCGTGCGCCGGATATTTATAAACGATTGATAGCGGTCGTCGCCGGCCGGATGGCCGTGTTTATCGCTGTAACAGGGAAGTTCGCCTACCGGGATGTCATCCGACCCGAGTTCGTTATAGTTGAGCCACCGGCCGTCGAAGCCGAGGGAATCGGTCGGCGGGTATTGGTCCAGCATGTCAAGAAGCATATCGCAGTAAAAGTCAGCGTATTCGCTGCAGCCGGCGCAGGCGTGTATGTCACCGTAAAGGAGCTGTTTCGAACCGTCGGAATTCAGAACGTCCCAGTCGGGACGCTTGTTGAAGTGCGCCGTCGGCGTTACAAAAGTATTGATGGTTATACCGGTTTCCCGGGCATTGGCGATGTATTCTTCGAATACGGGATCCGCTCTGAAATGTTCGGTATAGCCGTCCGGTTCGCCTTCGTAAGGTTTGCCGTTCCATACCGGATAACCCGGCGGATCGATCCGCATATCGCGGATATACTTCGGATTATGCGACGGATGGTAGTCATGGCCGTAATAAATCGGCATGGTCATGGCGTCCGAAATGCCGGCGGCAATAAGGGGCTGCAGGTGACCGGTCTTCGGCAGGTCAAACGCTTCGCGGCTGCTTATATATGCCCACCATGAGTTGAGGAATACATAAAAGCCCTCCTCCGGCAGATCATGGCGCGGCAGGTAGGATTCCATATACGCCTGCATCGCCCAGACTTCGCCCCAGTCGAGTTTTTCTTCGGCGATGCCGGCGTCTTCGGGTATGACGCCGTCTTTGAAATGCTGAACCAGTCCGTTGCCCGGCTTGTAGGTGAAAAAGCAGCGGGGTTTGACCGCGCCGGGGTACGGACCGTGAGACGAACGGTACAGATGCTCATAAACCGCGATGCCGATGAAGGATGCCTCGCTTGCAAAGCTTTCACCGGCTGCCACATGAAAGTTCGGCTCGTAACCGATGTTCAGCGTCCGCTTCCCGTCGGTATGCCAATCCCACCACGGGTATTCGAGCCCGCAGTATAAGCCGGCATTCTCTCCCCGCAAAAAGAAGCAGAGAGGCACATGCCAGATGGTCTGGTCGTCATGCAGAAAAATCTCCCGGAAGTCTGCTGCCGCTTCCATAACGCAGCAGATTATTTTATCTGCCGTCCATGCGCCGCCGTCTTTCTTTGTGATGATAAAATAACTGCGCAGAAACGAATTTTCTCCGAGCGTCCATATGCGCTCCATATGAAAACTCTGATTTTCGTAAATGACCGTCAGAACGCCGTCCCCAGCCGATACTTTTGAGGCGGTAAGCGGTCCTACGCCGGCGCACGGTATACAGCCGGCCGTATCGGCAAAGCGCGCGGTATATCCGCTGTCAGGTTCGGACAGCGACAGCAATGAGCCGGTTTCCCCATCGAAAGACGCTTCGATCCGTGCGTTTTTAAGTTTTATTGTCGTCATAAACACCTGTTTTTTTTGTTTTTTACGAATATATACTTTTTTTAAAGAGCATCAGTATGCGTTATAAAACGTTATTCGGAAACAGCCAGGTGAAGAATTATTCTGGAAACGTATATTTTACCATATAATTGTATTATGCAGCTCTTTGACACGCTTGAATTTTAAAGAATCAGCGTCCTGCATCTGCGTTTTCCTGCCTGCCGAGGATCCTCAGCGCGTTGTTGCGGAATACGTCGGCTATATCGGCGGGTGTCAGTCCTTCCGCCGATGCGGCGCGTCTGAAGGCGTCGATCTCCTCATACATGAAGAAGGTGATCGTTTCGGCGTTTTCTCCGGATGCCTCGCGCATGTTTTTGTCGCCCGTCAGGTCGCCGTACAGGCCTTCGGGGACGATGTTGACGTACCGGCCGTTTTCCGTTATGCGGCGGCAGCGCATGCGCAGAATCGGCATGTCGCTTCCGAACAGGATCCGCCGGGGTCCGACCGCGGCTATCAGCCTGCGGAATACGGTTTCGTTGCAGCGCCGCTATGTCGAACATCATGTTTTCAGCGGAGTCCAGCACCTCGAAAACATTGCCTTTGTTCTCACCGAAAACCGCTTTTACGTTAATTTCCGACCGCTTCAACGAGTGCATCAAGCGCCGTGGCATATTTGTATTCTTTTTCCGCGAGGAAAGATACGATGTTTGCCGCTTTGGTCTTGTCCGCGTCTATATAAAGGTATATGTAATCCATTTCAACATCGCCTATCTGCATCATGATGCCGATGTCAAAGCCGCGTGTTGCGAAAATAAGATCAAGCATTTTAACCGATTCATCGTCACGCGATAACTTATAGGACAGAATATTGTCATAATATGCCGCCCGCACGGTGTCTGTCGAATTTTCACACATCGCCTGAAGGATAAGACCGGTACGTGAGGTGTCCGAGACGGTCACGGGCATTACAAGCCCCGTGGTTCCGTAATAAACGTATGAACGGTATTGTTCCTGCGCCTCGTCCATTTTTGCGATGGGTATGATCCCGTAATCATCCGTCATGTCACGGAACAGCTGTGCGTTGCTGAGTATCGCATGAAGAAGGAGCCCGCGCCCGTCCTTGAATATATCGGAGACATATGTTCCTTCGCTCCATACGCCCTCGGTGTTGTAAACAAGGTCAACCAGTTTCTGATGGGTGGCGACAAAATGCTCGGTTCCCATGGTCAGCTCCGGTATGCCTTCGGTATTGGTCTTGAAAAAATCGCAGCCTGCCGAATACATCTGGTTGGTGAAAGCGGTAAAAAGAAGGCCCCACTGGTCATTCACATCCATGACGGAATTGCCGTCGAGATCATCGCCGGCAGCCCTTGCCATTTCATAGGTTTTGTCTATCGTCCATTTTCCGTCGCCGACAAGTTTGTAAGGGTCCTCGAGGTTATAATCACCGATGAGCTTTTTGTTGAAGAATGTGACATAGGTGCTGTTGCTGTAGGTCATGCTTATGTCGCCGACAAGCAAATAATGCCTCTTCAGAATGGACATGCTTTCGTTTGCCGTTGCGTCCCAGCAGGGCTTGTCCGTATCCAGATATTCATTGCCGTCCCATGCGATGAGCCCTTTTTCGGAGATAAGCGCGCTGAGCCAGCCGGTCTGCCCGGCCGCCGCGTCGTAATCGTCGCTGTCCGCAAGGATGCATTCGCGCAGGCGGTTGATGACCTCGTTGAAATCACCGAGGTCCGATATGTCGGATATGGTGACGTTATACGCTTCCTCAACCCCCATGTTGCGCCTGAAAATCGCATCGTTGAGCACCTCGCCGTTTTCTTCTTCGGTCGAAAAGGCGAAATCGAGCCCGATGCTCGCAAGCGAAAGGATCTTAAAGGCATATCCGTCATAGTTTTTGATCTCGAGCTTCTCTTCCTGCGTTTCGGTCGAGGCTGCCGTTTCGCTGACCGTGCCGTCATCCCCGGCATCGTTTTCTTCTGTCTTACATCCGTATGCCGCTGCTGATATAAAGGATAATAATACGGAAACGAGTAAAATTTTTGATATGTTCTTACCGAGTTTCACTTGAATATACCCCCGTTTGTAAACTATTGCAGTTTTGTTTTTTCAGCCGGAAACGTAATATAACCTATACTGTCGGGTTTGGCGTTGATTTTGTGTTCCTGTACCGCCCCGTTCAGCCCCGCTGCGGCAGGATCGACCGCAATGGTACAGTCTCCTCCCTCTTTTGAGTAATACGCGACCGTGATGCCGTTTTCGTCCGCATACAGCTTGGCGAAGAGTCCGTCCGTCACTGTCAGCCCGTCCTCGTCCCGGAAGCCGTAAGGATAACCATACGCGTTTTCATCGCGGATCTTGCGGCGGAGAGTTATGAACACCGATGCCGCGTGAAGGTCGGCGCCGCTGCCGATAAAACCGTCGATATAACGCAGAAAGGGGAGCCCGTAAACAAAAGCAAGATAAACCGCTTCGTCATTTCCGGCAAAAACAGTCGTCAGCTTGTCCGGATGCGTATATCTGACAATATTTGCCGATCTGTTCATACCGCTTTCCCAAAGGTCAAACAGGCGCGCTGCCGTGTCGCTGCAGCCTTCTGTCTCAAGATAACCGTCGGCACCGAATACCCTCCGGCATTCCCTGAATATGTTCAGCATACCCCGGACCTGCGCGGTCAGAATACTCACGGCGGAATTTCCATGGCGGTGAGAGGGATCAAAGCAAATAAAATGATGTCCGAACCCCTCGTCGAATTCGATCCCGCTTGCGCCCCTCTCCGCAAATCCGGGAATGATCTTATCCCGCCACAGCTGCTGCCAGCCGTCGTCGTCGATGCATGCGATCTTTCCGAGAAACTCGAAATTCGCATACAGAAGCGGACAGCGCCCCGTGTCTGCCGACTTGACGAAGTGCTCGGCTTCCCTGTGGTTGAACGATGTATGAGCGTAAAAATGGGTGCCCGATATGCCGATATCCCTGCGCATTCGGCGTATCATTTCCACGAAACCGGCGTCGCCGCCCGCCTGCTTACATGCAGGGAAATAATCCGGCAGCTTGTAAATTCCCCAGTGCGAAGCCTGTCCGAGCAGAACGAGCAGGCAATTTTCGGGTTTTATGCCGGTCTTTCCGACCGATTCCTCAAGCCGGTCCGCGATCTCGGCAAAGCTGTGTCGCAGCACGCCGTTCGTTTCATAGTCCTCGTAAGCACCCTGTTCATTCAGCTTATCAGCCCAGGCGGCGCTGTCGGCAAAGATCACATCGGCTTTTTTGACCGCCGGCGAAACGTCCTCCCACTTCAGAAAATCTCCTTCAAATACCCTTTCATATTCGCTGCGGTAAAATCGGGCGGTTTTGTGCCAGTCGCCGGAATGAAGTCCGATAAACCAGTCGTCCGTAATAAAAGACTCGCCGGGACGAAGAGGATAAATCTGCATGGGACCGTTGATCTCTTCCATAAAGGTCCATCCGCCCTTATACCTGAAGAAACGCCATCCGATGCAGAAGCCGTCTTCGCCGGCGTAAAAATCGCCCAGCATATCCATTCCCTGACGGTTGAGATAACCGGTACCGAAACCGAAGCCGTCTCCGCCGATATCGAGCCATGTGCAGGCCAGGCCGCCCGGAACCGTAGGGGGTATGGTAAAGACCGCTTTATTGCTGCCGTATACGGCGCGCGGATTGACAACCTGATGTCCGAGTGAGGAGTCGGGAACCGTCAGCACCTGATTTTCGGGTTCTCCGGAAAGCCCGAGAGCGTCGATCCCGAGATTCAACCCCGTGATATCATATCTTCCCCCGTTTACAAGCCGTGTCGAGATGCGGAGAAATTCGGCATCGTCATCCAGAGAATATTTCATAATCAGATATATGCCGGTCACCCCGCCTCTGAAGTCCGCAAGGTCATTCCAGGTAAATTCCGCGGCTGTGCCGCCGTCATACCCGTTGACGGAGACTGAAGCGATCTGATTGCAGCTTCCCGATACGAAAGCGAACGATGCGTCCTCGTTTTCGCCGTCCCCGAGATTGATTTTTATACACGCGGCTGATTTTTCCGACAAACCGACTGCGGTTCCGGAAGCTTTTATATACATTCCGGTCAGATTGCCGCCGTGTCCGAAACTGTATCTGACAAGACTGTTTTCAAGTGTTATCATGGCTTTTTCCATTGATCCGCCACAGTATTTCATGGCATTTTTCTCCCGTAATCCATAATTTTATTACCCGGGCATATCCGGTCCGGACATGTGCCGGCTGTGATACTTACCTGCCGAGGATCCGCAGCGCGTTGTTGCGGAATACGTCGGCTACATCGGCGGGTGTCAGTCCTTCCGCTGCCGCGGCTCGCCTGAAGGCGTCGATCTCCTCATACATGAAGAAGGTGATCGTTTCGGCGTCTACTCCGGCTGCCTCGCGCATATTTTTGTCGCCCGTCAGGTCGCCGTACAGGCCTTCGGGGACGATGTTGACGTACCGGCCGTTTTCCGTTATGCGGCGGCAGCGCATGCGCAGAATCGGCATGTCGCTTCCGAACAGGATCCGCCGGGGTCCGACCGCGGCTATCAGCCTGCGGAATACGGTTTCGTTGCAGTTGGCCGCGATGTCGAACATCATGTTTTTGGCGGGGCTCAGCGCCTCGAAAGCGTTGCCGACGTCTTCTTCGCAGTAAGCGCGCCCGACATGCGCCACGATCAGCCTGAGCGACGGATATTCGTTTTCGATGACCATGAGCTGTTCGAGGTTCACGGGGTCGCGCAGCCTCTTCGAACGCGGGATGTGCAGCATCAGGATGCCGCCGCGGCGGTCAAGCACCTCAAGCTGCCGGCGCGGCGCAAAATCGAATATCTCAATATCGTCGACCGCTTTATAGGCGGGGGCATAGTTCAGATAGACTTTCAGACCCAGAAAACCGCCTTCGGCGAGCTGCCGCTCCGTCTCCTCCGCGCTCCACGAGGGATGTGCGAGCAGAAGGGACGGATAGCCGGTTTTCAGCGCGCATTCGCGGACGTAGGCGTTGCCCGCGGCGAGGTCGAGTTCCGGATTCGGGTCGGAGAACATCAGCGGGGTCACCCTTTTACCGGAGAACATCAGCCTGTAGGTTTCATCGAGGTCTTCGACGGAATTGTCCTTCGCCACAAGCGACGGCCAGCTCACCGAGCGTGACGGCGCGGCGGCGGGATCTTTTTTGATAAACCGGTCCAGCCATACATGCGTGTGTATATCGACAAATTCACCGGGTAGAAAATCCTTCAGCTTTTCATTGTAAAACGCTTTGTCGCGTTCCGTTATCTCAAATAATTCTTTTGATTCCTTCATCACGGTTCTCCCATGACCATGACCTGCACCGTGCGGCTGCGCGCGCGGGTCTGGTCGAAATCGATAAAATAAATAAAACCGAAGTCCCCGAGGTCAAGCCTTCCGTCGATAAGCACCACTGTCTGGCTGCGGCCTATCACGGACGAGCGAAGGTGCGCGTCGGTATTGTGACAGCCGCGTTCGTTTTCTCCGTGCTCGTCCGCGAATTTCAGCGCCCTGGGGCCCGGATGCAGATACATCCCCTCGCTGCGCTGTGTCGGGATCATCCCCTCCATGACGTTCACGAGGTCCTGCTGCAGTGTCTCGAGTCCGGTCATGGACAGATCGAAAGCGCATTCCTGCGTGATCACCGAGCAGGTCGTATGGTGCGAATAAACGACGGCAATGCCGTTTCGGATGCCCGAACGGGCGGCGATCTCCTTTGTCTGGGGCGTAACGTCGTGGAAGGTGCATATGTGATCCTTCGACTGCACTTTAAATTCTTCCCTGTAGATCATGGCTCGCTTCTCCTGTTCCTCTTTTTCAGATCGTCGGCGGCGCGGCGGGTGGCGGCGATCATTTCGTCGATCATGGCGATCGGGTCGGCGGCCTTCATGATACCGGACGCCGCTCCCGCAGCCTCCGAGCCGGCCATGATAAAATCGTAGACCTGCCGGCCGTTTGTTATCCCCGCGGCCTGTTCGACCAGAATGTCCGGATAAACGGATTTGATCGCCTCGATCGACTGCCTGACGAAGGACATATCGCTTACCCCGCCGTCCGTACCGCCGATCAGCCCGCTCGGTTCGGGATTGATGATGTCGGGATGGAGCTGCGCGATCGCCTTAGCCTCCGCGACGGTGTCGGCGCAGGCGAACACAAGCATGTCAAGCTCGCGCGCGCGGTCGATGGTCGCCCTGATCGCCGGCAGAGACATAGGCTTCTCGCAGTGGTTGACGACCACGCCCGCGGCGCCCGCCGCCCGGATGCCCTCGGGGAGAATGTCGGCCATTCCGCGTCCCGGCCGCAGCGTGTCCATATAGGGCGCGAGGATGATCAGGCGCTTCGTGTTTTCCGCAATGCGGCGTATCTCGACAACAGGCGTTATAAACAGCACGTCAATGTCGTATTTTTCGGCCGCGGCGTCCGCCGCAAGGGCATATTCCAATACTTTGTCGCCGTAAATATAGTTTTTCGTGCCGATTTCGAAATAAGGGGTGCGTATTCTGGCTTTCATACGTTTCAATGCGCTCCGTTTTTATCTCTGCTGCTGCAGAACAAACTGCGGAAGGCAGGCTTTTTCTTCTTCGGTGTATTTACGCAGGGTGTTGATGACCTCGCCGTTGTTCCATTTGCGGTCCCCCACATCTTCGGCCGTCCCCATCACCGTGATGTTGAGCTGTCTGCGGCGTGCGCGCACATGGTCCCAGTCGATAAAATAGACGTGTGCGAATTCACCGCCGTCCAGCACGCCGTCCTTGACGGTCATTGTCTCGCTGCGGCCGAAGAAAGCGCTGCGGAGATGGCCGTCCGTGTTCATACTCGTAAAGTCGCCCGGTTCATTGACGTAACGTCCGAACTGCGCGTGGACCGGTCCCGGGTGACGGTACTGATGCTCCTCTGCGAAGTCGGGAATCATCTTCCGCATGATATCCAGCAGGTCATGCTGCAGATACTCCAGGTCGAACGAATCCAGGTCGTGGGAACATTCCTGTATCATCACGCAGCAGGTCGTATGATGCGAGGCGATCGTGCAGGTCCCGTTTCGGATGCCGGACGCGGCCACAACCTCCAAAACTTCTTTCGATACATCATGAAAAGTGGGTATCCATCCCCTTGACTGAAGTTCCAGTTCCTTCTGATAAACTTTGAATTCCATATAAACCTCCGGATTTTTTATTTTAAGACATTATAGCACAGTAATTCCGAAAAATCAATCTTATTTATCAATTATTATATTTTTATTTATTATCGGCCTTTATCGGGTCTTATCGCGCGTAAAAAGGCTATATAATAAATATTATTTACTTTTTCAACATAAAGCAAAACCGGAACGGCTTTCCGTCGTGCCGGAGAGTAAGAAATATCGGGTATGACCGGGTATTTAAAAGAAAATAAGTTGTTTTGGCAAAAAAAGTATTGCACTATTCCGGAATATATGATATAGTAAATAAGTGAACAGAAAGTATTATTTATTATTTAACATTTTTACGGAAACGGTCCGGACAAAAATACGGGAGGACAGGTGCGCTGCATGTCGGATGAAAAGCTGAAAATCGACATCAGGAGAAATAAAATAATCAGGCAGCTCGATCAGGACGGAGAAGTATACGCGGCGGAACTGGCGGACACACTCGGTACCAGCGTGATCACGATAAGAAGCGACCTTGACGCGCTGGAGCGGGACGGTTATCTGGAACGGGTCCGCGGAGGCGCGGTTCAGACGACGCTGAACTGCTTCAACCGTGATTTTTTACAAAAGAAGCAGCAGAATGCCGACGCGAAGAAAAGGATAGCAAAAGAAGTTGTCCGTTTTATTCACGACGGGGACAGCATCATGATCAATTCGGGAACAACCTCCTATTTTACGGCTCTGGAATTAAAGAAGCATAATGACCTCAGGATCGTAACGAACTCCATGACCGTGGCGATCGAGCTGAGCGAGGTGCCGGGTTTCCATGTCATCCTTTTGGGGGGCGAGATCAATCTGCGCGGTTCGTTCACCTACGGAGGCGACATAGCGGCGCACCTGAAAAGTTTCAGCGCGGATAAAGCCATCCTGTCGGTCGACGGCATATGCCTTGACAGCGGCATAAGCACGCTGCACGTTGAGGAGGTATTAACGGAACGGATCATGTTTGAGCGGGCGAAGGAGAGAATGATCATAGCGGACAGCAGCAAGCTCGGAAAAGCAGGCTTCATGCATGTATGCGGCATCGGGGAAATGCACCGCCTGATCACGGACAGCGGAGCGGACCCCGGCTTTGTCCGAAGCGTCAGGTCCCTCGGAGTCAGAGTGACCACGGCATAAATAGCCCGGGGCAGACGCGGAACCCGAATGCACGGACAGAAGCTTTCACCTCAAGGAACCGAAAAAAAGCGCGATCTTACCTTCAATCGAATCATTGAAATGTTAAAAGCGTCCGGACGGACGCTTTTTTCGCCGGCACCGGCGGAAACCGCAGCGGCGGTTATATCGCCGCTTTATTCTCAATGGGCATGGTTGTGGTGCATATCGGGCGTATGTCTGTGCTCGTGTCTTTTTTGTTCATGCCTATGCATGTGGCTGTGCTCCGTTACAGGATAGCCGTGAGTATGGTCATGGTGTCCGTCCGTATGAACGTGGCGGTGTTCATGCTCAAACGCTTCATGAATATGCATATGCTTATGTCTTTCGACAGCGGCAAAATACGCGCCAAAGACCATGATCACCAGAGCGGCAATAAAGGACGCCGTTATCGGCTGACGGAAGACAATAAAGGACAGCCCGACACCGATAAACGGCGCAGCGGCATAATATGCGCTTGTCCGTGCCGCACCCAGCTCTCTCTGAGCCAGAATATAAAAATATATACTCAGCCCGTAGGCAAAGAATCCGAGCAATAATGCAAAAACGATATAAACGGGATCCAATGAATACGCATTCGTTGCAAATGCAATGAGCAGCGCTCCGCCCCCGGATCCGAAACCCTTTACAGCCACGATCTGCAGCGGATCCTTAAGGGACAGCATGCGGGTGAAGTTATTCTCAAAACCCCAGCAGATGCAGGCGGTGATCACTAAAAAAGAACCGGAAGAAAACGAAAGACTGTTTATCTCATCAAAAGACAATATTATGCCGGATAATGTGATCAGCGTTACCGCGGTCCACATACGGCTTCCGACCGTTTCTTTAAATATGAGTAAAGCGATGAGTGATGTGGCAACAATTTCAAAATTGTTCAGCAGAGAAACATTTGCCGCATTTGTCATCGACAGCCCGAACATCAAAGCGGCCGGCGCGGCGATATCCAAAACAATCATGCCGAGGATATAAGGCATTTCTTTTTTTGTTATCCGGGCTTCTTTTTGTTCGGGTTCCCTTTTGTTTCCGGACAAATGAATGATCACCGCTCCCAGCCCGGCGCCCAGGTAAAGCAAGGCTGTCAAAAATACGGGCGGCAGCTCAGCCAGAAGCAATTTGGAAACAGGAGTGCTTACGCCATAGAACACTGCCGCCAGGACAGCCGGCAAAACCGGCAATTTAAATTTTTTCAAAACACACTCCCGATTCGGATTTCCGAACTCCGAATGAATGTTTTTTGTTTATTCAACACTTAATAACCCGCACCGGTATCCGGTCTCTGTAAACCCTGTCTGACAGCCATGAACAGGAACACGGAAGCATTGTTTTCGGCTGCGAAAATTCTTTCTCCGGAATCAGGATGTCCTCACGCTCAGATCCTTGTCCGGGCGTATTGATCCGTTTCATGTTCAAGCAATTTCATAATCGTCAGTTCGTCCGCGGCGTCGGTCAGAGCGTTGTGCAGCTCACAGTATCCGCTTTCCCCGCTCAGCATCCTGTATACGCTCTCCACGCCGTAGCCGCGCTTCAGTCTGCCGGTACGGCAGCATTCGGCGCACTTCGGTATTTTGGGATTGTGCTGCCTGTATGCCGCCATTTTCATAATATCATACCAGGCGAGATCCCGTAATTCCGGCAGATGGCGGTGGTCAAACGAGGCGTTGTATGCAAACACGGCCGTTGTGCCGTGATCCGAGAGGAATCGCTTCAATTCGGCCATTGCCCTTTCCCGCGGACACTCAAGGTCGGGCTTGATGCCGCCGGCATACAGGGCGCTTGTGTACATTCCGCCGTGATCACGGTACGGCGTGAGTATGTAATATCGTCTGTCGGCCGGTTCGAAGGTCACGCCATCGGCTATGACGACTCCGACGGACATAACCTCATCACCCCAGGTAGTCTCCGTGTCAATGACGGCGAATCGATCCATTGTTTTTCCCCCGGCTCCTGCTTCATCGGAAAGCAGCCGCCGGCCTTTCTTTTTTCTTCCGTAAAACAAACGGTTTGTTTTTTCCGCAAAGATATCAATCAGAAATAATGTACCTGGATACGGCTTTCTTCATCACTGCTTATAAGGCACGGACCGGAGCGGTCTGTATTGCCGGCGCTTCGTTCTTAACTGCCTTTGCCGGTCTCTTCAGGTACCGCACGCACCGCTTAAAGGACTGAACTGCTTTACATATTTTATATTCAGGGCAACCTGATCTTCATATTCGGGATACATTCCGAC
>CAZVPD010000101.1:0-12043 GCA_964628455.1 uncultured Lachnospiraceae bacterium
AACATCCACAGGCGGAGATATCGAGCGGCGGTTCAATTCGCGCGAAAGAATGATCTGCCCTTCTGTGATATAACCCGTCAGGTCGGGAATAGGATGAGTTTTGTCGTCTTCGGGCATGGACAAAATCGGGATCATGGTGATACTGCCTTCGGAATCGATTTTCCGCCCGGCACGTTCATAGACGGTCGCAAGGTCCGTATACAGATATCCGGGATAACCGCGGCGTCCGGGAACTTCCTTGCGGGCTGCCGAAACTTCACGCAGGGCTTCCGCATAATTGGTGATGTCGGTGATGATGACAAGCACGTGCATATCGCATTTGAACGCGAGATATTCCGCCGCAGTCAGCGCCATACGGGGCGCGGCGATACGTTCGATTGCCGCATCGGAAGCAAGATTTATAAACAATACGGTGCGGTCGATCGCTCCGGTTTTTTTAAAGTCCGTGATAAAAAAGTCGGCTTCTTCAAAAGTAATACCCACAGCCGCAAACACGACGGCAAATTTCGAATCGGAATTCAATACCTTCGCCTGACGTGCGATCTGGGCTGCCAGATTTGCGTGCGGCATACCCGAACCGGAGAAAATAGGCAGCTTCTGCCCGCGGACAAGCGTATTCAGTCCGTCTATGGTTGATATACCGGTCTGAACAAATTCGTCGGGATAAGCACGCGCCGCCGGATTGATCGGCGTTCCGTTTATATCCATGACCGCATCGGCGATAATGCGCGGACCATCGTCAATAGGTTCTCCCATACCGCTGAAAACGCGTCCGAGCATATCCTGAGAAACACCGAGCTGAACTCCGTGTCCCGTAAAACGCACCTTGCTTTGCGCGAGATTTATACCGGCAGAACTTTCAAACAGCTGAACAAGCACATTCGAACCGTTTACTTCAAGCACACGACAGCGGCGCGTTTCTCCGGAAGGAAGCTCGATTTCACCGAGTTCGTCATATTTAACGTTTTCCACTTCACGCACCAGCATCAGCGGTCCGGCAATTTCTTCTATCGTTCTGTATTCTTTAATCATATTGCATTTCACTCCGCTTCGATCGTAAGTGCGTCAAGCTGATTGTCCATTTCAATTTCAATATCGGCATATGTTTCGATAAACTCGTTTTCGGGAACCGTTTTTGCGCGTCCTATACGTTCTCTGACCGGCAGATTGGAGACTTTTTCGATATCGGCGCCCAGGGCGACCGCTTTTTTTGATTTTGCATAAAACGACAGTATAAGCGAAATCAAGGCATTCTGCTTTATAAGAGGTGTATAGGAATCAGCCGGTTCAAACGCGTCCTGCTGTAAAAAATCTTCCCGGACGGATCTTGAAATTTCCAGGACAAGCCTGTCTTCGGAAGACAGCGCATCAACACCTACCAGCTTCACTATTTCCTGAAGTTCGCTTTCCTGCGAAAGCAGCTTCAGTAATTCCGCGGTTTTCGACTGCCAGTCCTTTGAGACATGTTCTCCGAACCACGGATTCAGCCGTTCTTTATAAAGCGAATAGGATGTGAGCCAGTTTATGGCCGGAAAATGACGGCGATAAGCAAGAGCAGCTTCAAGGCCCCAGAAAACTTTCACGATGCGGAGCGTCGCCTGCGTCACAGGCTCCGAAAGATCTCCGCCCTGAGGTGAAACCGCTCCGACTGCCGTCAGGGCTCCGACACGCTTTTCAGAACCGCTGCATACCACGATACCGGCGCGTTCATAAAACTGGGCAAGCCTCGATGTCAGATAAGCGGGATACCCCTCTTCACCGGGCATTTCCTCCAGACGGCCCGACATCTCCCGCAGTGCCTCAGCCCAGCGTGATGTCGAATCGGCGATAACCGCCACGGAATAGCCCATGTCGCGGAAATATTCGGCGATGGTGATACCCGTATAAATAGATGCTTCGCGGGCTGCCACGGGCATATCCGATGTGTTGGCGATCAGCACGGTCCGTTCCATCAGCGATTTCCCGCTCTTTGGATCCTTGAGTTTAGGAAACTCGAGCAAAACATCGGTCATTTCGTTTCCGCGCTCCCCGCAGCCGACATAAACGACGATATCGGCGTCGCTCCACTTTGCCAGCTGATGCTGCACGACGGTTTTACCCGAACCGAACGGACCGGGTATGCAGGCCGCACCGCCCTTGGCTATCGGGAAGACAGAGTCAATGACCCGCTGACCCGTGATCAGTGGTTCATTGGGAGGCAATTTTTGCACATAAGGACGTGCACGGCGCACAGGCCATTTCTGCATAAGAGAAAGATCCGTCACAAGCCCTTCGCTGCTTTTTATTTTTCCTATCGAATCGGTTATCTTATAATCTCCATCCGTCAGTTCCGTTATCATTCCCGAAACATCCGGCGGAACCATTATTTTATGGATAACCAGTTCGCTTTCAATCACGGTTCCCAGAATATCACCTGCAGAAACCGTGTCGCCCGTTTTAGCCGAAGCCTCGAAATGCCAGATTTTTTCACGATCAAGCGCGGGTATTTCTATTCCGCGAAGTATATTCGATCCGACAAGACTGCGGATCTTCAGAAGCGGTCGCTGGATCCCGTCATAAATGTTCGTTATAAGGCCCGGTCCGAGTTCAACAGACAGAGGTGCGCCGGTCGACAGCACTGTATCTCCCCGTCCCAGACCGGCTGTTTCCTCATAAACCTGTATAGAAGCACGGTCACCATGCATTTCGATTATTTCGCCGATCAACCGCTGACTGCCGACGCGTACAACATCAAACATATTGGCCTGGCGCATACCCTCCGCGATGACCAGCGGACCGGATACTTTTACGATTCTGCCTTCTGCCATTTATTTCTATCCTTTCGGTAAACTAATCTTTAAATAAAATATCCGCGCCGACCGCATGTTCGACCGACTTTTTTATAAGCGACATGCCGTAACCCGTTTTCCCGTTTTTATCCGGGAACACGATGATCGCAGGCAAAGGTTTATCGCGATATTTCAATATATCCGTTTCGATTTTTTGTGCAAGCCGTTCCGTAATATAAATGACGGCATAATTTTCCGCAGCAAGCAGACCGAGATATTTAACCGCATCGGCATCATTTTCGGCGATCCTGACGGTAAAACCCACTGCCATAAATCCGAGGACACTGTCTTTGTCGCCTATAACCGCCATCTTATGCATATCAGAAATATCAGGCATATGTTCTCAGCCTTTCTTTTATAACTTCGGCAGGAAGAGACGCGGATTTTCCCGCTATGACGATGCGCAGGTTCTTTGCTTCTGTTTCCCGTGCGGCGACGAAAGCGAACAATATCTCCGCGCCATACAGCTTTTTTTTCGCCTCGTTGTTCACAAATGCCAGGAAAGCATTTTCACAGGTGCGTTCTACAGCAGTCAGGCTGTCGGTTATGCTCAGCTTCAAAGAACCATACATTGTCCGCCGAAGCATATCGTAGAAAAGCATTTCCCTTTCTTTTATGCCTTCAGCCGAGAAAGACGCTTTAAATAATTCTTTTTTAATTTCTCCGCCGGGCAGTATGGTTTTTTCGGCCGAATCCGCCGCAGCATTCATCCGTATAAGCCGCACGCATGTCAGAATGTTTGCCGTATCCGCTTTGCAGGCGACGAATCGGCGAAGATAAGGATAATCGTAATTTCCCGCGCTTTCGGCCATGTCAAGATAACAGGCACGATCAATCATAAAATCTATCTGCTGAGGATCGGAAGTCCGGTAATACGTTTCGTATGCGGCAACCGCTGTCTTAGCCATATTATCCGGCAAAGCCGAAAACTCACGATCACGCACGCAGTTCAATATTTTAGGAACCGGAACACTGCCTGTATTATACATCATAGAAGCCGCATCCGTATTTCTGAACGAACTTTTGATCGCGGATTTCAGATTATGACAGTCGTAAGGATATCTAAGAACATTGAAAACGGCAGGATCGGGAGCGATCTCCCCAAGCAGCCTGTATGAATCTTCAATAATCGAATCCAGCGCTTCTTCAATATTTCCCTTTAAGCTGTGAATACCGAATTCTTCAAAAATCCGAAGTGCGTCAGCGAGTGTTTTTGCTTCGGCAGCACGCCAGATGCGTTCACCCGCCGAAATTCGGGCCTGAACGGCGCGCACTCTTGACGAACCGTAAATATATTTTTCTTCGTCGTAACGAATCCGTGCCATACGGCATACTCCTTTATGCGTGAATATCCTTTAGTCTCTCCTTGAGCAGTCAATCAAAGAGAATTTTATAAATTTCAGATTCGATAGATGAACGAAGTCCCGATATTATAAGTTCAAGAGAACAATTCGTTTCAACGTCACCGCGCCTCAGGATAAAACCACCCTCTATTGCGGCAGCTTCATCCGAAAGCTGAATATCGGCATTATTCCGAAGGATACAGCATTCTGCAGATTCCCGGTCTTTTTTATTGACCGACATCAGATAATGAGCGTCGGGCATTTCCAAAACAGCTTCGGACAGCAGGGCTGACAAAAAATCGCAGTAGGCGTCCCGGTTTAAATTCAAAATTTTTTCCTTTGCCAGTAAAAATACCCGGTCTATCAATTCGGTTTTCGCTGCAAGCAATCTGTTCCGTTCAATCAATCCGGACGCGGATTTTATACGTCCCGAAATATTCTGCGCTTCTTTTTCGGCACGCGTCCGTGCTTCCGTCTTGATTTTCTGCGCATGGGTTTCTGTTTCCTGAATAATATCGCCCGCATCGTTCTGAGCTTCGGCTATAATATTACCGGCATATGATTTCGCATCCCCGAGTATTTTTTCGATGATTTTTTCTATACCGTTCATAAGTTCATCCGGTTAAGCCTGGAAAAATATGATCAGCAGCAATGAAACGAGCAGTGCCAGAATTGCATAAGTTTCCACCAATGCAGCGTTTGTAATCGCTTTACCCACTTCATCTTTTTGTTTGGAGATAAGATTGATACCGGCAATAGCAGCTTTAGACTGATATTTTGCCGATACATAACCCACCAGTGCGATCGGGAGACATGCCATCAGCATATAGGCGCCCTCCGAAATTGTTAAAGGTACAGGCGTGCCGATAATGCCGATTTTAACCATTACAAGAAATGCCACAATAAGACCGTATATACCCTGCGTACCCGGAAGCGCAACGAGCAGAAGCGTTTTACCGAATGAGTCGGGTTCTTCCGTAAGAAGTCCGTCCGCTGCCTGAGCAGCGTTGCCGACTCCTATAGCTGACCCGCATCCCGCAAGAGCCACCGCAAGGAAAGCGCCCAGCAGCGCCAGATTCTGACCTGTAAAAATCTCGCTTAAGAAATTCGCAAAAGAATAAGCTGCACCGGTATCCATTTTGTATCCTCCAATAATAAATAAATTCTGTTTTTATTCGGCATGCGTATATTTTGTTTCTATGCGAAGCGGTTTGAATAACTTTCCGCCGTCTTCATAAAATTTGCCGAAAAATTCAATATACTGCAGACGGCTGGTATGCACGAAAGTGCCGAGAAGATTGATCGCCAGATTTACTGTGTGTCCGGCCAAAACGACAAGTATCATTACGATAAATCCGATGACCGACGGTCCTGCGAGCGTTGCTAAAATGTTCACAACACTTGCGATGACGGCAGACGCCATTCCGAGAGCCATAATACGGGAATAAGAAAGCAGATCGGCGGCATAATTTACGATATTATATAAACTGCCCACGCCTTTGATTATTTTCATTACTATATTCTTTTCCGCTCTGCCCTGTGTAAGAATCAGCGCGGCAACACCGGTTAAAGCGATGTACTTCCCTGCTTCTTGTTTTGACGCCAATAAAGCGATACCGGTAAACAATACAAACCAGCTTCCGACATCGAAAACAGCACTCAGGCGTTTACCCGAAACCCATAACATGTAAAATTTTATGCACATTCCCACGGTAAGGTGTACAACCCCTGCGGCCAGCGCTATGATCAGAAACATAACCGGATTGGTTACCGGATCAAAAAGAACGGCCGGTGACCGAATCGTGATATTCAGCATTTTACTCATGAAAACCACAGGCAGATCTCCCAGATAGCTTCCGAATAAAAATCCGGAAATCATACAAGCTATACCGCAGACCGCGAACATCCTGACAAGCCGTTTGACACCGGGATTGAGATCCAGAAATTTCAGAGCCAGAAACCCTCCTGCGGAAAGCAGCAGCCCGTATACGACATCCCCCAGCATCAGTCCGAATATGACAAAGTAAAAGAAAGACATAATAAAAGTCGGGTCGAAACTACCGTAAAGAGGCATGGAATATAATCCGACAACCACCTCAAACGCAGAAGCAGGTTTAACATTCTGCAGTAAAACGGGAACATCGTCGTCTTTCTGCGGCTCATTGAATTCATAACAGCATTGCATTTTTTCAAGCTGAGCCGTCACCCTATCCATCGCTTTGTGAGGAACCCAACCTGAAAGCACAATCGTTTCCCGCGTTTCAAACATTTTTTTCCTGGCTGCCAACACCTTAAAACGGGCGCCGGCTATATCATAAGCTATTTTTACCAGGTCTGTTTTTCCCGCAAGCGAACGAAGTTCGTTTTCGAGTTCCGTGCGTTCCTTGTCGGCTTCTTCGAGTTTTCTCGTTAAACGCGCCGTGTTTTCAGCCGCCGTCCCGCTGTATTCCTTCAGATCCATTTTTATAAAACCGGCCGATGACAGTACCATGTAAACCGAAGACTCGAATTCCATATGATAAACAACAGCGACATAACTTCCGCTTATATCTTCGCTTATATATTCAACCGAACACGGCAGCGGTCCGTTTTCGTTATTCAGCAGCAGACCGGCAACGGTTTCCTCCGGCATATTTTTCGGCAGCATGCCGAACCAGACATGCGTTTCTTTTGTGCCGGTCATATCGAGAGGAATTTGGCAGTTTATCCACGGCTGCAAAGCAGCGACATCCCCGGTGAATGCTATTCTGTCATTATTGATTTCGGCAAGTCTGTATGTGATCGCTTCGGACCTGTCCGCCGTTTTATAAGCCTCGTCATATTCCTTTAAATCCGCTTCGTAGCATTCGCGCGATATACTGGGACGCCATGCAAATAAACCGTCTTTGCTTTTTGCCGGCGTATAATTTTTCAAGATTTTGATGGCGCGTTCCAGTCGGATAACATTTCTTTCGGCTTCGGCATATTCGGCATCGACATGCGAAACGGCAAGTTCCTGTTTTCCATTATCGATACCGTGGTCAACCGGTATCACTTCCACACATGACAGCCACATCAGACGCCGGATCACAGCATCCGCATCCGACCGCATTACAACAGCGGTCATTTTTTTCATCGGACTGACTGACATTATTTTAAAATCCTTTCAATGATGAAGTTTACGGCAGTTTCAATCCTGCTTTCTTTTTCGGTCATCATCTTTTTAGCTTTTTCTTCGGCTTTTTCCGCAGCGTCCGCTTTCTGCTTATTTGCATTTACAGAAGCCTCTTCGATTATCCGTTTGGAAATCGTTTCGGCTTCAGCAGCCGCCCGGTCAAGCAGCACCGCGGCATTTCTTTCCGCTTCCGCTTTAACGGCGCGAACCGTCTCTATCGCAGCCTGGCGAATTGCCACAGCGTCGCTTTCAGCCGCTCTGATCTTATTTATGGCATCATATTCAGCTGACATATTTTATCTTTTTCTCTTGCCTTATATTATAGCAAAATTTAAAAGCAAAGAAAAATTCCTTTCATTACGATTCTTATTAAATAACGATCAAAAGGTTGTCTGGTTTTTTTGATGTTATTCGAATAAACTCAATTGTTACTATTATAACATAAAACAACAATTTTTTCAACACTTATATTATTTTTAACATTTTGTATCACGATTATTAAATTATATCCGGAAAACAATCCCGAGAGATAAAAGGACAAAAATCAGGGCGGGAAGATTCCCGCCCTGATTTTTGAACTTTATTCATTTGCTTTTGGCTAAAAAGGGGCTGATCACCGCGGCAACTCCGCTGACCGGCATGGTCTGCAGGATGATCCTGCCCGGCCCCGTGACGACCGTATTGAAGATCCCTTCGCCTCCGAAAAGCATATTCTTTATGCCGGGTACCGTCTGGATATCTATCGAACAGGTACTATCCATTGCGGCAAGATATCCCGTATCGACAATCATCTGCTGCCCCGGCTGCAGCACATATTCGACGGCAAATCCGTCGATTTCCACGAAAGCGTGTCCCGAGCCGGAAAGACGCTGCATAATAAAGCCCTCCCCGCCGAAAAACCCCGCTCCGATTTTCTTCTGGAAATGCACCGACAGTTCGACACCCGGCTCTCCGGCGAGATACGCCGATTTCTGAACCACCATTTCATTTCCGGGCGAAATAGTAAATTCACGTACTGAACCGGGAAAACTCGATGCGAATGCAATACTTCCCGAACCGTTCATTGCGGTATACCGGTTCTGAAACAACGCTTCCCCGGCAAACATGCGTCCGATCGCCTTGCCCACCCCACCGCCGCTTGTCGTCTCCATTTTCATATTGGGAGTCATCCAGCACATGGAACCGCGTTCGGAAATCATAGATTCGCCTTCATTGAGTTCGCAGATAACGACAGGCAGGGGTTCGCCGATGATCTGGTATTTCACCGTATTCTCCTTTCTGATATGAACAATATATGGTTTAAAGCTAAGTCTTGTTATTTCAGGCCGATTCCTCATATGCGGTGATGATCTTTTCTATCCACGTTACCGCACCTTTTTCATTTGATGCGTAATAGGACGCGATATCCTTTTTCTTCTGACTGATCAGGTTTCTCATCGCGCGCACCGGTGAAAGAGGGAAATTATCCTCGTCAAGGGAGTCGAATGAATAACGGCGGCCTGCAAGGACCAGATCGAGCATGCGGATCGAATCGTCATCGCGCGACAGTTTTGTTTTAAGCGTAATATCATACATTGCGGGAGTAACGGAGGCATAACCCAGGGCATTGAGCGCCTCGACGATGAGTCCGGTTCTTTCCCAGTCTGCCGACGGCTGTGTGATCGGCACCATCATGCAGCTGAATGTGCCGTCCAGATGCGTATAGCCCATTTCCTGTTCCTCGGTAAATTTCGGATACGGCAGAACGCCGTAGTCGTCTGTCATCGCCCGCATTTTATCGCCCATCAGGAAAATGATCATCGTGTTGGCAATCACCGCATTGCCTTCGGCGAATACATCGTCGATGTGTCCGAAAGCGCCGTCAAAAACAAGCGTGCCTGTGCTTTCATAATACAACTGATATATTTTTTCAAAAGCAGCGACGGTATTGTCATCGTAAAAATCAAGTACGGGATAATTTTCCTCGTTTTTAGCGATCGCGCTCAGACTGCAGGTTCTGGAAAAAGAATCGATACCCGCATATTTATCCGTGGCGAAACCGTAGAAGTCCGTTTTTGTCATCTTGCCGTCACCGTCGATATCCGTGAAGATGTCCTTTGTAATACTCATCAGAAAATCAATGGTCCATTTCCCGCTGTCCACCGTTTCATAAAGGTCAGGCAGATTATAATTGACCGCGTGCTGCTTGTTGAAAACCATGCACCACGAATTTCTGACATTTGACTCGAGGAAATCGCCGAACAGAAGCATCATATTGTCACCGATGCTGTATGTTTCGTTAGCCGCCTGAACATACCATGCGCTGTCCAGAGTCACACCCGGTATGTTTTGCCAATTCTGCACGCATCCTCCGGTTATGACCGAACCGAGGTAAAGATGCGTCGCCGTAAATAAGTCGTAAGCGTTGTCATCGGCAACCGTCAGGTTTTTTATAAGGGGCGTCGCCTGCTTCCATTCAACGAGATTATAATCGAGCGTTACGTTGTAAAGCTCCGAAACGTCGGCATTCCGGTTATAGACGGCATCGTTTATAACCTCACCGTTTAATTCCTCCGAAAAATAGTAATCGCGCATGATCTCACCGAGGATCTTAAAATTATAGCCGTCGAAATTACCCTTAGCGAGCGTATCCGCTACGGATGTCTCAACCGGCGCCGTATCAGCTTCGGATGTAACCGGGTCCCCAGTTTTGTTTTCACTTTCCGCGCAGCTGAAAACAGAAAACAAAAATATCAGGCCTAATATAAAGCACAGAGATTTTTTTAACATAAAAGCAACACTCCTTATAAATATTAATCGCATTTCCGCATCGCCAGTGCATTCCGGAGAATTTATTCGTTAAAAGATTATTTATAATATATCACATTTTCTTTCTTTTGTCAATCGGCTTATGTTGACGCATCACCCTCGAAACACGAAGGCTTAAGTATATCCGGTGTAGAAAAATTCACTTATTTAGGGTATAATGATCTTAACAAACGGGAAGAGAGGGTTCTTACATGACCTCACGTGAAACAGTAAAAAGTATTTTCAACAAAAAAAACAATTCTGGATACGCATACTGGACCGGTCATCCCAACGGCGCTTCGATACCGAAAATGGCCGCCGAGTGGAACATTCCCCAGGATTACGAGGCCGTTTACAGCTTTCTCGACGATGACTGCCGCTGGATAGTGTGCGACAGCGGTTATGTTTCACCCGACGGCAGACCGGCTCTGGACGCGACCCGAGGCGGTTTCACGCGCCACATGCTGGCTGAGGGCGGCTGCTTCTCCCATGTCGAAACAGTAGCGGAAGTGGAAAAATACCCTTGGCCCGACGCGTCAAACAGCGATTTTTCCCACATCTATAAAGTTATAGACGGTTATCGGGACAAAGCGGTTTTCACGGGCATGTGGGCGTGCTTCTACCATATCCTGTGCGATTTTTTCGGTATGGAAAACTATTTTATGCATATGCATGAAAATCCGGCCGTTATCGAAGCGGCAACCGAACATATGGTCGATTATTACGCGGAGATGAACGAACGTTTTTTAAGCGGTCTCGGCGACCGCGCCGACATCATATTCTTCGGCAACGATTTCGGAACACAACTCGACCTGATGATCTCTCCGGAGCATTTCAGGAAATTCATCCTCCCGTCCATAAAAAGGCTTACTTCAGGAGCAAAAAAATACAGCAAGAAAGTCATGCTTCACTCCTGCGGTTCTATTTACCGAATCATCCCCGACCTGATCGACGCGGGGATCGATGCGATCCATCCCATACAGGCGCAGGCGGCGGGTATGTCCGCAAACGATCTTGCGCAGTATAAAAACGACCTTGCATTTGTCGGAGGAATCGACGCGCAGAGCTTTTTTGTCAATGCCACCCCGCAGCAGATCAAAGACGAAGTGAAACGTGTCCGCGAGATCCTCGGACCCAATATCGTAATATCACCGAGCCACGAGGAAATCCTGCCCAATATACCACCCGCAAACGTGCTTGCCATGTCGCAGGCAGCAAAGGGCTTCTATTAAAATACACCTCAACCGGATACCGGCCGAAAAAGCCGAAGTGCAATCCTATCAACAAATCAATTCAGGAGAATCAATGACTTTTAAAGATTTAAACATCATACCGCAAATCGCAAAAGCTCTGATCAACGAAAATTATGTTCTGCCCACTCCCATCCAGGAACAGGCGATCACTCCGATCCTCAAAGGCAGGGATTTACTCGGCTGCGCGCAGACGGGAACAGGAAAAACAGCCGCATTTGCCGTACCGATCCTTCAGCTGCTGAGCAAAAACGCCGAAGAAAAAAACCTCCGGAACATCAGGTCCCTTGTTTTAACACCGACGAGAGAACTCGCCCTACAGATATTCGAAAGCTTCGGGACATACGGAAAATTCACCGGCCTGCGTTACGGCGTTGTTTTCGGTGGCGTTTCACAAAAACCTCAGGAAGTTATGCTGAAGAATCAAATCGACATCCTGGTTGCAACTCCGGGCAGACTCAACGACCTGATCGGTCAGAATCTGATCGATCTTTCGCATATAGAAATTTTCGTGCTGGACGAAGCGGACCGCATGCTCGATATGGGTTTTTTGGCAGACGTAAAAAAAATCATCGCAAGGACGCCGAAGAAAAAACAGACGCTGCTGTTTTCGGCCACGATGCCTCCGGAAATATCCAAAATGGCCGACACGATCTTAACAGATCCCGTAAAAATAGCGGT
>CAZVPD010000101.1:12053-14444 GCA_964628455.1 uncultured Lachnospiraceae bacterium
TTTCATCCACCGTTGAAATCATCGAACAATTTTTATATTACGTCGACAAAAAAAACAAACCCGACCTTCTGCTTGATATTTTACGGAACGACCGGGTTGCTTCGGCTCTGGTGTTTTGCCGGACTAAGCACGGCGCCGATAAAGTCGTCCGATTTCTGACCCGGGAAAACATCAGCGCCCAGGCCATTCACGGAAACAAATCGCAGAATTCAAGACAGCTGGCGCTGGACAATTTTAAAAAGAAAATAACGCGCGTTCTGGTCGCTACGGATATTGCGGCAAGAGGGATCGATATAGACGAGCTTTCGCATGTCATAAACTTCGATCTTCCCAACATCCCCGAAACATATATCCACCGCATCGGAAGAACGGGCAGAGCCGGTCTCGGCGGAACAGCCCTTTCGTTCTGCGATATCGACGAAAAAGAGTTTCTTGTATCCATAGAAAAACTGACGGGCAAAACGATACCCACAATCGACAATCACCCTTTTCCGATGATGATCACCACGCCTCTTCCGAAAACCGATACACCGTTGAGGCAGAACGCATTAAAACCGAAAAGGCAGGATTCTATAAGCCGACCCGCGGAAAACAGCAGGCGCAAACAAAATTCCCGTCATAATACATGATTTTAACAGAACAGACAGCCGGCTAAAAAACGGCTGTCTGCTTTATTAAAATCATCAAATAACTCATCTTTTCAGATACACCGGCGTATATACCGACTGTTTATTTCCCATAATTCGTCGAGGATTTTTTCAGCCGCATCCACCGAATTGACGACGGGGTCGATCAGGAGCGCCTGCATGGCTAATTCCCGGGAACCGTAAACAGCAGCTTCCACGGCCATCTGCTGAACGCCTATCTGTATCATACACAGCTTTGCGATGGCGGAAGGCAGGCTGCCCACACATACGGGATGGATGCCGCCCGCGTCAAGCATAACGGGAACTTCGACCGCCGCATCCTCCGGGAGATTCAAAACAGCTCCTTTATTATAGACGATGCCCGATTCAATCGTCAGTTTTTTGTTATTCATAATACTCTCAACGACATGAACCGACTTTTCGGGCGACGGAAGGAGCCAGTCTCCCAAAGGCTGAATTCCGGCTGTTTTAGCCGCGATTTCCTTTTTCAGCAGCTGCCTGTTTTTTTCATCCCCATCAAAATCATACCCCTCCTCTCCGGCCTGCCATCCGTACGGCAGGTACTCCCCGATATGGTCGTCGCTGCAGGACGGATATTTCCCGAAATATCCGAACATTTTCCTCGAAAGCGGCTGAAATTCCGGATCGTATTTTTTATTGCATTCGCAGAATCGGTCATAAAGATCCGCGCCGCTTTTTCTGTCTCTTATTTCCAGCAGCCACTGAAAATGGTTCAGACCAGCAGCCCATACCTCGACATCTTTTTTATCTGTTCCCATTATCTGCGCGACGTCGTTTTGCCCCATAAAAACGCCGTGACACAATCCCATCGACCGGATCGGACTGTACCTTCCGAGTGCGAGTATGATTCTGCTTTCGGGATTGGAAAAATTGATAAAATAGGCTTTCGGACACAAGCGCTCCATATCGTGAACAATGTCCATAATCATCGGCAAGGTACGCATGGTAAAAAACAAACCGCCCGGCCCTCCGTTTTCACCCAGAGTCTGCCTGATTCCGTATTTTTTCGGAACATTAAAATCATGTTTCCACAGATTGCAGCGTTCCACGGCAATCGAGTTAATGACGAATTCCGCGCCCGGGAGAGCAGCTTTCCGATCCTCAAAAGCTTCCAGCTTTATCGATGCGCCGGACGCTTCATTCATTATCCCGGCAAGACGATACATTCTCTGCAGGTTCTCACCGTCGATGTCGACAAGGCACAGAGTGCTGCCCTT
This sequence comes from uncultured Lachnospiraceae bacterium, assembly GCA_964628455.1. Classification (GTDB taxonomy): domain Bacteria; phylum Bacillota; class Clostridia; order Oscillospirales; family CAG-272; genus JAQVWU01. Next base: position 13,939 of record CAZVPD010000101.1, read on the forward strand.
AAGCTCCCTGCAGGAAAAAATATCCCTCAGCGTATTGAGACCGAAACTCACGCTTCCCGCACCAATAAATACGATTTTTGTTGTATGCATTTTTAACAGTCCTTTCATACCTGTATGTATTACAATGTTTATGTCGGTTATACTTGTTTCGCCGGAGCAAAATCCCGTCCTTTATGATATCATATCCGAAACCATAGGATAAGATCATGCAGAATCAAACCCGGCTATGCTTCAATGTTAAAAACTTCCTGTTCCCGGTCCTCAGATAAAAATCCGTTCAGAGTCATGTACCTGAACGGATTTTTATTTTATTAAACCAAATTACTGCAGTTCCTCATAAATGGCAAGGACCTTTTCAAGCTGCTTCTGTTCGGCTTTTTCTTTCTTCTCATAGTAGGACGTGAAATTTTCGACTTTGGCGTCCAGCATATTGCTGAACGCAAACGCGAGATTCCAGTTGTCGTATACATAAGCGAAGTCGAAAACGCGCGAATTGTAGATGATGT
>CAZVPD010000102.1:0-14156 GCA_964628455.1 uncultured Lachnospiraceae bacterium
AAAAGCTCTGCTCCCTTAGCGGCTACAAGCTCTTTGTTGGAAGTTACAACACTTTTTCCGGCATTTAAACAGGCCTTTACAAAGTCGTAGGCCGGGTTAATTCCTCCCATAACCTCTGCAACAATGCGGACTTCGGGATCGTTTAAAATAATCTCAAAGTCATGAATGATCCTGTCTTCGTATCTGTCGCCCGGAAATTCTCTCAGATCCAGTATATATTTTATATTCAGTTCGTCACCCGTGCGGCTTCTGATGATATCGCGATTGACGGTCAATACTTCCGCGACCCCGCTTCCGACAACACCATACCCCATTATTGCGATATTGATCATATTTTCAGTTCCTTATATTAATTTTCATAGTAGAGCCTGATGGTAGCGGCATCACTCACAAAGGACGCGTTATACTCACGGTATACCGGCAATAATTTAAAATCATCCTGAACATTATTGATCCGCTTTATGACTTCTATAATGATATCATAGTAGTCGTCTTTATCGCCGGGCAGATCGATGAAGATTTCCAGGTAATTGCGCTGCGCGTATCCCGCTTTAAGCAATTCCCTGTATATGATCCTCTCGAGTGCGACGACGCTGCCGGCATATAATTCCTTTTCGTGATAATACGAGTGGTCATCGGAAGCGACCGGGAGCTTTGATTTTTCGTCGGGTTTGTGATCGAGTAAAATGACCGCATCGCTCAGATTAAAATACCCGTGAAACATGAGGTCGGGCTCAAAATATAAATCGGCATCATTCCAAGACGCGTCGACATGGTAATAATCCCGGCCCAGGGATACCAGATTCCACGCATGGGGCTGATCATCGGCGGTCCCGTATACCACCAGACTCTGTATATCGTTTCTGTCATACAATAATTTCAATGCCAGAGCATAACCGTCCGAAAAAGCTTTGCCGGCAACAAGAGCGCCGTATGCCGTATTATACAAGCCGTTTTCGTTGTCATCGTCTTCGGCAAAGGTACAGTTGCGAACCAGATAATCATGCAGCTCCGCTTCACGCGTAAATTTGTCGCTGTTTTCGTCCACCGACATCGCAGCTACATCGGCAGCCATATCCAGTTCGGTCTTCATGGCTTCGATCTCTGCCGGCGTATGAAAATAGGTCAGTTTTATACGGGTTTTATGACCGTTTGACAGCATTTCGGCAGAGGATGCGGTTAAATAAAAACACTCCGGATGATCCGCCAACACATACTTCATAATTCTGCCGAATTCGGCTGCTGTGAATTTATACGGCAGAATATCCGAATATTCGGCGCACAGGTCGGCCGCGGCAAAAATACTGTTGTATAAGGCTTGTTCACGGTAGGAAATAATATTATAATAATATTTGTCGGGTATATATTCCGGAACCGTATTTTCCGCTTTGGACAGGATAAGCGCGTAATTCAATTCGACGCACATATTTATGCTAAAAATAAACAGCAGCAGAGCACCTGCCGAAATCATGAGCTTTTTGTATTTTTTCAGAAAAGCCGAAATGTTACATTTCACATCGACAATATGAACGTCTTCATCCGGCTTTATCCCGGCTTTTTTCGGAAGATCGGCTTTTAAATCTTTTATATCGGCACCGCCTTTCGGAAATACACGCGGCAGCCATAAAAATAAAAAATACGGTCTGCAGCAATGCATTTGATTTTTACAGAGAACAGCGGCTGTCCGCCGCGGTCTTATTCGGGACATGATCATTATTATATCATATTCCGTAAAAAAATCAAGGGTAAGCCGTCAGATAATAAAAAAGAAGCAGAGCGGTGTATAAACGCCCTGCTTCGATCTGTTTGTTTTACCGGTTTATTTCTTTTTGGAAGCGATATAAGCTGCACCGAAGGAAAGAACGACGGCGACTACCGCTATGGATGCGATGTCGGATGTCTGAGCTGCCACGGGAGCTGCTTCGGCGGGTGCTTCTTCAACGACTGCGGGAGCTTCGGCTGCTGCTTCTTCGGCTGCCGCGTCTGCGGGAGCTTCGGCCGGTGCCGCGGCTGCCTGCTCTTCGGAGCCCACATAGGCTATAGCGTCGGCTTCGTTAGCAAAGAAAGCGATGTAGTCGATATAGATCTGTTCGCCGTCCACCATGCTTCCGCCCGAATCCGCGCCGTCGTCGCCTTCGCTCCACATCGGATCAAGGCGTATCCAGTCGAGTGTGCCGGCCCAGTATGTTTCTGTCAGCGGATCGACCGCTTTATAAGCATTGACTGTTTCGACGTTGGAAGTGGGGATATAGGTGATGACCGTCTGCCACTCTTCGCTGTTGGGGAGTATGTTGATGTGCGTGCATTCCGGACCGGCAAGGCTTCTGCCGTCGGTGGCTCCGAAGAGCTCGATGGCGGTTGCGTAGCTCTTGTTCAGGACGCGCGCTTTGACCCAGAATACCTGGGAAACATCGTCAACAGATAAGTCGACGGAAACACTGGGATCTCCGCCTGTAGCCGTGAATATGTGGTAGAAGTTTTCGGCGGCATACGTTAATGTGTTTGCCGCGCTTTTGCCTCCCATACTGTCTTCGATACCGGTATCGGTGCCGAATTCCCAGAGAAGCGTGGGTGCCGCATACGCGCTCATTGCGAGAACCGCTGTGAGCATACATAAGATAACCGTGAGACCGATGATTTTCTTCATGCGATGGATGACCAACCTTTCAAATCTGATTTTATTTGATCAAGCAGACAAACATGCCTGCTTGATCAACAGACAGATTATAACATACAATCCGTCTGTTTGCAATGTTTTTTTCACAAATCGTTAAAATTGTGTTAATAAACGACAAATGTGTGCCATAAAACAGATTCAATAGTGTGTATTTCATAAAAAAATGAAGCAGAGCGGTAAATAAACGCTCTGCTTCAATAATATGTTATAATTAATTATTTCTTTTTGGACGAGATATAAGCTGCGCCGAAGGAAAGAACGACTGCGATCACCGCTATGGACGCGATGTCGGAAGTCTGAGCTGCCACGGGAGCCGCTTCGGCGGGTGCTTCTTCAACGACTGCGGGAGCTTCGGCTGCTGCCTCTTCGGCTGCCGCTTCTGCGGGAACTTCGGCCGGTGCCGCGGCTGCCTGCTCCTCGGCGCCCATGTAGGCTACAGCGTCTGCTTCGTTAGCGAAGAATGCGATGTAGTCGATATAGATCTGTTCGCCGTCCACCATGCTTCCGCCGGAATCCGAACCGTCATCGCCTTCGCTCCACATCGGATCGAGGCGTATCCAGTCAACTGTGCCTTCCCAGTATGTTTCGGTCAGCGGATCGACCGCTTTGTAGTTATTGACTGTTTCGACGTTGGCAGTCGGAATATAGGTGATGACCGTCTGCCACTCTTCGCTGTTGGGGAGTATGTTGATATGGGTGCATTCCGGACCTGCAAGCCCTCTGCCGTTTGTATGTCCGAAAAGCTCGATTGCCGTCGCGTAACTCTTGTTCAGAACGCGCGCTTTGACCCAGAAAATCTGAGAAACATCGTCGGCGGAATAATCTACGGAAACAAACGGGTCATTTCCGGTTGCCGTGAAAATGTGATAGAAACTTTCGGCTTCGTATGTAAGCACGTTTACGCCGTTGGCACCCATATTGTCTTCGATGCCTGTGCCCTCGCCGAATTCCCAGAGCATGGTGGGGGCGGCATACGCGCTCATGGAAAGAATTGCGGCAAGCATGCTTAAAATAACTGTAAGTCCGATGATTTTTTTCATGTGTTGATTTGCCAACCTTTCTTAGTTTTCATATTTGTATCAAATTGTTTAACATTAGGGTCTGCTGTTAACAATTTGACTGTATTTATTATATCACATAAACCGAAAAAATCAATACAAATTTTACATTATATTATTTTCGGCGGATGAACCAATCGTCATAGTTCATATTTGTATACATTATACAATTTATATACATAAAAATGACATTTCAAGATAATTTCTAAATTATTGATACCGATGTAGACAGAATATATGTTTTATGTTATAATAATAAATCATAATAAAATCCGGGAAAACAAAAACAATGAAAATATCGACTTTTATTCTGGGATCCATGCAGACAAACTGCTATTTTCTGACCGATGAAGAGACGGGTATAACGGCAATAGCGGATCCGGCTGATTCGGCTGAAAAGATCCTTGTAAAAATAAACGAACGCGGGCTTAAGGTAAAATACATCCTCCTGACTCACGCGCATTTTGACCACATGATGGCGCTTGAAGAGATCCGCGCGGAGACGCATGCCCCGCTGTATATACACCGGCTTGATGCTCCCGCACTCCTGGACCCGGAGTTATCCTATATGGGCAGATACGGCGGCAGAGACGCGCCGTGCCGGCCTGCCGATTTTTTACTAAACGAAGGCGATGTCCTCGCACTTGGAAAAAGCCGGTTAAAAATCCTGCATACTCCCGGGCATACAATGGGCTCGGTCTGCATTCTGGCGGAAGACAGCATCATAACGGGAGATACCCTTTTCAAAGGCGATATCGGCCGTTATGACCTGTACGGCGGAAATTACAGTCAGCTTCTGCAGTCATTACATAGACTATCCGCTCTGGAGGGCGATTATAAAATATATCCCGGACACGGTTCATCGACACGCCTGAGCACGGAACGCAAAACCAACATCAGCTTATTATAAAACAATCGAGGTAAATCATGGATTATGCATATCTTGCGGATCTTTTGTTTCCGGATATAAAAACCACACCTGACGATATGGAAAAACGCTTTCCCCCGCGCAGTCTGCCCGAAGGAGCAGCGGTGACCCGCTTTGCGCCTTCTCCGACCGGTTTTGTCCATTTCGGCGGATTATTCCCCACGCGGGTAAGCGAACGCCTCGCGCATCAGAGCGGAGGAATCCTGTTTTTACGCATTGAGGATACGGATTCAAAACGCGAAGTGGAGGGAGCCGAAAAAAATCTGATCGTCACACTCGAAAATTACGGTATCGTTTTTGATGAGGGTGCAGCTGCCGACGGCGGAGACAAGGGCGCATACGGGCCGTACAGGCAGTCTCAGCGCGCCGATATCTATCAGACATACGGACGGGACCTTGTCAGGCAGGGGAAAGCGTATCCCTGCTTCTGTTCGCCGGAAGAGCTTGACGCCATTCGCATCGAGCAGGAGGAAAGCAAATCCGATCCCGGTTATTACGGCCGATGGGCTGTTTGGCGCGATGCAGACTTTGATGCGGTCAAAAAGAAACTGAGTGAAAATGTTCCGTTCGTGCTTCGTCTTCGTTCGGACGGAAACCTGACGAACAAGATCAGATTTCACGACCTCGTCAAAGGCGAGATCGAAATCACGGAAAACGATAAAGACCATGTGCTCTTAAAAAGCGACGGCATACCGACTTATCATTTCGCGCATGCGGTCGACGACCATCTGATGCGGACGACCCACGTTGTCCGCGGAGAAGAATGGCTTCCGTCGCTGCCCTTCCATATACAGCTCTTTTCCGCTCTGAATTTCAGGCTTCCGAAATACCTGCACATTTCACAACTGATGAAACTCGAAGGAAATTCAAAGAAGAAACTTTCAAAGCGAGACAAAGGCGTAGATATGCGCTGGTATGACGAGTCCGGTTATTCTCCGGTCTGCCTGACCGAATATGTGATGACGCTCCTTAATTCGAATTACGAGGAATGGCGGGCGGTAAATCCCGATAAACCGTTCACCGAATTCGATTTCTCCGTCAAAAAGATGAGCCCGTCGGGGTGTCTGCTGGATACGGACAAACTGACAGATGTCTGTAAAAACACCCTTGCACGCATGACTTCCGAAGAGATCGTCGCAGGGGTAACGGCATGGGCCGAAAAATACGACACGGAACTGGCTGTAAAAATAAAAAACGACACGGAATATGCCGCTAAAATTTTCTCTATCGGCCGGGGCGGATCAAAACCCAGGAAAGATCTGGCGACTTGGGCTGACGCAAGGCCATATATATCGCCTTTTTATGACGATTTATTCCGCATGGAAACTGATTTCCCGGACGGATTTAATCGTATAGATATAACGGAGTCTCTCTCCTTGTTCACCGAAACGTATGACGAAACCGATGATCAGACGGTATGGTTCGGTAAAATAAAATCGATTGCGGAAAAAATCGGCTATGCGCCCGAAACCAGGCTTTATAAGAAAAATCCTTCGGATTACAAGGGACATGTCGGTGATATCTCGATGTTTATCAGAATAGCCGTCACGGGAAGATTAAACTCACCTGATTTATATGAAGTCATGCATATACTGGGTCAGAAGCGGACGATTGAAAGAATAAAAAAACAGATCATCCGATAATTAAAACGATAATCTCCAAATCGGACCGATCCGCTTTCCCATTCTCATATTTTAAATTCGGAGGATGAAACAATGACAGACGACTCATCAGCGATTAACGGAAATTTCATACACGACATTATAGACGCCGACCGTGCCGCCGGCAGCGATAAACCCGTTCATACGCGTTTCCCGCCCGAACCCAACGGTTATCTGCATATCGGTTCGGCTAAAGCGATATGGATCAATTACTCAACCGCAAAGAAATACGGGGGATTGTTCAACCTGCGTTATGACGATACAAATCCGGCAAAGGAAGACGACGAGTATGTGCAGTCCATTTACGAAGATCTGATGTGGCTGGGAGCGGTCCCCGACGGCGGTGTTTTTTACGGTTCCGATTATTTTGACAAATGTTACGAATACGCAATGCTGCTGATCAAAAAAGGACTTGCCTACGTCTGCGACCTGACAGCGGAAGAAATGCGCTCGTACCGCGGAACCCTGACCGAAGCGGGGAAAAACAGCCCCTGGAGAGACCGTCCGGCGGAAGAAAATCTCGATTTGTTTGAAAGGATGAAGAACGGCGAGTTTCCGGACGGCAGCAAAACACTTCGCGCGAAAATCGATATGGCTTCACCCAATATGAATATGCGTGATCCGGCCATTTACAGGATCCTCCATACATCACATCACCGTCAGGGAAACAAATGGTGCATATATCCGCTTTATGATTATGCGCATCCGATTCAGGACGCGCTTGAAGGCATTACCTATTCTCTGTGTTCCATCGAATTCGAAAATCACAGACCTCTTTATGACTGGGTGGTCGACAGCATCGGCATCTTTGATCCGCGGCCTCATCAGTATGAATTCGCGCGTCTGAATGTTACGAACACCGTTATGAGCAAGCGCTACCTGCGGCGGCTGGTCGAGCAGAAAACGGTGGACGGATGGGACGACCCGCGTATGCCGACATTATGCGCTTTACGCCGCCGCGGATATACGCCCGAATCGATTTTCGACTTTGTAAAAAGAGCGGGCGTCGCAAAAGCATACAGTCTGGTGGATATCGAACTGCTTGAGCACTGTATCCGCGAGGAACTCAACGGGAAAGCGGAAAGACGGATCGCGGTTTTGAATCCCGTTAAAGTCACGGTCACGAACTACCCGGTAGACAAAACCGAATATTTTCCCCTGCCGAACAATCCGTCCGAACCGGAATCGGAAATGCGCATGCTTCCCTTCACGCGCGAACTGTTTATCGAACGGGAAGATTTCGAGGAAATCCCCCCGCCCAAATTCTTCCGGCTCAAACCCGGCGGCGAAGTCCGTCTGATGGGCGCTTATATTGTCCGGTGCACGGGAGTTTTAAAAGACAGAAGCGGCCGTATAACGGAAATCCTATGCACATGTGATTTTGACACCGGCGGAAAAAATCCTTCCGACGGACGTAAAATCAAAGGGACTATCCACTGGCTCTCCGCTCCCTTCGCTTCGGAAACCGATATCATGCTTTTTGACCATCTGTTCACCATAGAAAACGTCAATGAGATACCGGAAAACGCAGTCTATGACGATTATCTGAATCCGGATTCGGCAACGCGTTTGAAAGGCTGCAAGATCGAAAAATCACTCGCCGATCCGGACTCGAATGAACGCTATCAGTTTGTCCGGAACGGTTATTTCATCCGTGACTCAAAATACAAAAACACCTTTAACCGTATCGTATCTCTCAAAGACAATTATAAAAACAGATAAGGAGCAGTCATGCCGGATTATAAGATCAACACCAAATGTGTGCAGTCGGGTTATTCGCCGAAAAACGGAGAGCCCCGCATATTACCGATTTATCAGTCCACAACGTATAAATATGATTCAAGCGAGCAAATGGGCAATTTATTCGATCTGAAAGAAAGCGGATATTTTTATACCCGCCTGGCTAATCCGACCAACGACTCCGTGGCGGCACGTATATGCGACCTTGAGGGCGGCGCGGCAGCGCTGCTTACGTCATCGGGCCAGGCCGCCTCATTTTATGCTTTGTTTAATATCTGTTCGGCCGGAGAACATATCGTTGCCTCATCGGCTATATACGGCGGTACCTATAATCTGATCGCCACAACGATGAAAAGGATGGGGATCGAGGCTACATTTGTCGATCCGGACTGCACGGAAAAAGAGCTTCATGATGCTTTTCGCCCGAATACAAAAGCTGTCTTTGCCGAAACGCTGTCAAATCCTTTGCTTGTCGTTCTCGATATCGAAAAATTTGCCGCGGCCGCGCACGGCAGCGGAGTTCCGCTCATCATTGACAATACCTTTCCTACACCCGTAAACTGTAATCCGTTCCGATTCGGAGCGGATATCATTACGCATTCGACCACAAAATATATGGACGGACATGCATCCTGTGTCGGCGGCGCCATCATTGACAGCGGAAATTTCGACTGGCTGAAATATTCCGCCAGATTCCCGGAACTGACGGAACCGGATGAATCCTATCACGGGATCCGCTATGCCCAGACTTTCGGTAAAGGCGCTTATATTACCAAAGCAACGGTGCAGCTGATGCGCGACCTCGGCTCGGTTCCGGCGCCGATCAATTCTTTCATATTGAATTTGGGACTCGAAACTCTGCCGCTGCGTATGAAGCAGCACTGTGAAAACGCAAAAAAGGCGGCTTTATATCTTAAATCGAACAGCAGAGTTTCATGGGTCAATTATCCGGGTCTCAGCGATGACAAATACTACGGACTTGCGCAGAAATATATGCCCGGCGGAACCAGCGGTGTTCTGTCCTTCGGCTTGTCCGGCGGGCGTGACGCCGCGGTCAGGTTCATGGACGGTCTGAAACTTGCTTCTGTTGTCACCCACGTTGCCGACGCGCGCACCTGTGTACTGCATCCCGCCAGCACCACCCACCGTCAGCTCACCGAAGCTCAGATGGCCGCGTCGGGGATAAGCAGCGACCTGATCCGGTTATCGGTCGGCATTGAAGACGCCGGCGATATTATCGCGGACCTTGATCAGTCCCTGGCCGGTATTTAACGGAATAGACGGCGGAATCGATATCCGCCGTTTTATGCAATACCAAACAAATTTCGGGAGCGGACATGAAATCAGACGAAATACCCGCTGACATTTTTAAGAATCCGAACAACGGCAGGATCGGAACATACGGGGAGAGGACGCTTCACGCCGTATTGAAAAATTATTACGAACCCGATCAGAGCAGACATGAACAGCCTTTTATGGGTTATATAGCGGACATCTGCAACGAAAAGGGTGTTACCGAGATCCAGACTCGTAATTTCAATACCATGAGAAAAAAACTCGGGACTTTTCTTGAAAAAACCCCCGTTACCATTGTCTACCCCGCAGTGCGCCGGAAATGGCTTCTGTGGATCGATCCGGAAACCGGTGAAATCACCCCGAAGAGACGGTCACCGAAAACGGGGACCCCCTATATCGTATTCAATGAGCTGTATCGCATCAAATCCATGTTATGCCATGCGAATCTGCATTTAAAAATACTGATGGTGGATCTCGAGGAATACCGTCAGCTCAACGGCTGGAGCCGTGATAAAAAACACGGTGCCACACGCAGCGAACGCATACCTGTCGGTTTCGGCGATGAAATCGATATATACGATAAAAGCGATTATATCAAGCTTGTGCCTGAAAATCTGCCGTCCGTTTTTTACGCCGAGGATTTCGGAAAGAACGCGCATATCAGCCGTTCCTGCGCTCAGACGGCACTGAATATTCTGAATTTTACGGAAACAGTCGAACGGATAGGCCGCGATAAAAAAGGTTTTGCCTATAAAATAAAAAAAGCCGGGGAACAGTAAAGTTCTCCGGACTTCTTTATTTTAATGTTCGACTACATATTTTAATATCTTCTGAGGAATTTCATCCGACGGTATGGACGACGTCATGACGATATTTATTTTATGCGACTGCGTCAGCAGTTCCATACGTTCGATGAAATCAACGAATTCATCCATAGTATTGCCGCATATTTTAAGCGCGGAATCGACGAATATATCGGTTACATCATGATTCGAAGCGCAGATACCGGATAAAAATCCATACAGCATACATGCGTTATCAATTGTAAACTCGTCGGTGTCAATAAGCCGGGCCTGATATTTAACCTCATGAAGCAGTTTGTTGCCTTTTTCCACGCAAACCACCGCACCTATCGATGTGTCAACCGCATGGTTTACCATTTCGATTAAAAGCTTCGTCTTGCCCGTACCCTTTACGCCTACAATCAACTGAACCATTTCAATCTCCCCCTAAAAAATATTTGTTTTTTATGCGTCCCCCGGACGGGAAATTCATTATAAAAAATAATCGTAAATGTTCGGCTTCCCGGCGATTTTATCCAAAATCATGTTTTTCAGCCTGTTTTCAAGCTTGTTTCTTAACCCGGCATACTTATCGGTTCCGTCTTTATCCGGTTTTCCGAGAAGACCGTACATATTATTCTTGTATCCCTCGACACCGGGCTGGTCAAACGGATTGATTCCGAGCATATAACCGGAGATCGCGCAGGCAAGTTCGAAAAAATAAACCATATACCCGAATGAAGCTGCGCTTCTGTCTTTGATTTCTATGATGATATTCGGCACATCACCGTCCGTATGCGCAAGTGCCGTGGCAAGCATGGCGGTTTTATTGATCTTATCCATACTCTTGCCGGCAAGGTAATTCATGCCGTCGGACGAATCGTTTTCTTTTTCTATAGTCAGATCGACGGACGGATTTTTTATGCTGATCACCGTCTCGAACATAATGCGTCTGCCCTGCTGGATGATCTGCCCGAGCGAATGGAGGTCGGTTGAATAAGTCACCGAAGCCGGGAAAAGTCCGCGGTTGTTTTTTCCTTCGCTTTCACCGTATAATTGTTTCCACCATTCGCCGAAAACGGTGAGTGCCGGATCATAGCATGCGAAAATTTCGATATCTTTCTTTTTTATGTCGTATAAAATATTTCGGACAGCGGCATAGCGCAGGCAGGGATTGGTATCGATACTGCCGCCGGCAAGTTCATGCATGGCGGTTTTTGCGCCTGTCATCAGGGCGTCAATGTCGATTCCGGCGACCGCAATCGGAAGCAGTCCGACAGATGTCAGAACAGAATAACGCCCGCCTATGTCATCCGGAACGGTAAAAGTTTCATATTGGTTTATTTCGGACATTTTTCTGAGCGTTCTATCGGGATCGGCGCCGGTTGTCACGAATATGCGTTCTTTTGCTCCGGACACGCCGTATTTATGCTCCAGCATGCTGCGGAATATCCTGAAAGCCAACGCTGTTTCCGTTGTTTCACCGGATTTTGAAATAACATTGATACATACGTTTTTATCTCTGCACAATCCGATCAACTCGTCGATCGCCGTCGCGCTGATCGAATTTCCGGTAAAATATACATCGGGCGTATCCTTGGACAAAACATTGTAATTCGGAGATTTGATATATTCGATTGCCGCCCTTGCTCCGAGATACGAACCGCCGATACCGAGAACTATAAATATGTCGCAGAGTTTTTTTATTTTCAAAGCTGTCTGCTTGATGCGCAAGAATTCTTCTTTATCATAATTATCCGGCAGTTTCCACCAGCCGAGAGGGGTCCTGTCTTTTTTTTCGAGACCGGGTATAAAATTCTTCTCATACCTTTTTTTTATTTCTGCATGAGCATCCTTTACTTTTGCGGAAATATCCGTCATGTCTCCGGCAGATATGAAAGGATCGAGCAGCTTATCGATTAGAACGATTGACATTAAAGTCTCCTTGTATATAACAAACTGACGCGCGGATGGACCTGTCGCGTGCATTTGATTTTTTTATGTTTAAAATTATCCGCCCGACAATTCTAAACCGATCTTATTATAATCGATTTCTGGAAATATTTCAATACACTATCCTTTAAATTTCGGCATAAATTATGAGATAATTGATAATAGGATGTAAACAGTGATAAAAACATTTAAAATAAAAGAAACATACCTTGCCGTATGTTTCTTTATCCTTTTTATTCTGCTGCTGTTTCTTCCTCGATCGCTTCCACGGTTGTATCTTCGAGGTCATTTTCTCCGAAAAGCTCCCATTCGGATTTATAGGGAACCGATTTTAATGTCGTCGGAGGATCGTCGCCGGGATCGCTCGAATAAAAAATGTATTCTATTTTATCGCCGTCGGCAATCGCGTTTGATGACGCTTTGCCGGTTGTCGGCTCGACATCGTTGATGGTATACATCCAGTAATAGGTGATGCCTTCGATTTCCGTATCGAAGTAATTCTTTACTTTTGTAACGGAATTGCCGTTGGGATCAAGCGTAATGTTCAGCTCATATGTAGCTATCGCTTCATTGACCGCGTCGATTACCGTCGGATTTTCCGTATTAACTTTTACTTTACTGCTGAATATCCTGTCGTCACCCGCTCTGATAACAAGGTCTACGGTAATCTCGGATGTAGTTGTAACACAAGAACCGAATACACCGAGCGTAAATATTATGACAAGTGAAAATAATAGTATCTTTTTAAAGTTCACGTTTATACCTCCTAAAATTTATATATGAAGTATAATCAAATAAGCTCTTTTGTTCAAGCATAAATGATTAACATTATATTAATGAACTATTAAACCGTATTTTTTAGCATTTTAACATATTTTGTTTAAATAATATAAACATATAATTTACCTGCCGGAAGAATTAACAGGAAAATCACAAAACAAGACCGCTTCAATGACATATAAAGTGAATACAGATCTGTTTTTGATCCGGGGCACGATCTTGTCTCCAAATATATTATCCGTCATCCAGCACTTCGTCTTCGGGCAGACCTTTAGGCGGTTCGTTTTCGCTGACCGGTTTTTCCGGTTCGTTCATGCCTTCTTCCGTCGTTTCAGACGTTTCGCTTTCGGGAATGCTTTCGGTAGGAACTTCGGCCGGTTTTTTGTAATGCGTCCGGCAAAAATGATTGAACTGCTTGTCGTAACTGCTGATGCCGGCAAAGGATCCTTCAGGCAGTATATTTATAAAAAACGGTTCATTCGGCGCCTCGCCGGGTTCGATATTATCCGGCAGATCCCGATAAACATATTGGGCGTCAACGACGATGATCTGATAGGGAAAGTTCCTCGACGGCACTCTGATGAGACCGTATCCGGCGAGATTTTCGGGAGGACAGTCAGGTCCCGCAACACCTGACGTGGTTTTATCGAAATCAACGAGTATATGGCAGTCGCATTTTTCTTTCGGTACGGTTTGAGTTGTAAAATATCCCGTTTCGGCTCTGCTGCCGCGCGGGTCCGCTTTGCATGCGTCTGTAATCAGCTTTCCCGAGTCCATACAATAGGTCGCGGTGACAACCCCGTTTGCCAAAACAAACGATTTCACCCCTTCTCCCTTTTCAGCTTCTTCGGCGATTTTTTTCGCGTGCAGAGCTGTCATCACATCATCCCAGATGGTTACCGCCGGACTGACGGTAGCCGAAAAACTGCTTAAGCTCCTCGGCATCGCATATCCGAACCAGACACCGCCGACATAATAGGGCGTATACCCCATAAACCATCGGTCATTGTCTTCTGTCGTAGTTCCTGTCTTACCCGCGACATTTACGGTCGCGTCGAGTGTTATGGCTTTAGCCGTACCGCTGTCGACAACATCCTGCAGCATTTTGGTCATGATCGATGCATTCTGATCGCTGATGACCACGGACGAGTCGGCTTTATTGTCCAATACTTCGTTGCCTTCGCTGTCCAGTATTTTAAGCACGATACGGGGCTTGTTGTAAACACCTTTATTCGGGAATATGGAATATCCGGCTGTCATTTCAAGAACGGTCACACCGTA
>CAZVPD010000103.1:0-13985 GCA_964628455.1 uncultured Lachnospiraceae bacterium
CGTCTGGCGTTGATTCTTTGCGCTTTTTTTCACCTTGTGATGGAATTATTTTCCACTATCACTTCAAAGCAAAAAATCAGGTTTGTTCAGTAGACATTAAATATAAAAACAGACGATGAATGTGATAAATTATGCTTTTAGAATATTTTAATCAATATATGAAGATAACGCGAAGTATATCCGACAGTACTGCGAAACATTATATAACGGGAATCAATACAATCAATGCGCTTTTGTTAAAATACAATTGTTCCGTGAAAAACGTATTTGACATCGAAAGTATTGAAGAATTAATAATAATCAAGAATTTTATCCTCACCAATGAAGAATTTATCACAAAAGATACTGTTGGAAACAGAATGTATAGTGCGGCTTTCAATCATTTTTTCCGGTTTGCATGCGAAGACAAACAATTTTATCATGATAATCTCTCAAAAATGGATATTGCCGTTGATAGACCGCAAAAGGTGAACTATACGCATGCGTTTTGGAAAAGAAATCAGATTATTGTGGATCAGGTCATTGAAGGAGCGAAACACAGCTGCGAATATAATAATAATCATATTACGTTTACAGCCGAATCCACGGGGAAACAATTTATGGAGGGACATCATTTGATACCGTTAAAACATCAATGTGAATTTAATAACGGAATTGATGTCTACGCGAATATCGTCTGTCTATGCCCGATATGCCACCGGCTTATACATTACGGAATATTCAAAGAAAAACAATATATACTCGATAAATTATACTCGGAAAGAAAAGATCGGATGATTAACAGCGGTATCGATATTTCACGGAACGATTTTATAGAATTAATCGTTTAACTTTATTGTTATAAGACAACGGGTGATGTTATGCAGATACTTTTCTGTAAAATTTCCTGTATGAAATACTACAGGGGAGCAAGTGAAAACGACGTTCCTTATAATGGAGGAAGTTTTGTCGATGAAAACGGATATGGGCATGAAGAATATAATTTCGCTCCCGTGGAATTTGCCGACGGTAAAGTATACTGTCTCGGCTTTGTCGAAACCAAATCACACTCCGGATCCGAGAGCAATGACCTGCATATAGAAAAGATATCCGGATGCGAACTCCTAAAAAACGAGGAATCCGTTAACGGTGTTCTGGTGGTCTGGTGCGCGACGACCGACCTTAACGAGACGTCGGTCGTGGGCTGGTATAAAAACGCGGCGGTTTACCGCCGGTATCGTGATATGGAATTTAACAGCGGTTATATTCAGTCTTACAATATTCTGGCGTTCAAAGACGATTGCGTTCTGCTCCCGCGGGGAGAGCGTCACAGGCATATATGGGCTGTACCGGTCTCGAGGAAAAGGGGATTCGGATTCGGGCAGTCGATGCTCTGGTACGCGTCGGAAGCAAATGCGAAAAAATATCTGTCGGATCTTTCCCGTTCCATCGAAGGATATGACGGTGAAAACATGATCGACGCGGATATCTCCGAATAACGGATAAGCGGAAAGATAAAACCTTACTCCTCCGCCCCCGCTTCATGCCGCATCAGATAATCGTGTTCCTGCCGGATCAGTTCGATGACCGCGCCGGCGTCGGCGGGGGTAAGGACCGGGACCTCGAGCGCGTAGGCGCCGCAGTGCGTTCCGGTACTGCCGTCCGGAAGGGTGCACGTGTAGATGTGCGTCCCGGGTTCGCCGCGGCAGAAGGAGCAGAGGCCGTCCGGGCAGCGGGGGGCGCGGGTCGGGTATTTCAGGACGGCTTCCCTGACGACCGCGTCGAATTTCTCGGGAACTCCCCTGCAGGCGGAGAAGCGCAGGGCGAGGTACGGCGTCTCGTTCTTCTTAAAGCCGGTTTTGGCGATCTGCTTGTTGTGCAGGCTGTGTTTGTATACAAGATACGACCGCTCTTTCCGGGGGCGGCAGCCGAGTCCGGCCAGCGCCGCCGTGATCTCCGCGAAAAGCGGTCTCTCATCCTCGCCGAGTGCCGATAAAAACGAAGCGGTCAGTTCTTCCTGCCTTTTTGTTTTCATGGGATTTTTTCCGTCCTTGTTTTAAATTTTATCAGCCGAAAGGGGCACCGCCATGAACAATCCCGTCATTATGCACATCAACTATTTCGAGCAGGGGCAGACGCTCGGTTACACCGTCCGAAGGGCCGTGGAGCTCGGGTTTGACGGCATCGAATTCCGCAGGTCGCGCGAGATCCCGGGCGAGGATGCCGAAGGCTATCTCGAGGAGGTCGGGCGCTGCTGCGCGGAATACGGCCTGAAGCACATCCTGTTCGGGAGCCCGGGCATCGGCGTCATGACGCGGGACAGAAATGTCCGGCGCGCCGAGGTCGACGGCTACAAGCGCTTTCTCGAACTCGCGGACAGGCGCGTGAAGCTCTCGGTCGTCAACTTCATGACCGGCTGGCTCTCGAAGCCGGGCGAACCGCACTGGGAGTACGAGAAGCACGGCTCGGGCTGCGCGGAGGATGAACACTGGGAGGCCGCCGCGAAGGCCTGCCGCGAGCTCGCGGATTTCGCGCCGCACGTCCGCTTCGCCTTCGAGACGCACATGGGCTATCTCCACGACCTGGCGGGTACGGCGAAAAAGCTCTGCGACCTGATCGGCAGGCCGAACTTCGGCATCAACCTCGACTACGGCAACACCGTCTACTTCGCCCCTTCGGCGGTGAAGCCGCTCGCGGAATCGATCGCCGAATGCGGGGACAGGCTGTTCTACACGCACCTCAAGAACTCGGTGCCCGGCTCTCCCCGCCGCGCCCCCGTCTCGCTGGCCGAGGGGGACATCAACCACCGCGAATATATGAAGCTGCTCGCGGCTTCGGGCTTCGGCGGCCCTGTCGGCATCGAGGCGCCCCGCGCGGGCGACCGCGAATGGTTCGCCGCGGAGGACCTTCGGTACATCCGCTCGGTCATGGCCGGCATAGAATGATCACGGCAGGGCTCTTTATTCTTGACAGGTCCGGGAAAATGTGATACAATCACATTTATGTGTGAAAGGAGCTGTAAATATATGATGTATTTTGTTGTAACTCTCGATGACAGTGAACAGTTTTTACAAATACTCTCGGGTTTGAAAAACCACGGCATGAACGGGATCGTGATGCCGTCGACGAGTCTCAAGCATGCTCTGCTCCGGTCGAATGTCGATGAGGTGCCGATCTTCGGGAAATTAAGCAATCTGGTCAAAAGCGAGTTCGAGATGAGCCATACCCTGATGATGCTGATCCCCGACGAAAAGCTGGAAGAGGCGAAAACCACGGTGCGCGGCATCGTGAAGGACCTGCGCAAAAAAGGGATCATGTTCGCGATGCCGGTATCTTTCTGGGAAGGACTCGATTATTAATCTATGGAACTGGTTGTCTATATCATCTTCGCCATGCTGGGCGGACTTATTCTGTCCCGTGTCGTCAAACTCGTCAATGTCCCCAATGTGACCGGGTACCTGATCGCCGGTCTGCTGCTCGGTCCGTTTTTTCTCAACCTGATCAAAACGGAGGATCATCAGGCGCTGTCCGTGATCACCGCGATCGCGCTCGGGTTCATCGCTTTTTCGATAGGGAGCGAATTCAAGATCTCCAACCTGAAACAGATCGGCAGCAAGGTGCTGATCATCACGGTCGTACAGGCCTTCGCGGCGGTCTTCTTCGTCATGGCGGCCCTGTTTGTCGTCCGGCTGGTCTCGCCGTCCCTGGTGAATGTTCCCGTGATCCTTCTGCTCGGTGCCATCGCCGCGGCCACCGCCCCCGCCGCGACGCTGATGGTGGTTCGTCAGTACAAGGCGAAAGGCCCTCTGACCGATACGCTGCTGCCGGTCGTCGCGGGCGACGACGCCGTCGGGCTCTTTATTTTCTCGCTCTGCATCACCCTCGCAAGGGTGTTCATGACGGGAAATCAAATCACTTTTTCCAGCATCATACTGGAACCGCTGCGGGAGATAGGCCTGTCGCTTCTTACGGGTGCTGTCATAGGCGCGGTCCTGGTGTTGAGCATGAAGCTGTTCATGTCCCGCGCCAACCGGCTGAGCCTGATGGTCGTGTCGGTGTTTTCGTGCGTCGTGCTGTCCGAAAGATTCGGATTGTCGCCTCTGCTGACATGCATGATGCTGGGCGCTGTTTTTGCGAATATGCGCAGCGACGCGCATGTCATCCTCGAGGGCTGCGACCGCTGGACCCCGCCGGTCTTCATGCTGTTTTTTGTGATCTCGGGCACCGAACTGGATCTGAAAATACTCCCCCTGGTCGGCGTCATTGGCATCGTCTATATCGTCAGCCGCTCGGCCGGCAAATATCTGGGCTGCTTCATGGGGGCTAAGCTAGTGCGTGCGGAGCCGAACATCACGAAATACCTGGGCGTCGCGATGCTGCCCCAGGCCGGCGTCGCGATCGGCATGGCGCAGATGATCGCCGCCGACCCCGGCTTAACGGAAATAGCCCCTCAGATCGTCACCGTGGTCCTGAGCGCCACGCTGATCTACGAGATGGTCGGTCCTCTGCTGACGAAAATGGCGCTGACGAAAGCCGGAGAGATCGAAAAAAAGCCTGCTGTGCCCCATACCCCGTGACAAAGGCTGCGGCCGGCACAGGATCATCACAGCAGGGCCCTGATCTTTGCGGCGATCGTCGCCGCCATGGCGTCGAGGGCCCTGTTTCCCGTTTCGGGGTCCGAAGCGAAGACGCTGTCGTCCCAGGTCCAGCTGCCGCTCTCTTTGTAGTAGTCGTTCGGGGGATCGGTATAGATCTTCATTGGGGCGGGCGTCTTCGCGAGCCGGTTCATGTCCGTGAGGGCCGGGTCGACGGCCAGCATCATCGACGTCTCCCAGAAACCCGCGTGGTCCGCCGGGGAGCGGCCGTCCACCAGCGTGTCCTCGTATTCGGGCATGGCGAGGATGCGCACGTCGGGATGCTCCCTTTCGAAGTTCGCGGCAACCTTTTTGATGAAATCGACCTGGCAGCCGCCGTAATGGCCTGTGATCAGGGCGATGACTTTGCCGCCCGCTTTCCTTAGCTGGCCGAAAAGTTCCGTGAAGAGGATATGTAGGCAGCCTTCGGAATAGGTGAGCGTGCCCGTGTAGCTCGAAAAGCCGGGCCTGCCGTAGTAGTTCGGCGGGAGCACGATGCCGCCCCCGAGCCGTTTTGCCGCCCTGAGGCAGATCTCTGTTACCTTAAGGGTGTCGAGTCCGAGCGGGTTGTGGTCGCCGTGCCATTCGAGCAGCCCGGTCGGGATGATGAACAGCGGCATTTCGGCAAGGGCGCCGAGAAACTCGTGCGGGAGCATTTCCTCATACCTGAATTTTTTCATGGTTGACCGTCCTTTATAGTTGTTGATCGGAGGAGTGTAGGATGGCAGGGAATATTTATTATATCGACCCCGCGTCGGGAGACGACGCGAACGGCGGCCTCGACCCCGCGCGGCCGCTTAAGACCCATCGGGGCAGAAGTTTCGGCCCCGGCGACACGGTCTTATTCAGACGCGGGAGCGTCTTCCGCTGCGCGCTCAACGCCTGCAGCGGCGAAGAGGGCGCGCCCGTGACCTACGGCGCTTACGGCGAAGGGGCGAGGCCCGCTTTCCTCGGCTCCGTCCCGGCGGACGGCTGGACCGGAGAGGCGCCGTCTTTGTGGCGCTGCGAAAAGAACTTCGGCAGCGAGGTGTGCAATCTGATCTTTGACGGCATGACCTGCGGCGTCCTTCGCCGGAGCAGGGAGGACCTGCGCCGTCAGGGCGACTGGCATTACACCGCCGCAGGGAGCGCCTCCGCGGGCGGAAACGGCGCCGGGGGGACGCTGTACCTCTTTTCGGACGCCGATCCCTCCGTCTTTTACCGCAGCGTCGAATGCGCTCTGTGGGGGGAGCGCCGCATCGCCTCGGGCAGGAGCCACATCGTCTTCCGGGACCTGAGCTTCCGCAACTCCGGTGTGCACGGCTACCAGGAGTTCGGTCCGCGGGACGTGCGCATCACGGACTGCGACTTCCGCTTCATCGGCGGCGCCGTCTGGGACCGCGAACGCTTCATCCGCTTCGGCAACGCCGTCGAGCTGTGGGACGGCGCGGAGGATGTGACCGTCGGCCGCTGCGTGTTCGACGTCGTCTACGACGCCGGGGTCACGCATCAGGGCGGCGGGACGGCGCATATCCCTCGGCTCGTGTATTTCAGGGAGAACTTTTTTCTCAACTGCGGATTCGCCGCCTACGAGAGCCGCGAACCCGCGTCCGAAGTATACTTCGAAGACAACGTCTGCCTCGTCGACAGGGGCGGATTCGGCCTGCAGGGGGAGGAACCCGTGCGGCCGTCGGAGATCTGGCCTCAGCCGGCCGGACACCACGTCATCATCTGGCGCATCGGACCCGGCACGCAGCCGGGACCGGTGTATATACGCCGTAACCGCTTCGGCGAAACGCCGTGGGGCACGGCGGTCTATTCGGTCATCAGCCCCGAAGACGAGGAGAAGTTCGTCTTCGAGGGCAACGTCTACCGGCCGGCGAAGGGCGCCCTGTTCTTTTTCGGCGGAAAGACGTGGCTGCCCTCGGATTTCGTCCGCTGGCAGAACGAATGCGGCCGGGACGTGCGCGGCGCGCTCGGACCTGACGGCTGACAGAACCGGGGAAGGAATGTCATCGGCCGCGCCCGTCACGCCGGGTCGGACCCGTGACCGCACGCAGACGGATAAAACACGGCTCCGGATGGATTTTCCGGCATCGTGCTCCGCGCCGTGTCAACAGTTTCGGACTTCGGGGTCAAAAACTTTCTGTTTTTCGGAATTCCGGACACGAAAGTCAAAAAAACGCCGCCGGAAAGCGGGGGGCGCCGTCCTGCGGGAAGCGTGCTTTGTGATTTCAGGGCTTCGTACTCTCCGCCTGTTTTTTCGGTCTGTATTCAAACACGTCGCCGATGCCGACGCCGAAGGCGCCGGCGATGCGGAACGCGAGTTCGAGCGACGGCGCGTATTTGCCCGCCTCGAGGGCGATGACCGTCTGCCTCGACGCGCCGATCTTTTCGGCGAGCTGCTGCTGCGTCATTTCGCCTGCGAAGAAGCGCAGGCGGCGGATGCTGTTCGAGATCGCCGTATTCTCAGTCATCGGAAGCGCCCCTTCCGTAGAGAAACAGCCGCGCGAGATCTCGTGTCAGCAAACCTGCGCAGAACGAGAGATACATGACGTTGAGGATCACGGCGGGCGGATAACCGAGGAGACCGAATACGAGCGCCGTAAAAAAGCCGGCTCCGCATACGGCAAGGCAGATGCGCAACGACTTCAGTTCGGTCAGGCTGTCCCTGTCGTCTTTGACCGTCTCCCGCGCGGCCTTTTCCTCTTCCCCGTCTCCCGTCGTGACCTGTTCCGCGAGGGCTTTTTTTACGGCAAAGAGGACGGCGGACAGAACCTCGAGGACAACGGAAACGATCGCGCCGATCAGGATGAACAGCAGGATCATCTCGGCCCGGAATTTCAGCTCATCGGCGCAGGACATACCCGCACGAGCCCTGCCGAACGAATAGAAGCAGTAGAATGCGGGCAGGCAGATCCCGGTTAGGATCGAAAAAAACGCTTTTTTCCCCCGATGTGACATGGATGGTCCTCCCGTATGGTCGTCGTTGTCCGGTATCCGATGAATGTAAACGCTGCTGTACAAATTGTAACGCGGATAAAACAAAATGTCAAGTATTTTTTACAAAAAGACCAAAAAACGCGTTCTTCACAAAAACAGTCCCGCGATTCGGGGATTATGCACAAAAAAAGCCTCCGCTGCGGCGGAGGCTTTTTTACAGGATCAGGTTTACAAGCAGGCCGCAGGCAGTCGCGAAAACGGCTGCGTAGGCGATATACAGCAGAAAATAAGGCAGGCCGAGGATGGTCTTGAACGCGCCGAGGTTGGTGATCTTGGTCGCCGGTCCCGTGATCATGAACGCGGCCGCGCTTCCGGGGCTCATGCCCTTCCAGAGCCATGTCTGCAGCAGCGGCACCGTCCCGCCTCCGCAGGCATAGAGCGGAACGCCGGCCGCCGCGGCGGTCAGCACGCCCCACGCCTCGTTTCCGCCGAAGACAGCGGTCATCGCCTCCGGCGGCACATAGCGCTGAAACAGGGCGCTGAGCGCGATGCCGAAAAAGAAATACGGTCCGGTCGCCCTCAGGTTGCGCAGCATGTTTTTTAAAAAGCGGACCGGGATGCGCGGGTCGGTGTCGCGGTCCGAAGGTCTTCCGCGGAAGGCTGTGAACTTAAAAAAGCTCCGGCCCTTTTTCACCCAAAAGACACGCACGAGCAGGCCGGCCAGGACGCCGCACGTGAAGCAGGACAGGATGCGGACGGTCAGCAGGGCGGGGCCGAGAACGGCGCTGTAGGCGATGAGCTGGGGATTGAGCAGGACCGAACTCAGCATGAAGGCCGCGATCAGGTCGTCCCCCGTGCCCTTTTCGCCGAAGGATACGGCGAGGGGGACGGTGCCGTAGCAGGAGAGCGGGGAGGCGATGCCGAGGACGGCCGCGGGGATCAGGCCGAGTGCGCCCGCTTTTTTTTCCTTCAGCGCCGCGAAAAGGCCGTGGATCCGGCGCATGCCGAAGACCGACAGCGCCGACCCGAGCACGGTCCCGATGGCCCAGTACGGGAAGATCTGCTCAAGCTGGACCGTGAAATAATACCGGAGGTACACCCATTCGCGGCACAGGATCTCAGCCATCGACGCTCTCGAGGGTATACGCGCTGCTGCCGATGCCGAGCGCTTCGGCGGCTTCGATCACATGGGCGCCGTTCTGCGCCTCGACGCGCCGGATAAAGCTCTCGCTGCCCTCTGCCGCGTAGACCAGGTCCAGGCAGGCTTTGTCGAGTGCGACGGGGTCGAGGGAGGCGAGGATGCCGATGTCGTGGATGTCGGGCTCCGCGGGGTTCCCGTTGCAGTCGCAGTCGACCGACAGCCGGTTCATGACATTGATATAGATGAGCTGCCCGCCTTCGAGATTTTTTATATAGCCGATGACGCCCTTTGAGGCGTCGGCCATCGCTTCGAGGAAAGCGTCCTGCTCCGCGCCCGCCCACGTGTCGGCGCTCTTGCCTCCCGAGTGGATCATGTTCTTGCCCCTGAAAGAGCCGTAGCCGATGGAGAGCTGCTTGAGCGCCCCGCCGTAGCCGGCCATCTGATGCCCTTTGAAATGGGACAGGACGACGTGGAAATTGAAGTCGCCGGTTTTTTTGCCGACCAGGTCTGCTTTAAGGCGGAGACCGCCTTCGACGGGGATTTCCATGTCCCCTTCGTCGTCCATCAGCACGATCGGTTCGAAGCCGTGGTCGGCCGCGACCTGATAGTGCATGGCCGTCGCGGTGCGCTGTCCGCCGTAGGCGGTGTTGCATTCGACGTAGGTGCCGCCGAGTTCTCTGACGAAATCGCCGATGAGTTCCCGGCGGAGGTAGTTGCTCGCGGGGGGTTCGCCCGTGCTGACTTTGACCGCCACTTTGTCGCCGTCCCCCGGCGCGGTGCCGAGGGCTTCGTAGACCGCCTGCAGCCCTTCGGGCGTGACCTCGGCCGTCATATAGACGGCCGCGCCGCCGGCGGTCGGCGCCGTATCGGCCGTGACCGTATCGACCATGGTCGTATCGACCATAGTTGTTTCAAGTGTTGTTGTATCGGCCCCGGTCGTATCGGCCATTGCGTCCGGCGCCCCGCCGCAGGCGGAAAAGCTCAGCGCCAGGAGCGCTGCGAGCAGGACAAACGCGGTTTTTTTCATGATTCTTCCTCTTGTTCCGATGGATTTTTTCGTCACGGGGACTGCTCCGGCGGTTCGTGCCGGATAAAAGTTCGGATCACGCCTGTTTTCCCATGTCATAGGCTTTCTTCACGGCGTCCGACCGCCGGATGTCGCCGGCTTTCCACGCGCCGCTGCCGCAGACCACCCCTTTTTCGCGGGCTCCGGGCAGGCATCCGGCGAAAAAGCCGCGCAGGCCCTCAAACGTCCTGTCCATCGCCCTGTCGTCCGTGTCCGCCATCACGGCGATCATATAAAAATCTTTGTCCGCGATTTCGGTGTAGCGCGGAAGCGTGCGGTCGATCAGCGTTTTCATCTGCGCGCACATGGTGTAAAAGTAAACGGGGGTGGCGAGCACGATGACGTCGGCATTCACCATTTTGTCGAGGATATCCCCCATGTCGTCCTTCTGCACGCATTCGTGCGTTCCGGTGCAATGACCGCAGGCAAGGCAGAACCCGATCTTCTTGTCGGCGACGCGGATTTTCTCGGTTTTGTTTCCCGCTTCGGCAGCGCCTCTCGCGAATTCGTCACACAGGATATCCGAATTTCCGCCTTTGCGCGGACTTGCTGACAGGATCAGTATGTTTTTCATAAAGGCTCCCTTTCGTTATTTGTCTCCGGGGTGTTCGGTCAGGGCGTTCACGGCGCGCAGCTTTTCTCTGACCATGTCTTTGAAGCAGTCGGGAAGGTGGTCGCGGTGGCCGCGGTGGATGGCGACGCATTCGGCGCATCTCCCGTGGAATTTGCATGCGTTTCTGCAGGAGCAGTAATCTTCGCCTTTTGCCATCGATTCGCGCAGCTCCGCTATGAACCCGTCCTGAATCCTGCCCGCCTTTTCGTTTTCCCCGAGGTGAAACAGCCGCATCGCTTCCGTTTCCGCCGGGTTGCCGTCGATCTTCATAGTTTTTAGCCTTCCCTTCCTGTCATGATTATACCGCTCTTATTTCACTTTTGCAAGCGAAACTGAAATAAGAACCGGAAAATTCCCGTCTTATTTCGGTTTCGACGCAAAAACAGACGATTATGCGGAAATATATGAAATATCTGTGAAAGAATATCCATAAAAAGGTTGACAGAAGCTTATAAAAAAGATATAATGGACATAAATTTTTAATTGCGGGGGTTCCGACCATGCCGAAAACCGACAAAAACACGGTCTTTTACGACCTTTCGCTGTCCCAGTTCATCGTTCACTTCGGGCTGACCTACAGCGTGCACAGGCAGTCGATGAACATCCCCGTCTGCCTGACCATTACGGGCGAGGTCGATTTCGGCCTGATGCGCAGGGCCGTACGGACCGAGATCGGGCGCAACGACAGCCTCAGGCTCTATTTCAAAAAACGCGGCGGGAAGCTGATGCAGTATTTCCTCACGCCCGGGGAAGCGGAGAAACTGCCGCTCAACATCAGGGAAGCCGACTTCACGGGAAAAACGAGGGAGGAGCAGGAGGCGTTTCTGCGGAAGGACGCTTCGGCGCCCGTCCGCTACGCCAAAGGCGAGATCTACCGCTTCATCTTTTTCAGGACCTGCGACGGCCGCGCGGGCCTGTATTTCGCCGTCTGCCACCTCAACATGGACGCCATGAGCGTCTACATGACGCTGCGCGACCTGCTTGGCGTCTACAGGGCGCTGGAAGGGAAGGCGGAGATGCCGAAACCCTTTCTGCCCTACACCGAATACATCGCGCGCGAAAAGCCGGTCGACTCCGACCCGGCCGTCTATAAGAAGAACGAGAAATACTACCTCGACCTGTTCAGGGAGGGCGGGGAGCCGGTCTTCTGCGGACCGACGGGCCCGGAACTGCTCGAAAAGCTCAGGAAGAAGCGCCGCAGACCCGCGTGCCGGAGCTACCCCATCTTCAGCCTGTTCGGCGACGGGTCGGACAACGTCGTCTGTCACATCGGACCGGATTTTGCCCGCCGGATCGACGAATTCGCCCGTGCGCGGGGGGTCTCCCCCCAGGCCCTGTTCCTGACCGCCCTCTGCCGGTATATCTCGAAGGTCAACGGGGGCGCGGACGACATCACCTACACCATCGCCTCCGCCCGGAGGCCCTCGCTGGCCGACAAGAACACCTTCGGCTGCATGGCGAGCGGGACCATGCTGCGGACACGCCTCGATCCGGCAGCCCCGTTCCTCGCGGCCGCGGAGAAGATCTCCGGGCAGTCCGTCCGGTCCTACCGCTACTCGCATTATCCGAACAAGGACTGCTTCAGAGCCGTTCAGAAGATGTATAAGCTGCCCCCCTTCGACCACTACCAGTCCTTCATGCTCTCCTACCTGTATCTGCCGAATCCCGAAAGCTGGGACATCGATGCGCGCTGGGTCAGCAGCGGCCATTTCCCGACCCTGCTGTATGCCGTGGTCATGAACAGTCTCTCCGGCGGCGGTTACGACGTCACCTACGAGTACCGCACGAGCCTGTTCACCCCGGAGCAGATCGGGACCCTGCACGCCGGCATGACGGAGATCCTGCGCCTCGGTCTGGAGAACCCCGACGCCCCGGTGCCGGAGATCACGGTCTGAACAAAATAAATCACCGGAAGGGTATTGTATGCCGAAAACAGATAAGAACACGGTCTTTTACGACCTGACGATGTCCCAGTACACCATTCATTTCTCCCTGAC
This sequence comes from uncultured Lachnospiraceae bacterium, assembly GCA_964628455.1. GTDB lineage: Bacteria > Bacillota > Clostridia > Oscillospirales > CAG-272 > JAQVWU01. The sequence goes on from CAZVPD010000103.1 coordinate 12,353, forward strand.
CTACAGCATGAACAAACAGGCGATGAACTGCGCCGTATGCCTGACGACCGGGGACGACCTCGATTTCGGCCTGCTCGAAAAGGCGGTCCGGATCGAGATCGCGCGCAACGACTGCCTCAGGCTCTATTTCAAAAAGTCGGGCGGCCGGATCCGGCAGTACATCATCGGGCCGGAGGAGGCGGAGAAGCTTCCCACGAACATCCGGTACGCCGATTTCCGGGGTAAAACCGAAAAAGAGCAGGAGACTTCCTGCTGCGGGACGCGGCCGTTCCCGTGCATTATAAAAAAGACGAGATCTACAGGTTCCTGTTCGTCGACACCTTCGACGGCCGGAAAGCCGTCTGCTTTGCGGTCTGCCACGTCAACATGGACGCCGTGAGCATCTTCATGACCGTGAACGACCTGTTCGCCGTTTACAGGGTCCTTGAGGGCAAAGGGGAGATGCCGCCGCCGTTTTCACCGTTCAGAGAACACATCGAACGCGAGCAGGCCCTTTTCCGCGACGGAAAATACAGGGAACAGTGCATGGATTATTACCTCGAACGCTGCAGAAAAGGCGGGGAGCCGGTCTTCTGCCACCCATCGGGCCTCGGAGCGATGGAAAAACTTCGAAAAAAACGCAGGGATCCCGGCTGCCGCAGCTATCCCTGCGTCAGTCCGCTGCAGGACCGGTCGGCAAACCTCTCGTTTCACCTGACGCTGGAACTGTCGCACAGGATCGACGGTTTCTGCGCCGCCGAGGGCGTGTCCCCCCAGAGTCTGTTCCAGTTCGCCCTCTGCGCGTACCTCTCGGAGATCAACGGCAAAGCCGGTGAGGTGCTGTACCTGGTCAACTGCTGCCGCCGCCCGACGCCCGCCGACAGAAGGACATTCGGCTGCATGGTCGGCAGCGTGACGCTCCGGACCCGGATCGCGGACGGCGACATCTTCCGCGAAAAGCTGGCGGAGATCACGGCGGATACGATACAGTCCTACCGGTACACCGGTTTAAGCGGCGTCGACGCCGCCTTCGCCCTTCAGAAGATGTATAAACTGTCCGTCTTCGACCATTACGCCGCCTTCAACATCTCGTATCTGTCCTTCCCGCCGATGGAAGGCCGCGAGTTCGAGGCCCGCTGGATCAGCAACGGCCGCTTTGCCATGGGGATGTACTGCGTCATCGCCCGCAGCCTGTCCGGCGGCTCATACGACATTTTCTACGAATACCGCACGAAGCTGCACACGCCGGACGATATCGCCGCCCTGCACACCGCCGCCGTGCGGATCCTGGAAAAAGGCCTGGACGCCCCCGACGCCCCCGTGTCTCAGCTCATGGCCGGCGTAAAATAAAAAACAGACAGTAGGGGCGGCCCTGTGTGGCCGCCCTCGTTCTTTTTCCATGTTTTTTCTGCGTAATGGGTACTGCATAAGAATGCATGACACCGTGTTATCCTGCCCGTTAGATCGCATAACCGGGAAGGGCGGCCACGCAGGGCCGCCCCTACGGAACAGCCGCATGTCTCTGCGTAATGGCAGCCCGGTAAACCGCACGGCCCGGGTCGGAACGAAACAACCGGACAAAATGTAGGGGCGGCCCTGTGTTGTCAAGCCTATGATTGTAAACAGTTTGTTCGGGTTGATGGTATACACTTTG
>CAZVPD010000104.1:0-13562 GCA_964628455.1 uncultured Lachnospiraceae bacterium
TACCCGAACGACGCACCCGCCGATACGCTGTACGGCTGAGAATAAAGGTTATTGTACCGAACAGCGCATAACGGAATCGCATATTAACAACAGCGTCCCGAATCACATAAGAGCGCTCATATCGATACGTCAGGTATCGGTGTCGGCGTTCTTATTTTATGCCTCAATAATACGAGAATACCGATTTTTATCCGAATTCTTTTGCGTTCTTTTTCTGATGGAAGCGGTCATTGTTTTTTTAATCCGAATACCTATGATACCCGCGTTATTGCCGTGTTATGGTGCCTTTTATAATGCAAATCACAAAACATCCGAATCGAAAATAACGGTTGTCCCGGTCAGGTAAACCATACGGTATGTATGATCCGTTATGGCTTTGATACGGTCGATGAGGGAAAAGATGATCGGCAGACGCTGTGCCGCAGGACACGGATAAACCGGCTTTCGCGGCGGTTTATCCGCCCTTGACAACTCCTGCGCATTGTGATATGATTCAGTTTAACGCAAACGGATCATTCCATGCGGCAGGACTGCATCTTTTTATTTATTGCAGCGCTTGCTGTATGTTTGGATCCTGTCACTGCACCGGTATAAAAAAAGAAACAGGACAGTTATTCCTGTTATGAACAAAAGAGAGGGCGATATCATGAAAACAAAAAAAACAGGTCCGAACGATAAGCTGAGCGCCGCCGTTATCGGCTTCGGTATCCAGGCCCGCGGACTTACGAACGGATTCCTTCACCAGGGGGTCAGCGTCGCCGCTATATGCGATGTTGACACCACCCGCCGTCTGGATGGCGTAAAACGCGTCGATGAGTTTTACAAAGCCAATCCCGGCAAAGGAAAACCGGGCAGCTGCAAAGCATACAATGATTTCCGCGAGGTGCTTGCCCGAGATGACATCGACGTTGTCTGCGTTGCAACACCCGACCACTGGCACGCCTATATAACCATCGCGGCAATGGCTGCCGGCAAGGATGTTTACTGCGAAAAACCGCTGACCTACAGCGTCAGCGAGACGGTCGCCGTCATGGCCGCCGCTAAAAAATACAATCGTATCCTTCAGGTCGGTGCGATGCAGCGATCAGCTTTCGAGTTCCGTACAGCCTGCGAACTTGTACGAAACGGCTGCATCGGCAGGATTAAGCATGTCGAATGCTCCTTCGGCGGTCCTTCACGGCCTCACTTCGATCCCAAAGAGGATGTCGCCATGGAGCCGGGGCTTGACTGGGACATGTGGTGCGGAGGCGCCCCGCTTGTAAAATACAGCGACCGGCTTTCCCCGCGCGGTATACACGACTTTTTCCCGATGGTCTGGCGTATGGACGACCTCTTCGGAACAGGTTATTGCGGCGACTGGGGCGCACATCATCTGGACATCGCCCAGTGGGGACTCGATATGGATAACGGAGGACCTGTTAAAGTTATCCGTGCCGAACGCAGCGAAGCGGACAAAGCCAACACCGAGTTGGGCGGACGTGCTCAGTCCGGAGCCATGTTTGTGTTCGACGGGGGAGTAACTCTGTTGCATAATCCAGCTCGCTTCGGTGTGGTCTTCCACGGTTCCGAGGGATCGGTCTCGGTTGACAGGGGCGCTTTTGAGATAAAATACGGCAATAATATGGTCATAAGCACCCGTAACGGCGACGCCTCGATGGATCTGAGTGACTCGATTGCCAAAGCGCGGAAGATATTCCTGACCGACAGCGCATATAAGGTCAAACTTTACGATACCGGCGGCAACCACATCGCTGATTTCCTTGCCTCGGTAAAATCCCGCAGGCAATCCTGCTCCAATGAAGATGTAGGCGGTCACGCGGCGATCCTCTGTCAGCTTATGAACATATCATATGTCCGCGACGCCGGCTTCGACTGGGATCCGGTAAAAATGACCTTTGCAAACGGAACAGGAGATCTGGCCTGGTTGGTTCGTGAAGGCGGTTACCGCAACAACTGGACGGTTTGAAGCAGTCTTCTCATGAATCGGCATGATCTGTAGTATGGCAGGCATCTTTCACAGCTTTCTTCCCTGCGATGAAAACGGAAGCAGTCGGATTTGATTGTATCATTTGTTTCAACTCGTGTTCTTTACCGGCGTAATCCGCTTATAAACGGTAAAATTCAAAAGCCATAAGCCGCAATTCCGATTGCCGCTCATGGCTTCTGCTTTTTTTCTATCCTCTGCGGACCGCTCGTTTTCAGGAGTATACTTCCTCGTATTCGAGATAGTATTCATAGACCTGGCTGTAGTGCTTGTTGGTCCTGTCGATGCGCGAATTGACATAAGAAGAGAAATCGCTTGTATCGGTGCGCAGCGTGAAGCCGAGGACATAGGAAAGGTCGGTGTAATAACCGAGGTTTACGCCGAAATCATAGACGACCGAATCGAGGATCAGGTAGACCATATCCTCCGATTCGTTGTCGCGCGCCGCTTTGCTGACGAGCATCTTGTCGACATAGACCGGCAAAACGCGGCGCCGGCTCTCGGCGCAGAGCAGTTCGGCGACGGTCCCGCAGAGCGCGGTGTCGGAAGCGGTAAAGGAAACCATCAGGAATTCGCCCAGCTCGATCGACATGTAATCTTCCTGTGCTTCGTTGTATTTCGGGAACGGAAGTATGCCGAAATCGGTCTCCATCGAACGCAGGCCGACCGCTTCACCCAGACTGCCGGCGATCCAGAACAACGCCTGATTGGAATCAAAGGGGACCTGCACAGACGGGTCCGAACCGTAAGCCCATACGCGCGCGGCGGTCGTTTCGTAGATCAGCGAGTGAAGCTGAGTGAAGATATTGAAGGTCTTTTCGTTGTTGAGTGCGACCGTCGGGAAATCGTCCCCGTCCTTTTCGACGACATACTGGCCGCAGCCCGCGAGGAAGCCCATGAACTGGTAATCGGACATGCCGACCATACCGTAAAGATCCTCTGTGCCGTATTTGCCGTCGCCGTTGAGGTCGGAGGAAATGAGTTTCGCGATCGAGCAGAAGCTGTCGATCGTCCACTTTCCGCCGCCGACGGCCGCGTAGAGATCTTCGATGTTGTTGTCTGCCTGGATCTGCTTATTGAAGAAGATGCACATGGGAGAGGTCGCGAAGAAGTTTCCGTTCGCTATCGGCAGAATGCCGTGAACCGACAGCGTATCGTTCATGCTCTGATTCCAGTAAGGACGCGAAAAGTCGACATTTTCGATTCGGTTCCAGTCATGGACAAGCTTTTTGCTGATGATCGTCGGGATCGCATGGATGCAGTGGTTGATAGCGAGGTCGTAGGAACTGTCTCCCGCTATGACCGCTTTGGACAAAGCGGGTTCCAGCTCGACGATACCCGGCACCATCACGTATTGTATGTCGATGTCCAGCCTTTCTTCGACCGTGCGGCGGGTGATATATTTGGCGTCGTCTACGACTTCGCCTGTTTCCTCGTCGGCAGGCGCTTCACTTCCGTAATGAAGGATGCTGAAGACTCTTCCGCCATAGGTATCCGGCGGAACGTCGGGATCATCGAATGTGAGATAGGAAGCGGCGTAATCCGAAAATCCCGAGGTGTTTTGGGTTTCGGCCGCGCTTTCGGCTGCAGCGGTGGATCCCGAAACAGGCGTATTGTCGGATGTATCCGAGCAGGAGACAGCAGCGGCAGCCATAAAAGAACACAGCAGGAGCATCGGCACAAAGCGTTTTTTCATATTCATAATCCTTTCCGAAGTGACATGAAGGTTTGAAAAGATCTTTCTGTTGTCTTTATACTATATAAATCCTTTTAAGTCAAGACTTTGAGTGATTTTTTTTCTTTCGGCGGATATTTACGGATCAGCATGCGTATCCGTTCAAATGAACGGAAGAAAAATGTCGTTTTGTCTGCGGTCACAGCCGCATCATATGAAAACCAGGAGGGAACCGAAAAGCGGATGATTTTCACGGTTCCCGAAAGGATGAGGGACAGATGAACGTTTGCCACAGAAAGTCGCTCTGTCAACATCGGCCGAGTATGTGATTATATTATTTTGTTGACATCGGAGATGCGCCGTGTTAAAATGAAGGAAAGCAGTGTTATGTTATGCCGAAAGCAACATCGGGAGGGTAAGAATGGATAAAAAGCCGTTTTTCGAAGGTTATTATTACAAGCATCAGAAAGGAGACCTGACGGTCGCTTTTATCACGGTACACGCAGCCGAGGAAAGCTTTATACAGGTCATAACCAATACGGGTTCATACCGCGCGCCTTATACGGATAAAAACGTCTTCACATCGAAAGGCATCATCATCGATATCCGTGTGCCGGGCCTGACCGTGAAGGGGAAAATCCGCTATCATCATACGGTTCCGATCGCATACGATATTATGGGACCCTTCGCTTATTTTCCGATGGAATGCCGTCACGGCATTATCAGTATGCATCATACTCTGAGCGGAATGTTGTGCATCAACGGCAAATCCGTTGATTTTACAGGCGGAACAGGCTATATCGAAAAAGACAGCGGGCGTTCATTCCCGAAATCCTATCAGTGGATCCATTGCAATGATTTTCCGGTGAAAGCTTCGGTTGTGGCCGCCGTTTCGGATATACCGTTTTACGGCATCCGGTTCAGAGGCTGCATATGCGTAGTCTGGTTCAACCATACGGAATACCGCATGGCCACATATCTCGGCGTCAAGATACTCGTCAGCGATGAGACGCAGCTGATCCTGAAGCAGGGCGATTATCTCCTTGAAGCGGATCTGACAGATCCGAAAGGGCAGAAGCTTTTTGCTCCCGAGAACGGACGGATGACACGCATCATTCATGAAAGCGCTTCCGCGAAGGCAAGGTTCCGGTTCCGGTATAAAAACAGGCTTCTTTTTGATTTTGAAAGCGATAACTGCAGCTACGAATATGTGCCCGGCTAATAAAATGACAAAAAATATTCTTTTATTGTATAAGAGAGTATTTTTTTGTGTTAAATTTTTAAGATGCGCTTTGCGTTCAGTCCCAGTATGTTTGATTTATCGGTTTCGGGAATCGGCAGGGACCTGATCTGGTCGATTTCGGTTTTCGCGCTGCTCCAGGGAGAATCCGAAGCGAACAGTATTTTGTCGGAGCCGTGGGCTTTGACGATCCTGACAAATTGTTCGCGTGAAAAATATTCAAAGCCCATAGAGGTGTCCAGATAGATATTTTCTCCGGCGAGATATTTTTCGACGTCATCCCACTGCCGGTGCCCGCCGAGATGCGCGGCGACGATAATGCCTCCCCGCATGAGCCGTGCGACCTTTGCGAACTGACGGGGGCTCGATTTATACGGCTCCGGCATGCCGATATCCACTCCGGCATGGTGCAGGATGATCAGCCCTTTGCTCAATGCATAGAAATAGATATCGAGCATCTTTTTTTCGTCAAGCACAAAATTCTGATATTCCGCATGGAATTTTATGCCTTTCAGCCCCAGGTCCGCGACAAAATCGATGTCCCTTTTATAATCGTCTGTATGCGGATAAATACCGCCGAATGACAGGATTTTTTCGGATTGAATGCTGCGCGCCCATTCGTTGGACTTGACCGTCTGGGAAAATTTCGTGATCACGGGCTGGTTGACCGAAATATCGACAGCCCATGCGTCCATATTATGCAGCAGCCCGGCGACGGTCATGTCGTTGGATGTTTCAAGGGGTTCACTGAGGTTTCCCAGCAGGGATGCGAGTGCTTTCGGCGCCAGTTCATCGGGAAAAACATGCGTATGAAAATCGATGATCATTTTCTTTACTTCCTTGGTTTTCGGTCGGTGATGAGCAGAGTCTAGCATAAAAGAGCGCGAAAATCAATCATAAACTGTGAATAACCCCCCGGAATGTTTTGCGCCGGCTGTTGACAAAAGGATGACCGCCGTTTATAATGAAGGAAAAATCAAACCGCCTGCAGGAGCTTTTATGATCTGTTTTAAAGACAACTACGAGGAAACCGAACAGCGCTTCGGAGCTTTTTTTCACGGAAAAAAAACGGGAAGGCCTCTTCTGAATATCATGACGCCCAGAACCGGCAGGTTTAAAATCGACGCCGGACCGATGGAAATCCTGCCTTTTGATTCTGCGGAAGACCAATACACGAATACCGATAAAAATTACGCCCGGTGCTTCAATTACAATCTTATGTACCGTCCCAGAGCGGAGGCGTTTCCGAATTTCTCGATGAATCTGGGTGCGGGTTCGATGGCGCTGTATCTGGGGTCGGAACCGGTTTTCAGACCCGATACAGTCTGGTTCGGAAAAGTCCGTAAACCGTATGAAGATCTGCTGCGATTTGATGAAAACAACAGGTGGTGGCAAAAACACCTCGGTATCGTCAGACGTCAGAAGGAACTGGCGGAAAATACGGACATCATGATCTGCATGCCCGATCTGATCGAGAACCTGGACATACTGGCTTCGCTGCGCGGCTCCGAAGAGCTTTGCTTTGATCTGTATGACCGTCCCGGCGAGGTGAAAAAAGCGCTGGACGATATCGCTGCCCTGTATCCTGTCTATTATGATAAAATGTATGATTATACCGTCAGCAGCCGCGGCTGCGCTGCCTATACCGCATTCAGCATCATGGGAAAAGGGAAAACGCTCAAGCTTCAGTGCGATTTTTCGGCGCTCATCGGAAACGAAATGTTCGGCGAACTGGTTTTGCCCTCGCTGCGGGAGCAGTGCGCGTTTGCGGAAAACACCATGTTTCATCTCGACGGACCCGAATGCATCAGGCATGTGAAATCACTGATGACCGTAGACGGACTCGGAGCGCTTCAGTGGACACCGGGCGCAAAAAATCCGCCGGCAGGAGATGCATGCTGGGACAATCTATACCGGTCCGTGATCGGGCACGGCCGCGGGCTGTGGCTGGGGCTCTATGATTACGGAACGGAAGAGGCTGTGGCGCGCGCGGACAGGCTGGTGAAGAAATTCGGATCGGGAAGCTTTTATTTTCTGTTCGGGAGCATGAGCGAAAGGGAAGCCGACGAACTGCTGTTAAAAGCGGAACGGGACTGGAAGAATTAAAAAAGGGAGGTAAACCGAGCGATTTTATCGGAGAATCACTCCGGAACGGAATTGTTCGATATACGGCGTGATATTGCGCAAAAAACACATCGGGGATAAATCCGATGTGTTTTTTCGATTGTGTTTTTATGCCGGAGAGGATTCAGTCTTCCAGGTCGCGGTACGCGGCTATGAGTTTTTCGAGGTTTTTCAGATAGGATTGTTCGGCGGCGTCATAACCCGAGACAAATTCGGTTTTTTTGGCGTCCAGCAGACCGCGCCACATGTGGATGACGTTTCCGATCGGATAGGAATAGACAAAGCCGAAATTATACCTGTTGCCCTGCAGGACAAGGTCATACATGGCGGCGTCGGTATTCCCCCGGGCGTATTTCTGTTTAAGAGCGATTTCGAAATAGGAGGGGGTGACGAATTCATAGGATTTTTCGCCGAGGAGTTCCATGACCGCACCTGTCATTTCGGGATTTTTCGTCCCTGCGGCAACGCCGAACAGAGAATAAATATCCGCAACATTGGTATAATAACCCTCCTGGGCTTCATCGAATTTGAACAGGGGAAGCACGCCGTAGTCGTCTTCCATATCCCGGAGTTTCTCTGTGGCGATAAAGATATCGATCAGGAAAATATCCTCGCCGTCATTGAATTTCTGCTGGACCGCATAATAGGCTTCGATGGATATGCGTTCAAAACCCACACCGCTGTTGTTGTGCATCAGATTATATATTTTCTCATAGGCTGCTATGGACCGCTCGTTTTTATATGTCAGTTGAGGGATTCCTTCGTCGTCTTTGGTTGTGACCGCAAGATCAAAGGCATCGAGATAGGCGTCCACCGGTATGGAAACGCCATGCAGGACGACACCGTAGGAGTCGTCTGAGTCACGTTTGGAATTGCCGTTGATATCGATATACGAGTCTCTGATCAGATTTCCGAAATAATCGACTGTCCAGATCCCTTTATCGACAACATCATAAAGATTAAGGTCTCCGAAATAATCTGCGGTCAGCCGCTTGTTGAAAAACATCGTGTGGGTGCATTGCGTCGCTGTCAGGCTGATGTCTCCGACGATATAGTAAAGGCGGTCAAAAAGCGTGATCTCCTCGACAAAATCGGCATTCCACCACGGTTTGCCAAGATCGAGACCGGGCAGTTTATGAAGGTTGTAAAGCAGGCCCTCGGCCGCAAGTTCGACACAGAAATAGGCATACATCGAGTAGATGTCATAGGCGTTATCACCGGACATATGGCTTTTACGCACGGATACGGCATAAGCGTTGTAATCCATACCGGGGCTGATCTCGAATATAAGATCCGTATTCAGCTGTTCCTCAACCGCCGTGTTGCGCTTGTATACGGCATCGTTGACCACATCTCCGTTTTCCGTTTCGGCTATGAACTCCAGTTTGGTGTCAAAAATACTCGCCTGGTCGCGCAGAAATACCGTGACGGTTTCACCGTTAAAATCAAGGTCGGACGGCAGGGCGGACACTGTTTTTTCTCGCCCGTAGGCATCGGTTTCGGCCGGAGTCTGCGTGACAGAGGCTTCGGTCACTGCGGTCGTCTCCCCGGCGGGTTCTTCCGAACAGGCCGCGGCGGCGAAAAGAAAGGCGGAACAAAGCAAAAACGAGACGAATTTTTTCAAATCGGAACCTCCCGTACAATCGTCAGAGATCGAGCCTGAGCATATCCGCTCCGGCTGAAACAGAATTATACAATTCATCTCCGGTCAGGCAGTCCGGATAGCCGGTCATTTTCCGGAAATAGGCGCTTTTGAAAACCGGTTCGAGATGCATCGCAGGCCAGCCCTTGCGGAGCCCGATCCCGGCGCAGTTCATGCTTTCGATGACCCCCTCACGGCTCAGGCAGCCGTTATTCTCCCGGTAATATCTGAAAAACAGAGACTGAAGCGTGGACTGCAGATTTGCGCCCACCGGAACAAGGTATCCGCAGGTAAGGATTTTGATCGCTTCATCCGCTGCTTTTTGACGGTTTTTCAGAATATCGGCGGTTTCGGGGATCGATTCTGCAACCAGGCAGGCCTGGAATTCGGTGATTCTGAAATCACCTCCGACGATGCAGTTTAGTTTGCGTTTGCTGCCGACATCCATGCTGTTGCCGCAGTGGTGATACGCACAGGCTCCCGTAAAGATATCGGCATTGTCCGTGAGAACGGCGCCTCCGTTTCCGATGTTGAGCGCGGACCGGGAATCGAGGCCCAGAACAACGGCGTCGGCATAATATGTCAGCGGTTTTCCTGCATAGTATATGCCCGGCGCGTCTGACGAAAAGAGAATAAGCGGTATTCCGTGATTTTTACAGAGGTCGGATATTTCATTCAGATCCGGGCAGGCTCCGCCGGCAAGGCAGACGGAAACCGCCTTGACACGCGCGGCTTCGGCACCTGAAAGAGTTTTAAGAAGGCTCGCCGATGATATCAGAGGGCTGTCCGGTCCGATATCGCAGAACAGGGGAGACGCTCCCATACAGACAGGGACGAGGGACAATACGGGATCGGAAAAAGACGAAGTCACGATCAGATCACCGTGACATGGCTCAAAGGACCTGAGCAGCGTTTCATACGCAGCCGAAGCGCTGTGCGTCAGGAGACAGTAGGAAGCGCCGCACCTTTCCGCAAGCGACCGGGCTCCGGAAAGCGAATAAGGTCCGACAGTGCCCCATGAACCGCTGTTGAGAACATCCGTAATTGTTTTGGATTTCATATCATTCAGACTCCTTTTTCAGTTCATTCAGGTTCTCCCAGACTTTTTGCATGCCGTCGGCAATATCGTCCATATCGGAATAGTCGCCCAGGAGAAGCGACTGGTAAAACCAGCTGCCTTCGAGATATGATGCGATCTCACACTCGGGAAGGGGGGAATCATCGATTTTTCCGCCGATTATGCGGGCCGTTTTTTCGGATACGGCACACGGGAATCGGTAAAGAGGCGAATAACCCGGACCGGCGGGTATCCCTTCGGCGTTCAGAGCGCCGAGAAACATGTTCCGGGTGACCCCTTTTTCTCCGAGCAGTTTATAGTTGAACCGAAGCATATAGAGATGGTATGCGTGCAGGGAGATCCTGTTGTCTCTGACAAGAGGCGAAACGAACGGCAGGGAGGAAAGGCGGCCGTCAAGATAGGCTGCATTCCTTTCGCGAAGCATGATCTCGTCGCTGAGTTTATCCGCCTGAGAATCGAGGACCGAAGCCTGGAACTCGGTCATCCCGTTTTCCTGACCGACAGACGCGTATCTGCCGTCCCGGATTCCGCCGTCCAGGATCATGCGGAGGCTTTCGTACAGATCGTCGGAATTCGTCGTGATGATCCCCCCTTCGCCGGAATTCAAATTCTTTGAATTCTGGCAGGAGAATGAAGCGGCGATGCCGTATTGTCCGATGTCTTTACCGCGCCAGCGGGTGCCGACAGCCTGAGCGGCGTCGACGATCAGGTATATGCCGTGTTTTTGAGCAAGTGCGGTCAGCGCGTCAAAATCGCAGGGACGGCCGGCAACCGCAACGCATACGATGGCTTTGGTTTTTTCCGTGATTTTTCGCGCCGCGCTTTCGGCCGATATGCAGTAGGAAGACCGGTCGATGTCGGCAAAAACGGGTTTTGCGCATGCATAAATAATAGAGGAAAGCGTTGCTATGAATGTATACGGGGGAAGGATCACTTCATCTCCGTATCCGATGCCGAGAGCGCGGAATATAAGTTCGAGAGAAACCGTACCGTTTGCCGCGAGCACGCAGTGTCTGACGCCGCACCGTTCGGCAAAACGTTCTTCAAACCGCCGCACCGTATTGCCGTTGTTCCATGTCCCGGAATGAAAAACGGACAATAATTTACAGCGGTCATTGTCGGTGACGGCAGGCCAGCCTTTGAAAGCGCGGCTGCGGAGGGGCTTTCCCCCCGCTATTGCGAGTTCAGCCATTTTTTTATCAGCTCCTTAAAACTTTTTATAGATTTACATAAGCGTTCAGACGTCGGTGTTTTGTGTTGATCGTGGATTCGCATCATTCAGATGATTCAGAGCATAAAGGACAGCCGCAGCCTCGGGTGTTGTTTCCGGAATGAGTATCCGAGCTTTCGGGAAAAGCCGGCCGACATTTTCCGTATACATGTTTCTTATATAGGAATCTTTGGTGAGTACGCTTCCGTATATGCCGATCTTGCAGCGGTCGTTTTTAATTCGCTTTACAAGGGATGCCGTATAGGAGGACAGAAATCCGGCGGCGTCCCGCAGGATCGATTCGGCCTGCTTGTCTCCCGCCGCGGCGCATTTTGAAACGGCAGCCGAAAATGAAGCGATGTCGGGAGGCGTTCCGGGATTTTCGTAAAAAGAATAGATCAGGCGCCGCGGATTTTTTTCTCCATAGAAATCGGCCATCGCGTCGGACAGCAGCGTCGGCGGTCCGATTCCGTCATGAAAACGCAGGGCGGCTTTAAGCCCGCTGACGGCGATATAATAGCCGCTTCCTTCGTCTTCCGTAATTCTGCCCCAGCCTCCGGCAATATGGATTTGACCGCTTTCGTCAAAAGCCATCCCCATCGCCCCGGTGCCGCTGATTATCAGCACACCCGCTTTTCCGGCTGTCAGGCCGTATAGAGCCATAAAGGCGTCGCTTCTGATCAAAAGAGGGACTTCGGCTTTCAACGGGATGTTCTGCCTGAGCGAAGCGATAAAATCCGCGGTTCCGGGAGCCGGATCGATGTCATCGGTTGAAGGATCTCCGACAGCTATCGCCGCAATATCACCGCTGTCGATACCGAGACTCCTGATTCCCGCGATGAAATGCTCCGAAGCTGCTTTATAACCGATAAAATTATAATTGATGCCGGCGGACTGCGCCCGCCCGACGATACTGCCTTTTAAATCCGCTGCCGCAAGGATCGTTTTTGTCCCGCCGCCGTCCGCGCCGATGATATATTTCATGCAGTCCTCCGATGTGTCCTATCCGGGATCTCACAGCATCATTATACATGAAACAAACGGACGGTGTCAACGAACATATTGCATATTCTATGGACGATTTTTACTATTTCACGGCATTCGTGCGACGGATATATTGACATTGCGCAGCTTGTTTACTATAATGGTAACATGGGCGGAGTATGAAAAACCGGAAAGGCGGAGAAAGGCAAAAGTATGCCGGACGATAGAATACGCTATGACGAGATACCCTTTTCCGACGTTCTGTTTCCTATCAGGATATTGTGGGACAAACGTCTTTCGGATACCCGCAACGGCAGCGACAGCTCCGATACCTGGCATGAACAGCTTGAAATATTATATTTTATCCGGGGCGGGGCCGAAGTGGAGTGCGGTTTCAGAAGATTTGTCACCGCCGACCTTGACATCGTCATCATCAATCCCTGTGAGGTTCACTCTGTCCGCTATTTCAGCGGCACGCCTCAGTTTCACTGCTTTATGATCGACCCGAAGTTATATAACGGCGGTGAAAACGATCTCTGCGGCATTAAATACATCGGACCGATGACAAAACAGCACCTGCATTTCAACAATCTGATCAGGGATAACCGAAAAATCAAAAACATTCTGTCCGACATGATCACGGAGATCGTCGAAACGCGCAGGGCATATGAGATCGCGGTAAAAGGGGATATACTCAGACTGTTGGCCGAACTCTTCAGGAACGAGCTGAGGGCTGTGTATTCCGAAGAGGAAACCCTGAGAAATCTACGCGGGTATGAACAGCTGGCGCCCGCGCTTCGGCATATATCGGAATGTTATGCGGAGCCGATAAACCTGCGGCAGCTTTCGGGTCTCTGCTGCATGAATCCTTCCTATTTCTGCCGCCGTTTCAAAGAAACAGTCGGCAGGAATGCGGTGGAATATATCAATGACTACAGGATGGCGAAAGCCGAAGCGCTGCTGAATACAACAGGTTTATCCGTGGCGGAAATCGCGGGCCGGGTCGGCTTTTCGGACAGCTGTTATTTCTCGAGAAGATTTAAATCGGCAAAAGGCGTTTCACCGAGTGAAATAAGAATAAAAATCAAACACCGGCCCGACCATACGGAGGTTATATGACAAATCCATTGAAATGCGGATTCTCGCAGTGCAGGATCACACCCGAACTGAACGGAACTTTTCTGGACGGATACGGATTCCGGCTGTCTCCGGCAACGGGAATACGCGACGAACTTTATCTCAAAACGTGCGTTATTATCTGCGGAGACAGAACGTTCGCGATCGTGTCGTTTGACCTGTGCGGTATGTCTCCCCGGATTTACAGGGATATATCGGCCCATGTTTCCGCCCTGACAGGCCTTGACATTTCGCAGTTTGCATTATGCAATACGCATACGCACGCCGGGCCGGCGTGCGGCCTGCTTGCCGAACTGCCGGTCAATATGGATTATTACGCTTACATCGGCGAGCTGGCAGGCAAGGCGGTCAATGAAGCGGTAAGTTCGGCTGCGGCGGGGAGCTTTGACTTCTCCGCCGCTTTTTTCGAATGAAAATAGACCTTTTATTCTATCATATATAGTGATATAGTATTCCACCTTGTGCTATATAATAACTTGGGTTTGTAA
>CAZVPD010000105.1:0-13459 GCA_964628455.1 uncultured Lachnospiraceae bacterium
TTTCTTCGGAGTTCTATTTTTATAATAAGTGTCACCCATCATTGACATCTATACAGTTTGGCGTGGGGAATCGTTGTGAAGGTATTGACAAAGTGTTGTCATTATGATAAAATTACAAGGTCATATTTGCGGGTGTGATGGAATTGGCAGACATGCCGGTCTTAGAAACCGGTTCGAAAGAGTGCAGGTTCAACTCCTGTCATCCGCACCAGATCATAAAAAAAACAAAAAGTCATTCCGGACGATGGCTTTTTGTTTTTTTATATACAAAAATAGTTTACAAAACAGATTAACTATGTTATTATATCATTAAATCTAATGACAGGCGGTGTATGCTATGAAATCGTATCATCTGAGATTCATTTCGGTCATGGTTTTGTTTTCAATCTTTTTATGCGCTTTTTCCTGCACGGACAATACCGGAGCAACCAATACCGAGACAACAGCCGAAACCATTCAGGAAACCGAAACAACCGCAGAAGAATTAAAAGATAATTTACCTGATTCTGACCTCGGGGGATATACTTTCCGAATTCTCGCTTTCAACGAAGAAAATATCAAGACGATCTTCTCGGAAGAGATGGACGGGAACTTAGTCAATGATGCGGTTTTCGAGAAAATCAAAGCGGTGGAGGACCGTTTTAATACGGTCATAAAACTCGCGGAAGGAACGGTGACCACATCCACAAGCGATGAAACGGTCATTGTAAAAAAAGAAGTTTTGGCAAACTCCGACAGTTTCGATATTGTCCAGGGGCATGACGTTTCTATGGCAAACATGTCTCTCGAAGGATATTTTATGGATGCCCGTACCCTTCCCTATCTGGACTTCGACCAGCCCTGGTGGCCTGCCGAAACGCTCGAAAGCATGACGGTTGCCGGCCAGATGTATCTGATGTCGAATAATATCTCGTATTTCAATCTGGCATCTACGCGTGTTGTGTTTTTCAACAAATCAACATTCGATGATATGAATATCACATATCCTTATGAGGATGTTTATAACAAAAAATGGACGCTCGATCTCTTGTCCGGATACGCCAAACAAGCTTATAAAGACATAAACGGCAGCAGCACTGTCGATATGGACGACAGTTTCGGTTTTGTCAATCCCCCGTATTTTTACTGCTGGCTTGAACCGTTCCGGGTTGAACCTTATGTCAAAGATTCCGAAGGAAATTTATATTATGAACTGAACCTTGAAAAAATACAGACGATCGTCGATAAATTTTACGGATTGCTTTTCTCCGAAGGCGGGTATCTGACAAAAGACGGACCCGAAACCAACAAAATATTTACGGACGGACGTTCAATGTTCACGTATACCACTCTCGGAACCGCTGTGACAACATACAGTTATTCCGACGTCATATACGGTGTTCTGCCGATGCCTTTGCTCAGTGAGTCCGAGGAGGCCTATTACGGAGGATCTACAGACAGACAGATCGCCGTTCCGATCACCGTTCCCGATACGGAAACGGTCGGATTGATCATAGAAGCCCTGAATTTTGAAGGATACCGGAGAGTTTTCCCCGCTTATTATGAGATCGCTTTGAAATCACGTTATGCAGACCAGAGCGACGACGCCAATATGATTGACATCGTACACGAAAATGTCATCATCAGTTTTACCTATTTGTTCGGCAACTATGCCAGTGCTTACAACAATTTGCTTGAAGCACTGTTCAATGCTAAAACACCTTCTTCGGATGTCGCTTCATACGCGGCTAAAAACGAAAAAGGTCAGATCAAACGCGTGGAAACCATTATGAAATTTTATAATAAAGAATAAAGACAACGGATATTCGGGTTTAAAAAGTAAAACAACATGAAACAAACCGGACAAGATCTTTCCTGTCCGGTTTTGTTTTGATATACATTATTTATAATTGCCGAACGATCGTCAATGTCAAAAACGTTATTTGCTTTTTTCGCGTCTGTTTCTGTTGAAATTCGATGCGATATACATTGCAGCGGCTGCCATCGATATTAATGAGACAGATCCGAAATCGCTGGTTGCGGGACTTATCACAGCCGGTGCTTCTGCAGCTGCCGAGACATCCGCAGCCGGTGCCGTTTCGGCTTCCGTCATGGGCGCCGGAGAACCGACAAGTATGATGGTTTCATGAAATTCCGTATTGGCATATGCTTCCCCTGACTGATCGTCAATAAGAACCCTGCCGTCACGGCTGCAGTCGTCATTGTTGTCGAAATGCAGGCATGACGTAAATCCGTAACTGTCGTCGGTTTTAGGAATGACATCACCCCAGACCGGCAGATAAAATTCAACAGCCCAGCCGTTATCGGTATATTTTACCGAACTCTTTACCGCAGTCTTGTCAAAAGAGTCGTTTACCATACCGCCGACTTGTTCTACCTGTCCTTCCAGCTGTACCGCCGCAAGAAAAATACCGCAATTTACTTCATCAACGCTGTGTGATTCCCCGTCATAACCGAGGTTCAGCTGAACTTCGATGCAGTCGGTCTGCCAGCAGTCACCCAGGGATGCCGGAACCGTATAGGAAGGTGTATCGTCTTTTACATCAACATACATGTAAACGGCTTTTTCATCCCATAAAATATTGATTTCGGCTGTCGGATACGAATCGAACGTGCCTTCGGCAACCGCAACCGGTATGACCTGGGCAGCATCATATGCTTCATCTTTTTCACCGTCCAGTACTGCGGTACCGTATGCAGCCCTGTATGTATGGCCTTTGGCGGAAAGGGGGAGTGCAAGTGAAACCAGTAAAATGAGAACGAGAACCATTGCAGATAATTTTTTCATGATTTGCCGACTCCTTTAAAATATATAAAATATGGATGGGGACCCGAAAACAGAGAATAATTTGCTTTAGGTATCGGTTATTATTTCCATGATTTCGTCGATCCTTTTATAAATGGCGGTTTCATTTTTTGACAGCCAGGACGCCATATCGAAAGATGACGCGGATATACGGTCATACATTCTGCCGACATCAAACCAGGTGCTCAGATATACTTCTCCCACATCGACCATAATGTTTCCGAGTATTCTATTCAGCATATCAACCGATTCATCATCCCTCTGATATTTATAGGACAGGGTCGCTTCGACATATGCGGGGACGATATTTTTATAACCCTCATAAGATATTGCCTCCAATACCGCTCCTGTAAATGACGTGTCTTCGCAGTTTGTCAGTACGAGCTGTATATACGGTTCAAGAGACCGTGAATAATAGACCGGCTGTGCCTCGTCGTATTTCGGAAGCGGCAATATCATATAGTCGCTTTCCATGTCACGCAGAAGGCTGCAGTATGAAGTCAGCACTTCCGCAAATAAAACCTGATCGTTTTTAAACATATCTATCGACGGAAGTTCTTCAGCGTGATAAACAAAATCGTTGTCGTTGTAAAGGCTGTATGCTTTTTCACAGATACTCATGAATTTTTCGTTTCCTGCGGCGCGATATTCGGGAATATCTTCGCTGTTTTTTGTCATGATTTTTTCACCGCAGGCCACCCATGCGTCACCCATGATGATCCGCATGTTCGGTGAATATAAACCGTAACTGTCATTTTTATCCAATGATCCGTCGCCGTTCAGATCACCGCCTGTTACGGATGCGTTCTCTTTCAATTTATCATATGTCCACTTGCCGTCATAAACGGTATTATACAAATCAACGATGTTGTAATTGTCAGCCAGACTGCTGTTGACGATAATTACACCGATAGATTTATATACCTGAAGGCAGCAGGAGGATACCGCCAGGTATTTATGCCCTTTGATGGACAGCGCGTCTGTACTTACCGGGCACCAATAAACAGCGTCCAGGTCGACATATTCCATCTTTTCAATAGGAAGCAGCAGCTTTTCCAGCATCATGGCGACGGCAAAACGGTCGATCGTCTGTACCGTGTCATAGGTGGTATCCCCGGAATTTACGAGTTTTGTGCATTCCGAAACCATTTGAAATATATCGGTGATATTTTCGTTGACAACAATATCAAGGAGTTCTTCCGTCTTCTTTCTTACGTTATACTGAGCATCGTTCAGAACATCACCGTTTAATTCATCCGCAAAATAACGGACATAATCGTTTGAAAGCATATTGAATTCGGCACCGTTATAATCAAGACCTTCCGGCAGACTGCTTTTTAAAATCGCCTCGGTTTCTTCTTCCGTTTCGTTTGTTTCGTCAGCTGTTTGCGAGGCGCTGGTATTTTTAACCTCTCCAGCAGCACAGCCTGCCGAAAAGAGCATCGACAAGAACACTATAAAAATTACAAACAGCTTCATTATATGTCCCTCTTTCTAAAACGTTTTAGTATTGGCAATAAATGTATCACGAAAATTCACTTGTGTCAAGCTTTTCCGTGATAATTTAATAATTTATTAACTTTTTTACCGAATCGCGTTCAACGATCACATTTGAAGGAATGATAAAACTCTCCGTTTTTATATCATTGATCAGATCGATCAGCATCTCAATCGCCCGCATTCCCATCAAGCTTTTATCAATATCGACTGTAGTCAGAGCGGGAGAACAATATTTCGACAACAGGATGTTGTCTATTGCACAAAACGATATGTCGTCGGGGATATCGACTCCCAGTTCGGTCAGCCGGCTTATCATTTCAATGGCAAGCAGGTCGGTTGCGCAAAACATTGCCGTAGGTTTGGCGGATAATTCGGAAAACCGATTGATTTTTTCATGTAATTCTCCGCACTCCGCCGGCGCAGAAATAACCCATGAGGAATTGCAGGAAATTTTGTTTTCACCGAGCGCTTTAATGTATCCGTTGAAGGCGTCGACAAAAAATTCCGGTATACTTCCCATCCCTACATAACCGATTTTAGTATGTCCGCTTTTTATGAGATAAGAAACCGCAGTATATGAAGCAGCGGAATAATCACAGAAAACGCGATGATAACTGCAGGACAGTTTATGCGAGTCAAGTACGACAAAAGGGATTTTATTGTGCGTTAAATCGGATGTCAGTTCTTCGCCGGGATCTCCGAGAAAAATTGCTCCGTCCACATTTTTTTGCGCCACAGCCCGGTATAACACCGAATTATGATATTTATGGTCTGTCTTTGCCAAAACTATATTATAACCGCTGGAACCGCATAAATCCAGCATCCCTGTAATGGCCTTATTATAGAACATATTGTCAAAAGAAGCATCGTTATTATCAATGATAATAAATATATTAAAGCTTTTCCGCAAAATCAGTTTCCTTGAATTCAGGTTCGGAATATAATCCATGGTTTTTATAATCTCTTTTACACGTCGTCTCGTTTCATCACTGACACCCGGTCTGTCATTGATGACGATAGAGACGGATGAGGGAGATACATCCGCCATTCGCGCTATATCGATAATAGTAATTGTCTTTTTATGATTTCTCATATCAGTAAACCGTTTCCGTTAGAATCAGATTGCTTTATTATAAAATAATATGAAGACTTTGTCAATATAAACGGAGGATATTATTGACAAAACGTTTTAGCTATTATATAATACGTGTGAATTATTCAAGGAGGAACAAATCGATGCATACAATCGTACCTACCGTTAAAATAAAAACAATCGGGGGTATATCCTGCCAATGTATTGTGATAGACGGAGAAAAGATCTATATTCCGGAAACGGTTGAATTGAAAGATATCATTTATGATTTTCACGGAGAAAAAATAACCATACAACAGAAACCCGTTCCTCACGGCCGCATCCATGTCATATGCACTTCACATCATGATCTGGGATATACGGATCTTTCTTCGGAAGTGATCAAAAAATACATCCGGGCATTAAAGCAGGCTGTGGACGATGCGTATGCCGATGATGACTACAGAATCAGCATCGAGTCTTACTGGTCGCTTGAAGAATTCATGCAGAATACGGACATCATATACCGTGAAAAAATGATCGGACTGCTTCAAAGCGGGCGATTTGAATTGAATGCGACATACGGCAATATGACTACGGAAGTCATGAGTCATGCGGAGCTTTATAATTCTGTCAGACCTGCGCTGGAGTTTTCCGAAAAATACGATTTCCCGGTCATATCGGCATCGCACAATGATATTCCGGGATTTTCATGGGGTTTTTGCAGGGCTCTCTGCGACAACGGCATAAAAATGCTGGTGATGGGTTTCCCGGAATACAACAACTGGGGTGAAAAAAAACTGCCGTGTCAGTGGGATCTTCGCAAAACCCTCGGGCATGACCTGCCGGGAGGGATATTATGGGAATCTCCCGACGGTAAAAAAATGCTGATGTGGATAACAGCTCAACAATACGGTCCATATCCTTCGCTTCGGAATATCGATGAATTTCTGGATGATCTATACAGCAGTGATTATCCTTACGATGTGCTTCGTTATCCGGTGATCGGAGCGTCACAGGACAATTCTCCCTATCATTCCGGATATGCCGAAGCCATAAGAAGATGGAATTCCGAATGGGATTATCCGAAACTGATGATGTCCACAAACGCGGATTTTTATCTGGATTTCAAAAAATATATCCCTTCACTCAAAACGATCAAAGGAAGTGTTCCGGGATGCGATTATCCTGCGGGACACCTTTCCCTCGCCGATACTTCGGCACTGAACGCTTCAAACCGCGCCGGATTGCAGTCAGCAGAAATACTTGCTTTTATGTCCGAAACTATGACCGGTCGGAACAAAGACGAGGATCTTTTCGAAAGAGCCCGTGCCGCGGTTTTGCGTTACGACGAACACTGCACATCCTTCCATTTTCCGTGCGGACCCGCAGCAACGGCAGCAAAATACGAAAGAAAATTATATGCTTATAAAGCGGCTTCATACATTTATGAAGCATCGGAAAAAGCAATGGCGGAAATAGCCGACCGAATAAATGCGGAAAAAGAAGGTGTTTCCCTTGTGGTTTTTAATCCGACCGCATACCGTATCACCTCTCCCGTGGAAACGCCGATGCGTGAATTCGACAACGGCGGTCAGTTTCTGAGATGGACAGACGACGGCTATTATAAAATCGCTCAGGTTTCCGACAGGTTTCATTATAATCCGCAAGATAAATTTCTGGAAGGGAAATTTATCTTAACCGATCCGGACAACAACGAAATTCCGTTTTCACTGGATAGTATCGGAGAAGCAAACGAACCCGAACCGTATGCCGCACAGCGGCTCGGAGCCGGCAGCGGAACGCGAAGATACGGCTTTTTTGAAGATCCGCGCGGATTAAAACAAACGCTGCGTTTTATTGCGCACGATCTTCCCCCTTTCGGATACAGGACATACCGGCTGGTGTCAACCGAAAAAGGATGTTCAGCCACGACAGCCGACATGAATCACAGCATAGAAAACGAATATTATAAAATAACTTATGAAAAAGACCGCATATCGGTTTTCGATAAGCTGAAAGATACAAACCTGCTTGATCATGACGGCTATGATTTCGGGGAAGTTCTGACACGAGACGCCTGTTATGATATTCGGAGAAGCAAATGGACCTTTATACGCAGGAATATATTCGCGATAAGAGAATGCCTTTATTTCAGATGTTCAGCTGAAGGACATCCCGATATGACGATGTGTATAAGTTTATATCGCGGAATCAACCGTTTCGATGCTGATTTTAAAATCACGAAAGACGAGACACCCCTGCTGACTTCCGCCATCGCTTTCCCTTTTAAAGCGGAAAAAGCTGATTTTACTTTTGATGCGTCGCTGCATACGGCAAAGCCGGCACAGGATATTCTGGACGGCGCATACAGTGATATCGCCTGTTTATACGGGTGGTTAAGGCAGGATGACAGTATAACCGGTCATTCGATCTTATGCAGTCCGTCCGCGAACTGTGTATTCTGTTTTTCGGAGTTTCGCGATATTTATATTTCTACGGCTCACCGATGTCATATGGATTATGATAAGGCTGTTCATTTGCAGGAAACGCCCGATGATTTTAGAAAAGGCAATTTTTTCGCGGTTATCGACTGCGGTAATTTCGGGACAAATTTTGTGATATCGGATCCTTGCGCCTGGGTTATGCGCTTTTCCTTTACGACAGCATCGATAACCGACGGCACCGAAGCATGCGACAAATTTGCCGGAACGGTAAAAAATCACCCGCAGACCCTGTTCAAACATCCGGAAAGAACAGGCATACTTCCGATTGAATCCAGCACAATGGGAATCTCCGGGGATGTTTCTGTTTTAAGTATAAACCATGTTATGAACAATACAGAACTTATATTGTGGAACCGCGGAAACGAAAAAAAGACGGTTGTCCTTGAATACGAAAATAATAAAACGGAAGAAATCTTTCCGCCGGATACAATCCGACACCTGATTATAAAAAAACACTTAAACGAGCCGAAAAATCAAGATATGAAGCGGGAGTAATTATCATGTATATTCAGACTGTATGCGGAAAAATAAAACCCGAAGCATTGGGTGTGACGCTTATGCACGAACATATTTTGTGGAATGATCCGCCTGATCCGGATTCGCTGGCACCTTTCAGGCATAATCGCGATTTCGATTTTTTATTCAATCCGGTAGCACTTTCAAACAGAACCGAATTAATTTATTATGCCCACATGTCGGCCGATAATATGGTCCAGACGGATCATGATCTTGCTTCGGATGAATTATCCATGTTTTTAAAGGCCGGGGGAGCTTCTGTTGCCGATGTTTCATCGGCCGGTTTATACAGAAATCCCGAGGCATTAAAAACCATATCCCAAAAAAACGGCGTCAATATTATCATGTCAACGGGTTTATATTGCGAAAGCCGGCATCCTCCCGAGTTCCGGACCATGACCGTACATCAGACGGCCGAATGTTTTATCGGTGAACTAACAGACGGGGTTGCTGATACAGGTATAAAATGCGGCGTGATCGGGGAAATGGGTATTTCGAATTTCGGCGAAGGCGAAAAGGCCGCTATGAAAGCAGCCGGTATTGCACAACGTGAAACCGGTGCAGCTGTAACAACGCACATCGATTTTTACGAAAACGGAGTTTGGGAAGCTCTAGACATACTCGAAGAAACCGGTTGTGACCTTAGTAAGGTTATACTGGGACATACCGACCGCTGGTGGGATAAAACCGATCTGCTCCGACGTTTTCTTGACCGCGGCATTACCGTAGAATTCGATACATTCGGAACAGATTTTGTTTTGGGGCATTCCATTTGTTATCCGAACGACTCCGCTCGGATTTCCGGAATTCGTTCACTCATTGACGAAGGTTATCTGGATCAGATCGTACTCGGTCATGATACGTTTTCTAAAATGCAGCTTTACAGGTTCGGCGGAGGCGGATATGCACATATTTTACGTCATGTGCTGCCGGTTATGAAAAATAAACATTTTTCGGACTATGAAACAGAGGCGCTTCTCATACGAAATCCCGCAAGACTGCTGACAATCGACAGATAAAATTAAAACAATTTATTTGAATTCCGGGATATTTATATAATTTCGGTCAGCTTTGCGGTCATAATTTAAATATCCCGTATTCAAGAGCCGCATGATACATTGTCCGGATATTTTCGGGCGGGACAACCGGAGAAATATTGTTTCGTCACGAAGAATAATTTTTATGTATACGGCATAATTTTATTTATTATTCTGCGGCATTCCGAAGCTACGGTGTCCGGGATTCCGTGAAGCAGCAGCATAGCAGACCCGCCCTGCACGGTCACGTCAGGACCGAGCTGTCTGACAACATCTCCGAAATCCAGCGGAAATCCCGTATCAAAGGACCGCACATTCAATACACCCCGTATCATCCGAAATGTCTCGAAGCATCACCGCACAGGTGAACCGCATTCGGCCTTTTTCCATACGAAAGAGCGTATACCAGGCATTTGTGTCTCGGCAGGATTAGATCACGATACATATCACTGCTCAATAGCTGAACGGAATCGTCTGCGAAAAAACGCTTTCCAGCATTTCACTGCCCGTAAAACGTTTATCCCATGCTTTTATGCGGATGATCGTCGTATCGGTTAAATAGTCAAACAATGGTTCGGCAAACAGAGGATCCTCATAAATATCAAGACAGAATTCACTTGTTCCCCTCGGATTGCAGGCAACCGTCATCGTACCGTCGGGTATAATAGGAAGGTAAACCGACGATTGTGACAGGTTTGCCAGGATAAAGAATTCTGCCTTTCATTAAATCCGAAACTCCTGTCTAAAAAAAGCAGGAGTTTCTTTTATGTTTAATCCGTCTTTATCTGCAATGCATATTCATTGTATAACCGGGAATATATCCTGTAATTTTCGAGTGATACTCCCGGCGGTGTCTGATGGTCGACAGACATAATATACCCTCCGCTCCTGACAACAGGCATAATGCGTTCGAATTCCGCCCTCATGGCTTCTTCGCCGAGGGGCATTGCCATTTTATCATAACCGCCCATCATGAGAAAACGCGGATATTCGGAACGGATATATGAAATATCAACATTTGCCTGCCGTTCGAGGGGATAAACACCTTCAATTCCCGCATCGAGCATCCACGGAATCATTTCGGTTATATCACCGTCGGAATCAATCATCAGTTTCGTATCACGCTGCCTGATGACCTGCGCTATTCTTTTATAATACGGACCGATAAATTCCGAAAATAAATCATGTGAAAGCATAGGACCGTGATTATATGACATATCCTCCGCTATACCGATCATTTCAGGTGTCATGATTTCATAGAGCGCATTTACAGCCCTGATATTAAAATCAGCCAGATCTTCATTCATCTGATGCATCAGTTCGGGATAATCATAAAAGGCAAACAAATGCGGTTCGATTCCGAATAATTTACGAGGATACCAAAAGAATCCGTCCAGCCAAACCCTTATCGGAAAATCTCCGTTCTCATATCTGCGCAGAAGCGGTTTAACGGATTCCGTAAAGCGCCCGATAACTGCATCCGAATAGGCTGTTTTCCGAATTATATCGTAATCGGCTTCACAGGAAACAACACCACCGCCGTGAATTCCGGACGTAGGATGTTCCGGTGTAACTCCGATACAGACAAGATTATCCATATTGAAATAATCAAGGATCTGCTCTGTATTGAACGAAGCGTCAAGACCTTCCCTTTTCCACTTTTCGACGGTTTCTCCCCACCAGGCTGCCCATTCTATGCGGGGCAGCCTGTCAACGCTTTCGAAATTCAATATTTTTTTAAATCTTTCTCTGACCGTCATGTTACTTTATCCTTTCAGATATCGCATATTTGAAGTTATATCTCATTGAATGCATCGTTTTACATGATTGGGAATACAGATCCGGACGTTGTTTATTTTTCCGTGCTTTTGATCAGCATCATTCCCGGAATATAAATTTTTTTAAGCCACCATTGTTTTTCAGCGGGAATGTCCGGGTAAACGGTCAGTTTCCTGTCTACGAGAAAAGGTTCCGCAGCTTTGCATAAAGCGGCGTATTTGCCCGAAGCCGCAATCTCATGTATCGGAATATCGTTCTGCTGAAAGAATACATGCAGATTATACAGATCACAGATCCTCAGCGCGTCATCCGAATAATTATAAGCAAAATAATAATTCGAATCGGTTTCTGGCAGCAGACCGTATAAATCGTCTTCTTTGAATAACCGAGGTATAATTACGGTATAACCTTGCATCAAAAAATGCGACACCGGCGGCATTTCGCCGTCTGAAAGATACACGACGGCTTTTGCGAATACGGCATTATCGTTGTAAATTTTTTCATATAAAACATGTGACCGGGCATCTTCATAAACTTCATATTGATCCGTATGTATGCCGTTTTCCGCCGAACTGCTCAATAACCTTTGCAGCGGATGACAATAACCCCAGGCGTTGATACCGAATATTTCTTTCTGTAAAGACAGATTTTCATCATCTGACATTTTTAATATGTTTTTCGTAATGATATTTTTTTGCATCTCATAGAATTCTTCATCACCCCGGACAGCACCGGGCAATTCAGGCACTGTGTTCAGCAATAGGCTTTCCGGATTAATATCCGTTTCAACTTCACCGGCATATTTATTTTCAACACCAAAAGCTTTACAGAAAAAATCATAAACGCGTTCTCTGATCGGCCGGTTATAGTTGTGGCCCGAGTGCTGATAAAAAGTAACGAGTTTTTGTCCGGCATCGTATAATTTATATATATTTCCGACCGCAACAAATTCACTCACCGGAGAATGAACTGTCCAGTCTCCGTCGCATCCCGACATAAAGGCATCACGGGGAGCTGTCAGAGACATATAGTCGATGTTACAGCAGACGGTACGCAGATACGGAGCATTTTCGCAATTACACCCGCCCTGCATGATTCCCGAAACCATATTTACAGGTGCCGCAGCCTTGATGCGGTTATCGACGGCTGCAAGGAAAAAAGTCTGTGTACCGCCTCCGGACGCTCCGGTACAGCCTATTCTGTCTGTATCGACATATGGAAGCGTCATTAAAAAATCCACTGATTTAATGCTGTTATTGAGCTGCTGTCCGAATCTTCCTATATTCCATAAATCCGCTTCCCTGTCATTGAATTTATGTGGTACCTGACAGCTGTCATTGTAACCGATCATGTCGTATAAAAAGGCTACAAAACCCCGTTTAGCCAAATTGGCGCAGCGCTGAGGCAGAGCGCCGTCTTCTGCATTGTATATCCGTCCGGTTTTCCAGTGACCGTGCGGATTCAAAATCGCCGGATATTTTTTAGAGGTATCTTTGGGACGAAAGAGGTTTCCCGTGACGTAAAAACCGGGCAGGCTTTGAAAATAAACTTTTTCAATGATATAATCATCATATTCAGCTGCCGCAGATATTCCGGGATTTAACGGGGCATCATGCCGCAGCAGATCAATTCCCGAGCTTAAGCGAATGCGCTCAGTCAATTTTATCCGGTAATTTTCCCAATCTGTTTTCGATTGAGGAGAATAGGCGGTCATGTTATCGTTTAATGTCCTTGTGCTTTTTCTGATATCGGAAATAGGCTGAATCATTTTTCTTCCCTCTTTTTATAAAATAATAACGAAGTAACGAATGCGATTTATTTCAGATTATAAAACGCTTCTTGTTTCTCTTTATTCCGCAGCCGCGAAACTCTCAAGCAGTTTAGCCGGTTTTTTTTCGGCTTGTTTCTCAACCGAAGCATAGTATGAAGACAATTTTCCCGAATTGTTTTCCCGTACGGATTCTGAAGAGCAAGCAGATATGTAAATCCAAAGTCGATGGTCGGGGTGTTTTTTATAATATTGAGCATTTCGGCATCATCTGCCGCATCCGCAAGTTTGTCCGGAGTGCCGTTTCAAAATATGCCGGCAATACATTATTATAATTCTGACAGGACAGGTCTCGGTTATCGTTGAAACAACGGATAATCAGCATTGGGATTTTAGATGAATGATTTTACATAATTTAAACTGCCTGTTTCCGGCAATTAAAAGCTAAAAAACACCTTAAATATGATAAAAGGC
>CAZVPD010000106.1:0-13385 GCA_964628455.1 uncultured Lachnospiraceae bacterium
GGCATTACGTCCCAGTTTGCATGAAGTCAGCGCGCTGTCCCCTTCGACGATATATAATTCCCGCCTGTCAATGTCTTTGGTGCGGCAGTTTGCAAATTTCTCCACACGGTTGGCGATATCCATTGTACCGGTCAGCTTCTTTTTCAGATCGAGTCTCGTCGTTTCCGCTCTTTCCCGGCTGCGTTTGTTGATCAGCACCTGATTTGCGATCCGTTCCGCTTCTGCGGGATTCTCGGCAAAGTAAACTTCCGTCTGGTGCTTTAAAAAGTTTGTGACAGCTTCGGTTATAAAATTGTTCGTGATCGCTTTTTTCGTCTGATTGGCATAGGAAGTCTGCGTGGAAAAACTGTTTGACACATAGATCAGGCAGTCTTCGATGTCGCCGAAAGTGATTTTCTGCTCGTTTTTATTGTATTTTCCGGAGGATTTCAAATATTTGTCGATCGAAAATACAAATGCGCTTTTCAGAGCTTTTTCGGGAGAGCCTCCGTGTTCCAGAAAACTTGAATTATGATAATATTCGATGATATTGATTGTGTTTGAAAGGCAAAAAGATACTTCAATTTTTAATTTATATTCGTCTTTATCGGCGCGGTCACGGCCGGATGTTTCGGTTTTCCATAAAACAGGTGCTGTCATTGCGCTGTCTCCCGCCAGTTCCGACACATAATCGATGATTCCGTTTTTATACAAAAATTCGTTTTCCTCAAACGAGTCCGCGTTTTGCCAGCGCAGAAGAAAGCGGATGCCGCTGTTGACGACCGACTGTCTTTTCAGCATCTGCATATAATATTCCTTCGGAATATCGATGTCGTTAAAAACTTCGGTATCCGGGCGCCAGCGAATGACCGTTCCGTTCTGCTTGTCTTTTTTTGTCAGTTCACGGCGCCTCAGTTCACCCGATACCTCTCCCTTTTTAAAGTCGATTTCATATAAATATCTGCCGTCGCTGGACTTGACAGTCATAAATTCGGAGCTGTATTGTGTTGCGCACGCACCCAGCCCGTTTAGTCCGAGCGAATATTCATAACTGCCAGAGCCTGCATTGTTGTTATATTTCCCTCCTGCATATAATTCGCAGAATACAAGCTCCCAGTTGTAACGGCCTTCTTTTTCGTTATAATCGAGCGGAACGCCCCGGCCGTTGTCTTCCACTTCAATGGATTTATCCGAACAGACCGTGACTTTAATCACATCGCCGAAACCTTCACGCGCTTCATCAACCGCATTCGAAACAATCTCAAACACCGAATGCTCACAGCCTTCCAGCCCGTCCGACCCGAAGATGACCGCAGGACGGCGCCTTACCCTGTCAGCTCCTTTGAGTGCCGATATACTTTGATTTCCGTATTTATTTGCTTCCTTTGCGGATGTTTTTATCGCTGCCATTCATTGACTCCCGTTTTTATTCTTGTATAAAATACATTTCCGGACAACCGGCTGAATTTCATGTTTTCACGGATCAAATCATTCCGTTATGTATATTTTACTGCAAACTATTGTTTTTGTCAATCAACAATGATATAATCAGGATACAATCGGTTTAACGGACGAATGCAAAGGGGTATAGTATGGATTCTGTATTTGACAGTGCAAAATGGATATGGCACAAAGATTATGATAAACCAAACGTGTATCTGACTTTTTTTGATGAGCTTCAACTGAGTGAAATTTCCGGCAGATATGTTTTTTTGATCAGTATCGATTCTAATTACGCGCTGTATATAAACGGATGCTTTGCCGGAACCGGTCAGTATGCGGATTTTCCGGAATATAAAATATACGACGAACTGGATATAACCGGCCTGCTTGCCGCGGGTCGAAATCACATCCGAATCGATTGTTATCATCAGGGAGAGGACAGTTCTACCCGGCGGGCAGAAACAGCCGGTTTGATATACCGTTTGTCCCATAACGGTGAAACGGTCCTTGTGAGTTCCGGCAACACGAAGGTAAGCCCTGATCTGCGGTTCGATATGGGCCGGTCCGTCGATAAAGTGACGGGACAGCTGGGTTACTCCTTTTATTATGACAGCAGAAAAGATGTCCCGGATCCCGAATTGCCGGTCATCGTCAGCAAATCCATGACGATTTTCCCGAGACCGGTAAAAAAACTCGCGATAAGCGAAGATATTGTCTCTTATCTGACCCTTCGCGGAACATTCAGAGATACGACAGACGGCCCCATGTCGCAGCGCATGCAGTACAGTTCGCTTGCGTTCATGCAGTCCGGTTCGAAAATAATGCTTCCTGCCGCGGAAGGGATCCCCGTCATCGGTAACGGAGTCGACGGGACTTTTGTTCTGATGGATCTTGAAAAAGAAAACGCCGGTTTTTTATCCTTTGATATTGATTTGCCTTGTGACGCGCTGATACTGACGGGCTGGGGCGAACACCTTGAAGACCTCAGGGTCAGAACTTACGTCGGCGGCCGTAATTTCTGCGCGGCTTATTATGGGAAAAAAGGCAGGAATAAATTCATAAATCCCTTTCTGCGTCTCGGTCTGCGTTACCTGCAGGTCCACGTTTACGCGCCGTCGTTTGTTTTATATTATGCCGGAATATATCAGACAGAATACCCCGTAACCGACCGGATCACGTTCAGATGTGCCGACAATCTGCACAATAAAATATACGATGTTTCCGTTTATACCCTTCTTATGTGCATGCATGAGCATTATGAAGACTGTCCGTGGCGTGAACAGGCCCTTTATACAATGGATTCGCGCAATCAGATGCTTTGCGGATATTACGCTTTTAAAGAATTCGATTTTGCAAAAGCTTCTTTAAGGCTGATGGCCTTTTCGATCCGTGATGACAACATGCTCGAGCTGTGCGCTCCGGCAAGGGTTCCGATCACGATACCTTCGTTTACAGCAGTCTTCCTGACACAGGTATATGAATATGTCTTATATTCGTCCGACCTTTTATTTGCCGCCGAGATGATTCCGGTGCTGCGCCGTATTGCCGGTGAATTCATCCGGCGCATTGATCCGGAAAACGGTCTGATCGCATGTTTCAAAGAAGAGGAATACTGGAATTTCTATGAGTGGCAGGAGGGACTGTCCGGTTCGATATCCGGTGCGGTTGCCGATTGTGACGTCACCTACGATGCTCCCTTGAATGCATTCGTTTCCCTCGGTCTGCGTTCTTTTTCAGACATGCTGAAAATGCTGGGACTGGAAAATGACGCGCAATATTATGACGGAGTACGTCTGAGGCTTAATGAAGCCGTGCATTCGGCATTCCGGAACGAAGAAACGGGCGTTTACGCATCCTATCTGAAAAACGACCGAATCTATCATTATTGCGAACTGACCCAGTCGCTTATTGTTAACGCCGATATTTGTCCCGCGGCCTTAATGGAAGACCTTCTGCGGATACTGGCGGAGAATAAACTGATCGGTTCAACCATCAGCCACAGCATATTTAAGTATGAAGCGCTCATGCGCCGCCCATCGGTCTATGCGCGTTTTGTATTCGGTCAGATAGCCGAAAAATGGGGAACTATGCTATATAACAACGCGACGACTTTTTGGGAAACGATTGCGGGAGCGTCGGATTTCGGAAACGCGGGGAGCCTTTGCCACGGATGGTCCGCGATACCGATCTACTTCTATCATAAATATGCTCTTGCAGGCCCGGGAAATATGACAGGTTTATACGAATGCAGGACGGACTGATGTATGATAAAATCACCGGCATCTTAAAAAGCCATAAAATAGAATATACCGGCGTCATCCCTTTTTCCGAATGCGTCGTCATCAATGAACGGCTGCTTTCATTCGTGCCGAAAAACGTGCTCTTTTTTCTGGTTCCGTATTATACGGGCGAATTCGCACGGCAGAATGTCTCGCATTATGCCGTATCCCGTGATTACCATCTTTTCTTTAAACATTTATTCAGCCGGATCGAAAGCGAATTCCCGGAAAATAATATCAAAGGATTTTCCGACCACTCACCTGTTGCCGAAGTTGCTGCAGCCGCAAAGGCAGGTCTTGGTCTGATCGGTGATAACGGTCTGCTGATCCATGAAAAATACGGATCCTATGTATTTATCGGAGAAATATTTACGGATACCGAAACAGATGAAACAGTCCTTTATGGTATAAAGCGCTGCTCCGGCTGCGGAGCCTGCCGTTTAAATTGTCCTTCACACGATTCCTGCCTGTCAAAACTGACCCAAAAAAAGGGTTTGCTCACAGAAAAAGAACAGCGCCTGGTAAAATCAAGCCCTTATGTGTGGGGCTGTGACATATGCCAGAAGGTCTGCCCTCATAACCGCGGTATTCACAGCACTCCCGTTGATTTCTTCCGGCAGGACCGGATTCCGTTTCTGGATCTCGAAGCCATCACGGATATGGATGACCGTGAATTCAACCGGCGCGCCTATTCCTGGCGTAAACGCGAAACAATTCTCCGCAATATAAAATTAACGGATCGGGAGCATTCAGCATGCGATTAATTTATAAAATTCTGGATATTCTGAATGAAGCGGGTAAAATAGTAACATCCGCGCATAACATTACGGATAATATGACGGTTAAACCGGGAACCGCAAATTTTGCTACGGTCTATGATCTGGAAGTTCAGAATTTTCTGTATGACAGGCTGTCCCTGCTTCTTCCGGAAGCATCTTTTATCGGAGAGGAGAGTGCGGAAAACCATTCGGAATTACTCACTGAAGGCCTCAGCTTTATTATCGATCCCATTGACGGGACGACGAATTTCATGCACGGCTACCGACACAGCGCGATATCGGTAGGACTGTGCCGCGACGGAATCATGTCAGCCGGTGCGGTTTACAATCCGTATCTTGACGAAATGTTTTATGCCGTGCGCGGAGAAGGGGCTTTTCTCCGGAAAGAACGGATATATGCGGGCGACAATCCTTTGCGGGATTCTCTTGTTTCTTTCGGTACAACTCCCTACAGGCGTGAAAACGCCGATCATACTTTTGACCTTGTAAAAAAATTGTTTCTGGCTTCCCATGATATACGCCGTTCCGGTTCTGCGGCTCTGGATCTCTGCTATATCGCATGCGGACGATGCGGTCTTTTTTTCGAATCATCGCTCTCACCCTGGGATTACGCGGCGGGTTCTCTTATTGTCGGGGAGTCCGGAGGTATGATCTCCTCTCTCGAACAAAAACCTCTCCCCCTGGATGCCTCTTCATCGGTTGTTGCCGCAAACATACATGCCTATACAGATTTTTATCGTGAAATAAAAAAGGATTCAAAATATGCCGCACTTAAAGGAGAGTGACTGTATGATGCTCGATACGATCCGCGAAGCTTATGTTGCGGAACCCAATAAAAACAGACCGCTCAAAATATGTCACGGTTTCCCTTATGATCCGACAATGACTATCCGCGAAAAAATGCATATTATTTCGGCAAAATTAAAAGAGCACGCGGACAACGGATACGGCGGGATCGTGACCAACGTAAGCTTTCATCATTATCTGAAGGACGAGGAGGAATGGCAGCTTTTCCGTCATATCCTGCAAAGCTGCCGCGAGATGGGGCTGCGCGTCTGGCTTTATGATGAAAAAGCATATCCGAGCGGGACAGCGGGCGGTCTGACCCTTGCGGATCATCCCGAATATCAGGCACAGGCCGTCTGCATGAAAACGGCCATCGCCGCACCGGGTGAGAAGATCCGTATAGATTTTCCGAAGGGGCACCTGCATGTCCTTGCGGCATATTCCTATCGGTCGGACGGATTGGAATCCATATCGGATCATGATATGTTCAATCCCTATAAAATTTACGACCTGAGGAATACTCAGAACGGGATCTGTGAATCAAACGAATCCGGCGAAGTTTTGACAACGGTTTATTTCCTGCGGAAATATATGTATGAAGGAACGCACGCTGTTCACAACGTTGCCGAAAGCCGCCGTTATATCGATGTCTCCAACAGAAATGCGGTCAGCGCTTTTATAGAAAACACCTATAAAAAATATGCGTTTTATACAAAAGACTGCGGCGGTGCCGAAGCCATTTTCACGGACGAACCGTCCTATATGGGTGCGTATATCAATGCCGGTTTGTTTCCTTCTTCGGTTCATGATGAATTTGATGAAACAATGGAATTTCTTCCCGTGGTAAACTGGGGAGCGGATCTCGAAAATCGGTTCATGTCCGAATACGGATACGACATTCTTCCCCGGCTTACCTGTCTGTTCACCGGTAAAACAAAAATGGCAAGGCAGATACGCGTGGATTTTTATCGTATGCTGAGCAAATTATACGAAGAAAGTTTTTTCGCGCAGATATCGGATTACTGCGCACAGGTCAACATCCCTTTTTCCGGGCATGTTCTTCTCGAAGACGATATTCGCTACCATCCGGTATTTGAAGGAAATTTGTTCTCCCTGCTTCGCCATATGCATTATCCCGGTATCGATATGCTCAACGGTACGCCCGAACGAACGCGCGCAGACGCCTTTACTCCAAAACTGATCTCTTCGGTCGCTCATGCTTACGGAAGAAAGCATGTCATGAGCGAAGTTTCGGCACATGCTCAGGGCGGGAATGTCACACCCGGCCAAATGCTGGGGACAGTGACGGCACAATACGCTTTGGGAGTCGATGTTTTCACTTCCTACTTCGGAGACCATGCCCTTCCGCCGGATAAATACCGCGAATGGAACGATACAATCGGACGCATCGACAAAATCATGGGCGGCGGAAAACACCTGTGTGATATTGCCGTTTATTATCCCATCGAAACCATTCAGGCTAATTATATCCCGTTCGGAGAACAGATATATAACGAATTAAACCGGATTCGCG
Source organism: uncultured Lachnospiraceae bacterium (assembly GCA_964628455.1). GTDB lineage: Bacteria > Bacillota > Clostridia > Oscillospirales > CAG-272 > JAQVWU01. Next base: position 6,801 of record CAZVPD010000106.1, read on the forward strand.
AGAATAATGCCTGCTGGCACAGCTTATGCGGTATTTACAACGGATTGCTGAATCACCAGCTTGATTTTGATTTTCTTGATTTAAATACTGCCGGCCTTTCCGATTTTTGCGGCGGCGTCATGAGAACCCCGGGCGGAGAGGATTACGGAATTATGATTTTTCCAGCCTGTTATGTCAGTGAAGAAACCGTATCACTCGTATCCCGCATGAATAAAAGCGGGGTCAAAGTCATCGGGCTTTATGATCCCGAATATTCCGAGGATCTCGGCCGGCTGCAAAAATGCGGTGCGGAGATCTTCGGCAGTATGGACGGTCTTATCGGCATGCTGCGGGATTATCTGAAACCCGATTTGATTTTTTCGGATTATCATCCGGATATTATTTATCTGTGCCGCCAAAATCAATACGGCAGGAGTATTCTGGCGGTGAATACTTCGGACAGGACGATCGAAACCGAAGCGTCCGTCCGCAATTTTACCGAAGGCATCGTTGTTTATGATCCCCAAAACGACGCGGTACTTGACCGCGCGGAACCCTTTTCTTTTAAAGTAAAATTCGAACCCTATCAAGCCCTGATGATTCTCGGAGATGATTCCGCGGGATCGAAATAACCTGTACGAGCAGAACCGCACCGCCGCCGTTATCGTTCATGCATGCCGGAAATAAACAGTCCGCCGGACATATCGTTCCTGATATGTCCGGCGGATTTTCATATGAGAGGAAAATCAGACGGCAGAAGGGTCCGGTTTGCTCAGCATCCGGTTTTTTATATCCCAGAGTTTCTGTGACAGATCCACGTAATAATTATGCGGATTTTCAAAACGCTTCACCTCATCCCACTGAAGCCCAACCTGTTCCCTGCAATAATTTCTGATATCATCGGAGGAGGGTAATTTATAAACCAGCTCCCCTTTAATAAAAACGGGTACCTGCAATTCAGAAACCGTAAAATCAACCAGAGTTTTGCGTTTCCATGTGTAATCCGGATCGAATATCGTCAGGGGCTGTGTGCTGTCGATGATCTCATCATGGACGCAGACAAGATCGGCTTCCGCTTTTCCGGTTTCGTTCTGATAGAGCCGGTATACTTTTTTATAATGAGGGTTGGTGATTTTTGTGCTGTTCTCACTGATTTTTATTTTCGGAATGATATTGCCTTCGGAATCTTCAACGGCAACAAGTTTATAGACCCCCCCGAAAACAGGTGTGCTTTGAGATGTGATAAGCCTTTCCCCCACGCCGAAAGAATCGATCATCGCACCCTGACTGAGTATATCGCGAATGATATGCTCGTCGAGTGAATTCGAAGCGATAATTTTACATTCCGTCATACCTTCGGCATCCAACATTTCCCGCGCTTTGACCGATAAATACGCAAGGTCGCCGGAGTCGATCCTGACCGCGCATTTCCGGATCCCGTTGGATTTAAACGCCCGTATTGCATTCGGGACCCCGTGTTTTAATGTATTGAATGTATCGACCAGCAGCGTCGGATTCAGGGGATACAGCCGGCAGTATGTATCAAAGGCTGAGTATTCGTCATCAAACATCTGAACCCAGGAATGTGCCATGGTCCCGCCTGCCGGAACGCCGTAACGCTGTTCGGCGATTGTGCAGGCCGACCCGGAACAGCCCGCAATGTAGGAGGCGCGAGCCCCCAGAATCGCACCGCCCGGTCCCTGTGCACGGCGTGAACCGAATTCGCTGACAGGGCGCCCTTTAGCTGCTCTGACGATACGGTTTGCTTTGGTTGCGATCAGAGACTGGTGATTGATCGAAAGAAGAACGAACGTTTCTATAAACTGCGCTTCGATCGCAGGTGCGCGGACGGTCAGTATCGGTTCACCGGGGAACACCGGGGTTCCTTCGGGTATGGCATAAATATCGCCTGTAAACCTGAAATTCCGCAGATACTTCAGAAATTCGCCGTCGAATATTTTTTTGGAACGGAGATATTCAATATCCGATTCGGTAAATTCGATATTCTGGATATATTCGACAATTTGCTGAAGCCCGCAAGCGATCGCAAAACCGCCGTTATCGGGAATTTTGCGAAAAAAAACATCAAAGTACGTGATACGGTCCTTGAATCCGTTGATAAAGTAACCGTTTCCCATCGTCAGTTCATAAAAATCACATAACAGCGTATAGTTTTCACCTGAGCAGCAGTTCATAATAGAGTATTTCCGTTTCTCCGCCGCAGTTAGAAATATAAAAATCAAAACACGAATCCGGCGGAAAACGGTTTAAATTTTTTTATATTTATTTGATATTCATGATAAATTCGCAGAGGGTTTTGGTCGCCTCGGGTTTACGGATCAATTCTATCGATTTTTTCATGATTTCGAGTTTTTCGGGAATTCCGAAGAGTTCGTAAATAATCGAATCCAGCGTGTTCGTATCGCTGATGGCCATCGCCACCCCGTTGTTCAGTAAATACTGGACATTGCGTTCTTCCTGGCCTGGGATCGGATTGACCAAAATCATAGGCAGTTTTTTTGCCAGCGCTTCCGAAGTAGTCAACCCGCCCGGTTTACTGATAATACAGTCTGCGGCATCCATCAAAACATTCACATTTGTCGTAAATCCGTAATTAACGATCCTCTTTTTGGTTGCCATCCTGTCGATCTCGTTTTTCGCTTCGGAATTGCTGCCGCATACGATGATCAGCTGAAAATCCAAATCGATGCTGTCCAGCAATTCAACCGTTTCGGTAATATGTCCGTAACCCATACTGCCCCCCATCAGGAGCAGTGTGGGCGCATCGGGATCCAGACCTATACTCTCCCGCGCTTCGTCTTTCGGGATGTTCACGGCGAATTTCGGATGTATGGGAATTCCGAACGGCAATATCTGCTGATCGACAAAGCCTTTCTTTTTCGCGCTGATGCTCAAATTCTCACCGGCAATGACAATATAATCGAGATGAAGTCCTTCCTCCCAATACGGATGTATGGTAAAATCAGTCACGATTCCGATGGTTTTGGCGCGTATGGTATGACGCTGTTTTAAAAGGTCGATAATCATACCCGAAAATATGTGTGTGCAGATTATAACGTCGGGATCGTAAATATCGATGTATTTTTTCATTTTTTTCGTGAACAGCATGTTTGTCAGCCGCGTGGCCGATAACTTATTCGCGTTCTTTTTACGTTTTTCAAGATGCTTATAAACCCTTGCGTATGCAAATTTCGCATTTTCCACCGACAGAAGATAACCTTTCGAAACGGTTCCTCCGAGCATTTTATTCAGATAACTGTAAGTGTCCAGAAGCCTGCATTCCGCTCCGAGATTTTCGAGACATAAATTCAGCGCGGCCGCTGTCGTATTATGGCCCTGGCCTGCCGTTATGGATAAAATCAGAACTTTCAATGCGTTACTCCTTATACTTTTTTTGTATCCGAATTTAAAATGGAATAAACGAGATCATAGTAGTCTGCGAGAATATTTTTTTCTATTGTTTTTTTGCCTGCGGCGTCGTATTTTTTTCCGAGACTGTCATATTTACCTTCGGCAGTTCCGTGAAAAGGCATAAATTCGAATTTTTTGATCTTTCTTCCTGTTTTGATCTGTAAATCGGCTGTTATCCGGGCGATATCCGCCACATCCTCCCTGCTTGCATTCATCCCGGGAATAAGCGGGACCCGTATCCAGATATCGGCTCCCGATTCCAGCAGACGGCGCAGATTCTGCAGAATCAGATGATTTTCTCTTCCCGTATACCCTTTATGACGTTCGCTGTCCGCATGTTTAATATCATATAAAAACAAGGACGCAAACGGAAGGACTTTTTCGAATTCACTGTATTCGACGCATCCGGCGGTGTCTATAGCCACGGATATGCCTGCCTTATGGCACATTTCAGCCACCGAAGCGATAAAACCGGCCTGAAGCAGCGGTTCTCCCCCGGAAAAAGTCACTCCTCCTCCTCCGGTATAGAACGGTTCGTCTTTTTTTATTTCATTGAAAAGGTCGTTTTTTTCATATTCCCTGCCTGTCAAAACGAGGGCTTCGGAATAACAGGACTCGGCACATTTTCCGCATCCGATGCAGAGTGATCGTTCGAAAATGTGTTTTTCGTTGAAAATGTGCGCAGCATTCGGACATATGGTACACAGACGGCAGCCGATGCATTTTTTTTCGAAATACTGTATCTGGGGACCGGGAAAAATCGATTCGGGATTATGGCACCAAAAACACCGGAGATTGCACCCTTTCATAAATACCGTCGTACGAATTCCCGGTCCGTCGTGTATCGAAAAACGCTGTATGTTGAATACGGTTCCCTTTTCGGATGAATAAGTCATTATAATATCCTTTATTTATAAAGCGTTCGTAATTATAGTGTGTGCTCGGTACGCAGAATGACTTCATCCTGCATATTCTTGCCGATATGTATAAAATAATCGCTGTAACCGCCGATCCGGACCACAAGATCCCGGTAGTTTTCGGGATGTTCCTGCGCGTCGATAAGAATTTCGCGGTCTACAACATTGATCTGTATTTCAAAACCGCCGCGGCTGAGATATGTTTTAATCAAAGTCATCAGCTTCGGTCTCGAATCTTCGGTAAAAACATTTTTTGCGAATTTAAGATTGACTGCGATCCCGCCGATAAACGGATAATGATCCCACTTGGTAGAGGATAAAACGGATGCTGTCGGTCCCTTCTTTTCCCTGCCCTGGGCAGGACCCGAACCGTCGCCGAACGGAAATCCTGCGGGTCTTCCGTCCGGAGTCGCAATGGTTCCGCGTCCGAGCGCTTCATGCATGACCCAGCAGAACAAACTCGGTATAAATTTATCTCCCCTGTATGTTCTGTATTTGGAGACCTCGGATGTTATCCAGCCTGTTATAGTCCTGACGATCTCATCCGGTTCATCCTCATCGTTGCCGTATTTATCTATTCTGTTTAATATACGCTGCCTTAAGGGCTCATTGTCTTCATAATTGTTTTGTATCATCCGGTATACTTCGGAAAGAGACAGCTCGCTGTTTTCGAAAACAAGTTTTTTTATAGTCATCAGTGAATCCGCTAAATTGGACATGCCGACAAAAGAAGGCATAATCCAGTTATACAGTGCTCCTCCGTTGTCAACATCACGCCCCCTGGCAAGACAATCGTCGACAAAGCATGAAACCAGCGGATCCCCTCCGTGTAGTCTGCGTTCAAGCTGCTGTCTGTTCTGCGATATCGCTTCATTGCATACGGCTGTCTTTAATCTTTCCCTGTATAAATCCTCGAGACGTTGATATGTCCCGCATTTGCTGTCGATGTCCGGATCGGACAATACGTCGATCAGATACTGCGTCAGATTGTGATAGGGACTGGCGACCCAAACAGCCGAACGGCGGCACGGGGTGATCTCGACGCAGGTACTGTGAATATATTCACATGCATGCTCATAAGGAAGGCCGTAAAACATCAGCCCTTTTATAATGATGTCGTCGTTGAATATGGCAGGATGAGAATATCCCTCTCCCAGTAAACGGCAGGCAAGATCAAGCACATCATCGGGCGTGTCGGAATTGCAACAAAGGCAAAGTCCGGGATAGATCATTCGCGTATGCTCAATGCTTTCCAAAAACAAATATGTAAGTTCGTTTGTCACATCTTTTCCGTCGGGACCCCTTCCGCCCACCATCAGACCGACCGCCAGACCGCGCGATATGTAATCGTTAAAAAGAAGACAGGTGCAGGTGATCAGTTCCAGAGCTTCATCACGTGTCAGGACACCGCCGCTGATGTCTTTGCGATAGTAATCGATCAGATATCTGTCGGGGCGTCCGAACTGATATAAGCCCTCAAGACAAAAAGTAACAAAATGGATGCTTTGCAGCGCCTGCCGAAAGCTTTTTGCCGGATGAAAAGGGACAACGGAAAGGGTTTCGGCAATAACGTCAAGCTCTTTTTTTCGCACCGGATCTATCTCATTTTCGGCAAGAAAGAGCGCGTGTTCTTTATAATGCCGGGCATACTCAGCAAGACCGTCGAGTGCAGCCAGACATCCGAGATAAAAATTATCTTTTTCGATATTTTCAGGTTCGCAAAGGTCAAGACCGGTTCTGTAGTCCTTGATTTCCGCGCAAATTCCCTCAATTCCGAGACGAAGAAGTTTCCCGTAATCGATGGCCATATGCGAGGCCTGTCCTCCGAGAGGGGTCATTGCCGGAACCGCTTTTGAGCGCAGCATGTCATAATCTGTTTTTTCATCGGGTGTCAGGCTGCGGTAACAGGGTTTGCCCACGATCAGTTCGCGCGGATGTATAACCGGAGTTGCGTTCTTCAGCTCAAATCCTTTTGCATAACCGCGTCTGTGTATATCCGACTGCGGATGAAAATCCATGTAGCCGCGAAGCCGGTTATAATCGTTTTCAACGCCGGTATACCCGCCGCTTCCCCTGCGCATCGTTTCGCTGCGCAGAAACTCGCATCTTTCAAACATATATTTACCTCGCAGAATATCATTCCGTATTTTAAATTACATTGTAGCATAGGATATGCTTTTTTTCAAGAAGTTTATATAAAAACCTGTCAAGCATAATTGAAAATGTCCCAAAAAAAATAAAATATAAGCACCAGATT
>CAZVPD010000107.1:0-13025 GCA_964628455.1 uncultured Lachnospiraceae bacterium
TCCACAACAACCGTTCCATTGATGATACGATGAATATCGGCTGGGAACTGCTGGGCATATTCCCCAAAAGCGAGTTAAAGCGCATTAAACCGGAATTCCTTGACAAATATTACAAAGCGGCGGAATAACAGAAACATTCGAGGTATATCATGGCGGAGATCAAAGTGAATCCTACGCGCATGGAGTTAAAAAAACTCAAGGTTCGTATAAATACGGCAAGGCGCGGACATAAACTTCTCAAAGACAAGCGCGATGAACTGATGAAGCAGTTTTTGGATATCGTCAGGATCAATAAACTGTTGCGGGAAAAGGTTGAAAACAGCCTTGAATCCGTTCACCGCAGTTTTTCCACGGCAGCAGCGGTTTCGTCTCCCAAAATGCTTGAAGAGGCTCTGATGCTGCCGAAAAAAGAAGGCGAACTCCGTGTATCCTATAAAAATCTGATGAGCGTCAGTGTTCCGCGTTTCAGCTTCATTCAAAAAGGAACGGATGATGCCGGTTCGATCCTCGAAAGCCTGAATTACGGTTTTGCATTTACTTCGGGAGAACTTGATTCGGCGGTTGCGGAACTTTCACAGCTGCTTCCGGATATGATACTTCTCGCCGAGTCGGAAAAGGCGGCGCAGATGCTTGCGGCCGAAATAGAAAAAACACGGCGGCGCGTCAATGCGCTCGAATACATTATGATTCCGCAGCTTCAGACCGGCATAAAATCCATCACAATGAAACTTGATGAAAACGAACGCGGCAACACGACACGGCTCATGAAAGTCAAGGATATGATGATCAAAAGGCAGGTCGAAGCAAAGATAAAATAAAAAACATCCTGCTTCATTCGGCATTGATTGAAGCAGGATGTTTAAATTTGATTATTTGGTTCTTGTTGCCGTCCAGTTTCCTTCTATAGCCTGAGCTACCATACCCCATGCATTTCCTTCGGTCCTTCCATCTCAAGTGAGGAACCGTCTGTGAAATCCGCTTTAAAGTTCAGCCGACCGTTCTGGTATGTTCCTGTCGTGGAAGATGCGGTTGGAACGCCTTCTTCGTTGTAAACAGTGAAATCAATTGCGACTTTGTTGCCCGACTCGGTCAGAATGCTCAATGTGATTTCGGCGTTTACCGTTTCGCCTGTCGTGGCTCCGTCGACGATGGAACGTATCTCTTCAATTGATTTGGCTTCTTCTCCTACGGCCAGCAGAATGGCGTTTGCTATAGGATAAAATACATAGGAAAACATTGTGACGACAAATTCACGGAGTTTTTGCGTGGCTCCGATCGTAATGCTGCCAGAATATACCCCGTCGATTTCTTCGTCATTCTGAGCGTAATTCCAGCGCGCGCTTTTCAGGTATCTGTCTTCGTCGATTTTGATCCTGAAATATACCGACTGGTCCTTTTTTATTTCATACAGTTTTTCCATGTCGCTCAGTTTGTATTCCGCCGTTTCATCACCATATAATAAAAGAGGTCCTTTGACCATGCGTTCTTCGGTATCGCTGATTGCAGTCAGTGTTCCGTCTTCAAACCAAACCGGAATGATTTTTTTTATTTTGTTTTTATCGTCTTCAAAGACCAGTTCGGCCGTTCCGGTAAAAAGCGGGTTCAGATAAACCGTTTCTTCGGTATTTTGTAAATCGTAATTCACTGCTTCGGCGAACGCCGCGAATTCACGGACTCCGAATCCGGGATGTCCTTCCTCTTCGCGAAGCCCGTGTTCGGTGTAATCGGCTTCCAGTGTTTCTACGGGAAACCTGTAATTCAAAGTCATACCCGTCCAGGTGCGGCTTCCGGCATGGATGCGTATAAAAATGACATCTCCGTCTTCGACGGATGTGTATTCCTCTTCTTTTGATAATCTGATATCGGGGTCTTGCTGCAGATACAATACGGGAGGTTCCCGCAGCCATTCTTTATCTTCATTCATCATTCCGCTCAGTTGACCGTTTTCGAATGATAACGGTATTATTTTTCGTACTTTCCCGTTTTTCCCGAAAATCAATTCACCGGTGCCCGTATATGATATGGAAAGTCCCGCATCCTGCCAGGCCTGGTCTTCTTCTGTTTTATGAATCATGACTGCTTTGGTTTCTGTTTCATACAGAACTTCGGGTTTTTCGCTGCTGTCATCGATAAAACGTTCGGGTTCTCCGAATTCCGTATTTAAAACAAGTGTGGGATAAAACTGATGCATCAGGTCGCTGCATGCGGCAATTGCGATGGGGATAAGCACGCTGCCCATTTTTTTTGTGAAATCATTATCGGAAGGAACAAAATAGGATTTGCTTTTAAAAATAACACCGCTGACTTTTTCCTGGATCATCGGGATAACGTCGTTTAAAAAAGGAGTGCCTAAAAAATTTATGGTTTTGCCTTTCAGCATCATTTCCCCAGGAATCAGGTCTTTAAACTGAGGGCTCGGGATCGGAATTTCTTCGTTGACCGGATATACGCCGTCGTCTTTACTATATATGGTATCGGATGAATAGAAATTTTTGTTTGTAAAAGCGGCAAGCGTAAAAAACAGATTTTCAGGCAGGTATAAACGACTGCCTCCGGAACTTAAAAAATTTTCGGTCATGCGTGCGTCGACAGACGAACCAAGCGCAAATTCACGCACATTTTCTGCGGTGATCGTATCTTCCAGCGGTTCGTCAAACGGGTGCGAATCGTTGCGCACATGCGCGGGTTGAGTCATATCAGCCATAAGATGCATCGTTTCACCGAGAGCGCGATATGCATATGCAAGATAATAATCGCGTTCTTCTTTTCTGTCTTTCGGTTTGACGGCAACGTTTAATTTAAAATGTTCTCCTCTGATAATATCCGGTTTATTGCCGTCCTCCGGGATTTCCATGGCTTTCTTGTAATTTACAAGAGCGTTGCGCCAGTTAAACGGATTGTCATTATGGGATAAAGCCCAGGTTACGGCGTCAATTTGCGGCTGATCGTAAAATGTTCCGAAAGCTGAACTTTGGTCGGTGAGATAATGAACGCCTGAAAGGGCCATTGGATCATAAAAATGACGTACAGACGCGTAAATTTCGGGTTCATCCGCCCAGTCACCTCCGTTAACGATCCATTCGGGAAGCTGCATTGTGCGTGAAGTGGCTCTGTATGTGTTTGCGAAATTGGATCGGGTAGAAATCCCTGCACCCTGATAGAATTCGTTGAAACTGATGGGTGCTGTCTCGTATTTGTTTGCGGAACTGAATATCGCTTTGAATTTTTCGACTGCCTGGTCATTGATCGCACGGTGAATAGGCTGAAGCCACGCATATGCAGGCAACGCCGTCACGGAAAGGATCGCTGCGGTTATCAGTAAAGAGAAAAATCTGCGCATCATATTTTTCATGATCGATTACTCCTAAATATCATGGCGGAAAGGTCAAAATTCATACAGATACCACGTCCCGTTTGATTTGATCCAGGTTATCAGAAATATGTTTTGTTCATAAACGACCGAAAACGATGCCGTCCGGCTGCGTGGATTATCTTTTATTGTATTTTCTCTTCCAAGGAATGTCATTTCCGCGGTTGACAGAACGTCGGCCAAAACTGCGGCGTCTTCCGGATTTTCGTTCATCCGTTTTTGCCATTCGGACTGGATATCCGGTTGCAAGTATTTTACGGCTTTATCGATATTGCTTTTTTTCAGGAAGGATATCAGTTCCCGCTGCCGTTTTGCAATCGCATTCTGTTCTTTTTTCAGATCGGGACTGTTTTGCCAGTCAACCATATCGGCCGCGTAAACGGATGCCTCGGGATCATAAGGTTTTGGTTTTCCGAACGGGAACTGCTGCAGTCCGTCCGTATACAAGACAAAGATGATCAGGCAGAAAACCGTTGCGGATGCAAGGATGAAAACCGTGATTTTTATTTTATTGCCGGATTTTGGCTTTTTTGTTTTATATGTTTTCTTTTCGGATGGATGTGTTCCCGGATATATGTCGGACGGTTTTTCTGCAGTCTCTGTTTCGGTTTTCGATTCCTGTTGATTATTTTCGGATGCTGTTTCCTTTTTTATATCGCATAATCCGTTGTTACCATTCCCGATAACTTTTTCTCCGCATTTGTAACAGTATAAAGCGGTTTCCGGGATTAAACTGCCGCAGATGCGGCAGGTCGTTCGTTCCGGGGATGAAAGGTCCTTCGTGCCGAAGCGGAATCCGCAGTTTTTACAAAACAATGCTGGGGAAGCATGAGGTGTCCCGCAGTTTTGACAGGTATTGTTCGATCCCGGGTTGACCTGCGTTCCGCATACCGCACAAAAACGTGCATGAACCGGAAGCGTGTTTCCGCATCCGGCGCAAAAATTCCTGCTCATAACATAAACCTCTTCTTTATCTTTTTTGCGCAGTATAACCGGATCGGGTGAATCGGATGAACGGTTTGCTTTATCTGAATAAAAATGAAGCAAAATCAGAAATCGGAAACACGGGTATGCGGGATTGAAAAATGGTAGGCTGCTGAAAGACTTTATAATATGATATTAGCATAAGCAAACAATCATTACAAGAACAAACGAAAATATTTTTTCGTATATTATGTATATCCATAAGCCTGCGGCTGTTTTTTTATCAAAGTTCGGCAAACATCTTGTATTTTTTTTTATGTTTTGTTATAATATCATTAAAATGTTTATCATAAAGGAGGATCGTTTACTGACGGTCTTTTGGCTGACAGTTATACGGAAAAGTATGAAATATATTACCGGAGGAAAAATTATAACTCCCGGCGGGATTGCCGAGGGCTGTGCACTGGTTTATGACAGACAGATCATCGATATCATAGACTCCGCTTCCATACCCCGGGATGCGGAAGTGATCTCTGCGGAAGGGCGGTTTGTTTCACCGGGTTTTATCGATATACATGTCCACGGCTATATGGGCGAGGATGTATCGGACGGAAAAGCCGAAGGGCTCCGCATTATCGCCCGGGGGATTCTGCAGAACGGTGTAACATCGTTTTTACCGACGACGATGACTGTTTCGGAGGATGAAATCAATGCCGCGTTTGACGCTGTTCGAAGTGTGAAAGAGGAGAGCCTGACCTGGGAAGGGGCTGAAATTCTCGGCGTTCACGCAGAAGGACCGTTCATCAATCCGGCTAAAAAAGGAGCGCAGGCATCGGAAAACATAAAAAAGCCCGATGCATCCTTTGTTTTAAAAAACGCGGATATCATCAAGACGCTGACCCTTGCTCCCGAAATGGATACAGGTCACGTCTGTATAAAGGAACTCGCCGCGAAAACGGATATCCTTCTGTCTATGGGGCATACGGACGCGACATTTGAGGAAGCGGTCAGTGCTGTGGCCGACGGGATCGGACACGCGACGCATCTTTTCAACGCCATGTCGCCTCTGGTACACCGTAATCCCGGTGTCGTCGGAGCCGTGTTTGCTTCCGATGTTTCCTGTGAAATCATCGCCGATACTTTCCATATCCACCCGGGTCTCTTCTCGATCGTATCGCATCTCAAGAAAGACAAACTGATATTGGTCACGGACTGCACGCGCGCCGGAGGAATGCCCGACGGTGAATATACCCTCGGAGGACAGCCGATTTTTCTGAAGGGGATCGAATGCAGGCTTGCCGACGGCACAATTGCCGGCAGCGTGCTCAGGCTCAACCGGGCTGTCGCCAATATACTCAGACACACGTCACTGACGGTAAGCGAAGCTGTTGGAATGGTGACGGTCAATGCCGCGCGGATCATACATGCCGGGGACCGGATCGGTTCACTTGAACCCGGCAAGGATGCGGACATTGTGATTTTTGACGATGAGATTTCTATATATAAAACGATCAAGGGCGGCAGGACGGTATATTCCGCCTGAAACAGATGAAACACTGTGATGTTGCGTATTATTGCGATATTTATTTAAATCCTCACGGAAAGGTTTGGTTTATTTTATGTCTCTTAAGATAAAAGCTCCCCTTGATCCGGATTTTATGCCGATGGCGGTCATTTTCCGTGAATTTACGGAAGCTGCCGAAAAAGCCGGCGGACAAAAACTGGTGATTGGAACGGTTCGGAACAACGATTATGTTTCGGCCTTTGAAATAACCGTATATCCGGACGGAACCGGACATGACGACGAGAATTTTCTGTTTACGGAGAGGATTGTCAAAACGCTTTTATGGACACGGGGTGGATACAAGGTCATCATAGCGGGGTCACGTGTTATTGCGGCAAGAATAAAAGCGGCATATGATCAGGGCGGTTTGCGCGAATTTGACCGGGCGTTTATGACCAGAGTCTTCGAACGTCCCTTTGAAGTGGAATGGAGATCCCTTGAAAATGCTCCCGTCACCTGTGAATCCGCGTCACCCGTGGGACGCCACCTGAACGGCAACCGTATCGGTTTTGACGCGGGCGGAAGCGACCGCAAAGTCAGTGCGGTAATAGACGGTGAAGCGGTGTTTTCGGAGGAAACGGTCTGGTTCCCTAAAACAAATTCCGATCCTGCCTATCATTATGCGGGGATACTGGATGCTATGAAAACAGCAGCTCTGCATATGCCTTCCGTTGACGGGATCGGAGTCAGCACGGCGGGAGTGGTGATCGATAATAAAATGATGATCTCATCGCTTTTTCTGAAAGTTCCGGATGATCAGTTCGCAAAGACAGTAAAGACCATTTATACGGACATCGCCGCGGAAATGGGAAATGTGCCTGTGGAAGTGGCAAACGACGGGGATGTCACCGCCCTGGCCGGAGCAATGGATTTGAATGATGTCAATGTACTCGGTGTGGCTATGGGTACAAGCGAAGCAGGCGGTTACGTTGACGGTGCCGGCAATATAACGGGCTGGCTTAATGAGCTGGCGTTTGTTCCGGCCGATTTCAACAGGGATTCCGAATTTGTGAAAAACGGTTCGGCGGTTGACGAGTGGTCGGGTGACTACGGATGCGGTGTCAAATATTTCTCTCAGGATGCAGTCATCAAACTGGCGCCGAAGAGCGGGATCGAATTGGATCCGGGAGCTTCACCGGCTGAAAAATTGAAGGCGGTGCAGAATTTAATGAAGGCAGGCGACCCTCGTGCCGCCGCGATATATGAGACCGTCGGTGTCTATTTCGGCTATGCCGTCGCATATTACGCTTTGTTCTACGATATCAGACATGTGCTGCTTATGGGACGTGTATCTTCGGGAGACGGAGGGACGGTATTATACAGGGAAGCGAATCGGGTACTGCGGGAAGAATTCCCTGAACTATATACACGTCTGAAAATTCATCTTCCCGATGAAAGCAGCCGCCGGGTGGGTCAGTCGATAGCTGCGGCGAGTCTGCCGGACATACGATGAAATCAAGAGAGGCAGGGTTTGACCCCCGCCTCTCTTTAAGACTTTTACCGTGCAATTGTTTACAGAACATCAAAACACCGTTATAAATTATATGTTAAAATAAATAAAACAGGGATACTGTTTGATGTAAGCCGGAAACTTTTATGTTTGATTTTTCGTATATAAAAAAAAGGAAAAAATTCCTTAACCGGATTAACGGAAAAACAGGTGCTTTCCCGTATCAAGGCCGGTTATTCGAATGTCATGGTTGATCCTCCGACAAAATCGGTGCGGCAGATCCTGTTCACGAATATATGTACCTATTTTAATCTGGTGTTTTTTATACTGGCAGGTTGTGTCGTCGCTGTGGGCGCGTATAACGACCTGTTCTTTATGCCTGTTGTTTTTCTGAACACACTGATAGGTATTATTCAGGAAATAAGGTCGAAAATAATACTTGACCGGCTGACATTGCTGACTTCACCTCATGTGACAGCGGTCAGAGAAGGCCGGGAAACAAAAATCGCACCGGAAAATCTGGTTACGGATGATATCGTTGTTTTTACGGCAGGCAGTCAGATTTGCGCCGATGCGGAACTGATATCCGGAGAAATAACGGTCAGCGAATCGCTTGTGACCGGTGAATCTGATGAGATTATAAAAAATGAAGGAAGCAGCCTGCTTTCGGGCAGTTATGTCATATCGGGAAGGGGTTATGCCCGGCTTTTGCGTGTCGGAGCCGATTCGTATGTTTCGCGGCTGACTGTCGAAGCAAAAAAGATCAAAAAACGTCAGCAGCCCGGAATGATGCGTTCACTTACACTTCTGATAAAAATAATCGGTCTGATGATCGTTCCGCTCGGGATCATCATGTATTTCAGGCAGACGCTTTCTCTGGGAATGCCTGTTGCCGCAAGCGTGGTTAAAACGACCGCAGCTCTGATCGGAATGATTCCCGAGGGTTTATATCTTCTGGTAAGCGTAGCTCTGGCTGTCGGAGTTATAAGACTCGCTGAAAAGAGGACCCTCGTGCATGAGATGGGCAGCATCGAAACACTGGCGCGCGTTGATGTGCTGTGCGTCGACAAGACCGGTACAATAACGGAAAATGAGATGCATGTGGCCGATATTATCCCGCTGGAAACGTCTTCCGGCAGTATTAACGATATTCTGTGCGACACATCGGGAAATTTAAATCCGGACAATCCTACGATGGCTGCGCTGAAATCATATTTTTCTCCCGGAGATTTCAGAAAGGCGGAGACGGTCGTTTCATTTTCATCGGTAAATAAATACAGTGCGGTTTCGTTCGGACACGGTGAAAATTATATCCTCGGAGCGCCCGAAGCCGTATTGCGCGGACAATACAGTTTTTACAGGGAAAAAACGGAAGAATGGGCTGCCGGCGGAAAGCGTGTGCTGCTGCTTGCTTCGGCCGGTATCATGCCGGACGGAGGACCATTGCGGCAGGATGTTATTCCGATGGCTTTTGTCCTGCTGGCGAACCGGATTCGTCCCGGAGCCGAAAAAACTTTCGCATATTTTACGCGTCAGAATGTTCAAATAAAAGTGATATCGGGAGATCATCCGGTTACAGCAGCGCATGCCGCGCTTCAGGCCGGCATTCCCGGTTCGGATCGCTGGATTGATGCCTTGACTTTGGATACTCCCGAAAAGCTGAAACAAGCCGCGCTTGAATATACGGTTTTCGGAAGAGTGACGCCCGACCGGAAAAGGCAGTTGGTCCGTGCGATAAAAAACGCCGGGCATACGGTGGCTATGACCGGAGACGGCGTCAATGATGTGCCCGCATTGAAGGAAGCCGACTGCAGCATAGCGATGGCATCGGGCAGCGATGCGGCAAAGCAGATTTCACAGCTCGTTTTACTCGATTCCGATTTCGCATCCATGCCGTTGGCGGTCGCTGAAGGCCGTAAGGTCATCAACAACATAGAACGAACCGCCGCGCTTTTTCTGGTAAAAAACATTTATTCGTTTGTCCTGACTCTGACAGCGATTATAGCTGTATTCGAATATCCTGTCGAGCCGTCACAGCTGACGCTGGTAAATGCGGTAACCATCGGCATACCGTCGTTCTTTCTGGCGCTTGAACCGGAAACGGGTATGATAAAGGGCCGGTTTTTGTGTAATGTCCTGTTCCGGTCTTTACCGGCTGCGCTGACAAATCTTTTTTTGACCTTCGGCGTTTTGTTCTTTTCGGCTGTTCTTAAAATCGAAAGTAGTCAGGTTTCTACGATAACGGCAATTTTATTGGGAGTTGTCGGATTGATCATGCTGTACAGGGTGTTGTCCCCTCAAAACGCGCGCAGGATCATTTTGTTCGTCTCTATGTGCGCGGGATTTCTTTTCGCATTGATATTTATCGGCAGCTTTTTTTCGTTCGTTATTCCGGAATCCGCCGGTTTTTTGATACTTTCCGTATCGGCGCTGCTTGCTTATCCGGTCATGCGGTTTTTATCGCTGACACTGAATAAAACAATCCCGTATTCCTTAAAAATATTAAGCGTGATAAAATCGATAACAGGGCGTTTATATAAGAATCATAAAAGTTAAATATACAGCAAGGATATAAAACAATGATGAGTTATCCCGATTTAATGTTTATGGACGGATCGTCCGGCCTGAAAATCGAAACTTCGGTATTTGAAGATTTAAAATTAAATTTGCTGATACGCAGTGATGTCATTCAGGTGATGCGCATTCCCTGCGGTGCCGGAGATATTGCGGAACGTCAGAACATGTTTCGTGCGCTTGCGCAGCCCGGATTCAGATCTCATTTGAAAAAGCTGGCTGCGCATATGGAAAACATTTCTTCGCTCGCTGAGAGATTCGGATCGGCGGAATGCGAAAACGAAAAAAACTTTATCTATTTGAATCTGGCCTATGCGGTTACGGTTTTTTTTGCCGATGCCGCGTCCTATAAGTGCGAAACTACCCTTTACAGGAGATTTTACGATTATTTTAACAGCCGTCTGTCGCGTGACAATTACAAACAGATTTCAGCGGATGTTCATGTGACCATGCCTAAAATCAGGGGGGCGCTTCTCGGAAATTATAAACTGGCCGATAATACCCTCCGGATTTCCGCTGAAATTCCCGGAACCTACATGGCGCGACTGCTTGAATGCGCCTCAAACCTCGGACTGACAGGAATACGGCAGGCGCCGATGGAGCCGAGGCAGTTGGATTCGAGCATCATCGACGCCACCGCCAGATTATATCCGGACATTTTCGCATCGGTTGCGGCGTTTTATGCCAGGCACAAAAATTTTTTCGAACCCGAAATACTCCGGTACAGGACCGAAATCGATTTTTATCTTGTTTTGACCGATGTTTTCGACCGCATACGGAATTCGGGAATACCTTTGTGTTTTCCGAAAATTGCGGATGAAAAACGGATGGATATCGTAAATGCCTATGACGTGACGCTTTTGACTAAAGGCGAAAAATCTGTCATCCCGAACGATGTTTATTTCGATTCCGCCGAACCGTTTTTTTATCTCACGGGAGCCAACGGAGGCGGCAAGACAACTTATCTGCGGACTGTCGGTATTTCCTGCCTTCTTTTTTTAAACGGTTGTCCTGTCCCGTGCGACCGTGCCGAAATATTTCCTCTCAACTGTGTATTTACTCATTTTCCCCATGAAGAACGGTTCAACAATTCCGGTCGTTTTGCCGAGGAGCAGGGAAGGGTGGACCTGATAAGGAGCTCCGCAGAGAAAATTATCGGTGACGGCGGTTATTCCCTTGTGCTGCTCAATGAAACCTATTCGACTACAAGTGAGGAAAAAGCACGGGAATTTACCGAAATCCTGGCCGAATACCTGTATCATAGCGGTAATTTCGGTGTTTACGTCACCCATCAGCATGCAGTCGGACAGACGGATATACCGTATCTGAATGTGCTGATCGACAGGGATGATAAAAACCGACGTACTTATAAGGTTGCCAAACAAAAAAGCGTTTATACGTCATACGCATACGATATCTTAAAAAAATACGCGCTGACAAAGGAAGAACTTGACAGGAGATTCAAATGAAATTCAGCCTGCTTTATGCAACCCCCCCGGCAAACGATCCGTATGAGCCGGATGACAGGAACGACGTCGTATTCGATCTTTCTGTTGACCGTTCGGTTTGTGCCGTATGTCCGGACCGCCGCCGTACTGACTTTTTTCTGTCGGTGCTGCGGCATCCGTTGCTCTCGGCCGAAGATATCATTTACCGTCAGTGTCTTCTGGGCGACTTTATCGAACAACGTGAGTTGTTTGACGAGTTGAAACTGATATTTATGCGTTACGACAAAATCAAAAGCGATTGGATAGAACTGCGTTCGAACGTTCATCCCGCCGGATCGTCATCCAATTCCGAAGCTCTGCTCGAATATACTTTTTCATCTTTAAAAGTTACCGCGATTTTTCCGCGTACGATTGTTTCTTTTTTTGAATCGATATACGGTGCGCTGAACAAATATACGATAGAATCCGCAGCGCTGAATGAAATGCGGGTTTTTTGCCATAATATGATCAATAACAATTCGCTGAATGAAATTGCGGACATTTCATCGCTGTTTCAGTATCATATGCCCGAGGATTACGATTTTTCCGTATTATGCAGGCTTGACACCACGCTTCGCCTTGCGGAATGCGACCTGTCGGACATTACGGAAAAAAAGAAAAAAAACGGGGCGCTGAAGCGAATTTTCGACTTTAAAAAGAAAAACGTGATTCCCGATATGCCGGGTGAAGTAGGCACCGAAAAAGAAGCGATGGACAATGCGCGCTTTATCCTTACGGAAGCGCTGTATCATATCGATGCCGTACTGACTGCCGTTACGAACAGTGTCTATGAGATTTTCTACGGCTTGTCCCGGGAACTCATGTTTTACGAAGTCGCGCTTCTTTATGCCGAATACATGACGGAACTCGGCATCCCGCTTTGTGTTCCGGTTATCCGTCCGTGCGAAGAGGATGTGCTGTGTATAAAGGGGCTCCGCGACCTGCTGCTTGCCGCTCAGGGAAAAAACAATACGCAGATCGTACCCAATGACGTCGATTTTACTGTCTGTGACCGCGGGGTGCTGATAAGGGGTATGAACAATACCGGGAAAACCACATACCTTCGTTCGATTGGGACGGCTCAGCTTTTTGCTCAGGCCGGTCTGCCCGTTTGTGCGGACAGTGCGGAGATCAGTATAAGAAATGCTGTTTTTACGCATTTTTCCACCGCTGAAGAGGATTTTATCGAGGGAGATACTTCCGGACGGTTTGAAGGAGAGGTAAAGGAAATCGCACGGATCATGGATGCGCTGCAGCCTTATTCTCTCGTTTTGCTGAACGAAACGTTTCAGACAACGGCATACAACGAAGGTTCGGTCGGTATCTACAATATCCTTTCGGCTTTTGGCAGGACAGATACGAAATTTATCTTTGTCACGCACCTGTTGAAACTTTTTGACATGTGTGCCGGCGGCGGGATACGTCTGATGGAAACAGGAAAGGGTTTCATTCCGTCGGAAAACGAAAGAGAAAGATATTCGGTGAATAAAATTGAAAGCTGACAGAAATACGATACGGTTAAAAAGACCCGCATCCTGGCCGGGAGATATGTGGCGCACCGCTCTTCCCGCCGGCAACGGAATAACAGGTGCCGCGATGTATGGGGCGGCAGCGGATGAAACGATTTTAATCAATCGCCATGACCTTTGGGCAGGG
>CAZVPD010000108.1:0-12813 GCA_964628455.1 uncultured Lachnospiraceae bacterium
ATCCTTGCCGACCAGCCGGAAACGATGTCGTAGGAACCGTCACCCGCCAGGATGCTGCTGCGCAGAACGGCGACCGTCTTGTCGTATGTCTCCCATTTTTCACCCGGTATGACATTGAGTCTGATGTCCAGGCGCTCCTCGACCGTCATGTTGCGCTGATAGACCGCGTCCTCCACGATGTCTCCCGTCTGTTCGCTCTGAAAGTCCAGGATCGAATCGTCGTCGCCGCGTGTGCTGATGCCGATGACCGCGCCGTCGAAATCGAGACTGCCGGGCAGCGTGTCGGGAGTGTTTTCCCGGAGGAGTTCTCCGGATGCTTCCTCCGCCGTCACTGCCGCCGTGCTCTCCGAAGGAACGGCTGCTTCGGGTCCGGCCTGACAGGAGGCGATAAAAGGCAGGGACATGCAGAGGATGAGCAGTATCGCCGTGATTTTTACCATAAAATGATACCTCCCGAGCCTATTTAAATGTATTATACCAAAAGGAATCCCGAAACGCAACTGTTTTTATAAAAAAAGACGCATTTTTTTAAGAATGCGTCTTTTCGGAAATGCTCAATCGATTGCGTCAAACGCGTCGAAATAAAACCTGTAATTCGCTTCCCCGGCGCTGCCGAGTTTTTCGCTGAAAGACGCGAAACCCTCTTTGGCGTCGAGATATTTGCTCATGGCGTAGCCGTATGTGTCGAACGAACTGTATGCCTCCCCGAAATCGTAGGAACGGGTGTCAAACAGGATGTCCATCATGGCGACGGCGTCGTTGTCGGTGACCAGCTTGTTCTGAAGCGTCACTTCGTAATAAGCCGGGGTGATATACTCGAGGCCGTAATAGTTGAGCGCTTCGGCGATATACGCGTCGCGTTCGAGGTCGGCTGTCGTATTCATGATTGCGAGAAACGCGGTCACGGCCGCTCCCGTGATGTAATTTTTTTGGTTTTCGTCGAACTTCGGCATCGGCAGGATGCCCCATTCGAATTCCGTCTCCCGGAAATGCATGCCGGCATAATTGAACGTCGTATGGACGAACAGGTTGAGCCCGGACTTGAAGGTCTCGCACTGACCGTCCCAGGATTTCGAATTGTATACGCCCTTCGGCTCGGTCAGAAAAACCTTGACCGAATCGAAGACGTCCGCCGTGTGCTCCGAATCGAAAACAAGTTCGGGAACGTTTTCGGCGTTCTTTTCCATGATCCGGACGCCGAATGCCGATGCCATGGACTGCGGCGAATCGTTTCCGAAGGCGAGCCCGTAAAGGTCTCCGGCGTCGCGTATATCGTCCTGATTCAAGTCTTCCCAGAGGTCTTTGGTCACTTCGCCGAGTCTGGCGAACGTCCAACTGTCGTCATAGACCCACTGATACGGGTCACCGATATTATAATCGGCGGCCAGGTCCTTGTTGAAGAAAAAAGTCAGCACCGCAGAATAGGTCGAATACATCGAACTTCCCGTGACGAGAAACGCCTTGTCCCTGTAGGACAGTTCGGTAACGGCGTCTTCGATCCACCAGGGAGCCGAAAAATCGATCTCGGGCAGACTGTACCAGTTGCAGAAAAGGCCTTCGGCCGACAGCGCGGTCATATTATAGGTGTTGCCCGTGATCAGGCTGTAGGCTTGGTCCGAGGCAGCCGCGCTTTTGCGGATGTTGCTTTTGGTCGTTTCGTTGTCCGCCGGGAAAAGAAGGCCTTGGATGACGATGCCGAATTTCTCCTCGACGGCACGGTTGCGTATGTAGACGGCGTCGTTGACGGGATCGCCGTTTTCCGCTTCGGCGATAAAAGTCCCGCGGAAATTGCTGTTGTCGTAGGAATAGACGGTATAGATGTATCCGTCATAATTCCGTCCGGCAAGCAGGCTTTCGGGCAGCATGGTCTCTTCGGCGGCGGTCTCGCCGGACAGAACGGCCGTCGTGACCTCCGTCCCGGAAACCGGGTCCCCCTTCTCCGAGCAGGCGGCGATAAAGGGCATCAGACAGGCGAGACATAAAAAAAGGGCGGTGAGTGCAGAAGTTCTTTTCATGAGAATTCCTTCCGAAATAAAATAATAAATTAAAAGTCTTTTATAAATCCGGTTTCTGCCGGACCGCGCGCAGAAAAAGCGCGCGTCAGCGCGGAACGTCCCTGACGGCTCTGAAAGACAGGGAGTCCTGCCCCGAATTCTTCATTTTCGGATAAACTCCCCCGTGGTACACGATGACTTTGGCTTTCCTCCCGTCGCGTTCATCCGTATCGGCGGTCCAGTAATAAATGACGGGCGAATACCTGTCCCACAGCGGGGGCTCCTTGTCGGGGGTCCTTTTGTAGAACGCTTTGTTCCGCGGCGCGTCCCATACGCCTCCCGCGTTTTCTCCGTGAATGGCCATGGAACGGACCGCCTCGTCCGCCGAAGGCAGCCTCCAGATATTCTGTTCCTCCGGGGCGAGGGATGATCCGTCCGCGGACAGATAACGGCAGACACGCCTCGCTTCATCCCATGTCGTCCCCCTGCCGGGCCGGCCCGGTCCTTTCGGCGCCCAGATCAACGTCACGCCGTTTCCCGGAACCGTTTGCGCTCCGTCGTCGTTCACGCCGGTCCTGCGGGATATTTTCAGGAGACCGGGAACCGAAACCGCCGCGATGATCAGCACGGGAATGCCGGCCACCGTGATATACGCCCATATAATCGGTTCGGGCTTTCCGAAATAATACAGAAATCCGGAGATTACGGCAGGCAGCGCGAGCAGCAATCCGACTGTTCTGAATTTCGCGCCCGAAAAGAAAAGGGAAAAGAATACGCCGGCCGCAAGATGCAGAAACAGACCCGCCGTCTTCCATGTAAGCGAAAATACGGCCGGCACGACGAACAATACGGGGACCGACAGATACTGAAACAAAAAAAGCAGCAGGTTTTTCGTGAGCGACCTGTAATACCAGCCTTCATGAAAGTTTTCGGCAGCCCCCCAGTATGCCCAGAAGCCCGAAAACAGCAGCGTGACAGTCACTGCTGACCAGCCGATGATGTTCCGCATCCGCGATCCGATCCTTTCATCGTAAAATCCGTCCGTTCGCCGGGCTCTTTTCATATCATTGATCTGCTGCCGGCGGGTGATAAACAAGCCGTATTCTTCGCCTTTCCTACTGTTCGGGACAGAGAAAGCCGTATGAAACTCCGCCATGCTTCGGGACGCAGAGCGAAAACTACAGGTCCGGCCTGTAAAATCCTTATATTCGTATTCTTAACCTTTCCGGTTATATCCGGTCAGCGAAGACTCATGTCAAGGCACCATTTCGCTATTTCGGCGATCAGGGCGAGAGGGAGCGGCTTGTCGTAGGGGAGATGAACCGATCCGTGTCCTGTCCTGTATTCCGTCAGCCTGTCCGTGAAAAAACCGACGGCTTTTTCGCCGGGATAAAGTCCGATGTGATTTTTAAACGCCGAAAAATGAATGATGTTGTATTTGCCCCTGTACGTCGGCATACCCCACGAGATGCGCTCCTGTACGCCGGGGAGCGCGCCGCGGAGCGTTTCGCGGACGCTGATCAGATACGGCTGTATCCTCTCCGGCTGCGCCGCGATATAATCGCCGACGGTTTCCGGGGGTTTTCCGCAGTAGTGTTCCTGGTTGTTTCTTTTAAAATCACGGCCGCATTTCGGACACTGCCACATGGAATGTTCACCTCTCCTTTTTTCGGATCAGATACTGCATGAATCATCCGGACTGCACTAAACCGGATAAAATATATATATGGATCAGACCGCGGCGTTCCGGACAGCCGGTTCGCCGGCATCGGATAGCGGTTTATCGCGCATCAGCAGAACAGCCGCCGCAGCCATCAGAAGGCCCGTTATGATCAGCAGCCATTCGATTTTCAAAAAGTCTGCCAGTGGGCCGTAAAGCAGCATGGAGAGCGGCATCACCGAAGCGGAGATCATGCTCAGAACGCCGAAGACCCTGCCCAGAAAATCGCCCCCGACCTTTTCCTGAAGCAGCACCGTGAAAGGCGTGTTGAACATCGGCAGCGAAAATCCGATGACAGCCATGACCGCCGCGTAAACCGGGAAAAAGGGGACGATACCGAGCGCAAGCGTGCAGACGGCGATGATAAAAACGGACAGAGCCATCGTTTTGATCCTGTTGCGGAACCCGCCGCGCACGGCGATCACGATCCCGCCCAGCATCATGCCCGATGAAAAAGTCAGCTCGATGACCGTCAGCCGCCATACATCACCGCCGAAGCTGCGCGCCACCTGCAGCGGCGTCAGAAATGAGAGCGGCGAAAGCAGGACAAAGCAGACGGCGGAAAAGACAAACATCCTTCGGAGAAAATCCGTTCCGTGTATATACCGCATGCCGTCGAGCATATCCCCGAAATAGCCGGTTCTTTGTTTTTCGGAAGCTTTGGCATGAACAGGCACGCGCAGAAAAACGAGCATGATAAAGACGGCGGCCGCGGCCGTCGCGACATCGATAAAAAAGATTTTATCGACCGTCGAAAAGGTCATCAGAACTCCGCTCAGAAGCGGAGACCCGAGCATGACAAAGGACTGTATGCTGCCGTTGATTCCGTTTATAAAAGTCAGTTTTTCCTCCGGAACAATCTGCGGCAGGAAAGCGCCCACAGCCGGCGTCTGTATGCCCGACCCGAGTGAACGGACGGCCGAGGCGGTAAAAAGCAGCCAGACCGAATCGTATCCCAGAAAGAACATCACCGCGAGGACAAGCGTCGCCAGCGCCGTCAGCGAATCGGACAGGATGATCAGCATTTTTCGGCTGTACCTGTCCGCCCAGACCCCCGCGAAGGGCGATATCAGGAAAGAAGGCAGAAATCCGCACACAATGGACAGGGTCATCATAACGCCGGATTTTGTCTCCAGCGTTATGTGCCATGTGATGGCATACTGAACCAGCATCGAACCGAAAAGCGATAAAGTCTGACTTGATAAAAAAAGCAGGATGTTCTTATTCTGTTTTGATCCCGTATCCATTGTTTTCTCCGAAAATGCAGCCGGTCCCGCATAATATTTTACTCATTATACTATATGTAACTGCCGGATGTCAATAATCTACAATAAGAAAAGATTTTTGCCAGAGTCCTTTGGATGTATTTATGTTGATCGGATAGGATGGTACAAATTTCGGAATCTTCGGATCCAGCCGTTCCGTTTTATTTTTCAACAGGTTACAAAACAAAAGACCCTCTGCAGAGTCTTTTGTTTTCAGGTATTATTTTCTCATCATTCCTACACATAGCCGTGATGATTTTTCGGTATCCCCCTCCGGAGCTGTGATCATATCATACCCGTCCGGGCGTTTATTTTACGGCAAGCAATTCGATATACCCCCGCGTGCCTATCGGCTCAAGCTGGATACGGGGGTTTTCATCGTCCCACGAATAACCGATGAAGGACGGGTCATATTTCTTGACGGCCTCCCACACCTGTCCGATCGCCTCCTCGTAATCCTCTTCCGCAAACGGCTCGCCCTGAAACATCAGGTACTTTGCTTTCGGGAGTTCGATCACATCGAAATCATCGGGAACGACACCGTCATAATCGGCAGGAACATCAACGCCCTGCACATATGCCGAGGTGCCGGGCTTGCGGTATTTCTCCGGCAGCCACATGCCGGACGGTTCTCCGCTGATCGATTTCATGCTGACCAGCAGTCCCCAGATATCGCAGCCGACCTCCTCACAGTATCCGTAATAATCTTCCGCCCTGATTCCGCGCCTGATGAGCATTTTGCGCGCGGGTTTTTCGATCACCTGAATAAACACATTCTTCACGTCGCCCATAGCTTTTTCCTTTCTCATAACCGATGATTTTATACCGAAAGGCGTGAAAAGATAGAGAGGAACCGGCGATTTTGCGTATTCCCGGGGATTGCAGCCGAATTCACGGAAAAACGCCCTCTGATAGCCGTCGACGCTTGAAAATCCGCAGTCAAACGCGGCGTCGATGATTCTGATCCGTTCATCCCGCAGCCGCAGGGCGGATCTCGACAGTCTCAGCCTGCGGATATAATCGGCAGGCGTGATATTCAGCCATTTCACAAACAGCCGGTATGAATACCACGGCGAATAAAGCGACACCCGTGCCAGGTCCGCCGAAGTGATGTTTTCATACAGATGAGCCCCGATATAATCCTGCATGCGCCGGACCGCCGTTATCTGTTCTTCCGTTTTATCTCACCGCCTTTTCATGATCAGTATATCAGACCGGTGCGTATAATTCTCGACTGTTTTTGCCAACAAAAACTTATTTTCTGTAATCTTTTCGGATGAACGGCGATTCTATATTTTCGGAAACGAGCAATCCGTATTTCCGGGGACGGCGGTAGGCGTTGCCGTGTATTTCATGAGCTCTGTATTCCCTGATCTCATCCACGGGAAAGTCCGCCGCATAGATCCCCTCCCGTTCACCGGCTTCGATAATGAGCATATCCCGTGATCCGGACTCGGAAGGCCTGTATGCCATCCCGTCAAACGCGGTGGAATGACCGTTGCAGTCGGGTTTGCCTCTCGGATAGTTGACGGTAGCAATGCCGGTCATATTTTCATAAGCCCTTGCCCGCAGCTGCGATATGCGGTTGATCTCCATCGGACAGGCGTTCGGCACTAAAAGGATCTCCGCGCCTTTGAGCATCAGGATCCTCGCGCTTTCCGGAAATTCCCTGTCATAGCAGATCATCGCCCCGATTTTTACGATGCCCCGCCCTGTGTCCAGGTCGGCGACATAAAAATCATCGCCGGGGGTCAGCCTGCATTCATCGCCGAAATCACAGGTATGCACCTTGGAATAGGTCAGCACCCGGCTGCCGGAACGGTCAAACAGGCAGAGGGTGTTCCTCGGCAGCGGTTCATATTTTTCAAGAAAGGTTATGCCGACCGCCATCTTCAGTTCTTTTGCAAGACGGCCGAAGGCACCGACAAATTCGCCTTCGGCCGATACGGCGCCCGCTTTCAGTTCGGCGATATCCTCCGGAATTTTATAACCGACGCTCCACATTTCCGGAAACAACGCGATATCCGCGCCCGTTTCTTTTGCTTTTATGCAGTATTCCGTTCCTTTTCGCAGGTTGCCGTCCAGCGTATCTTCGGGTATAAGCTGCAGCAAAGCTATTTTCAGATCATGCATGATAAAATCCTCCTGTTCCGATTCGGATTCCGATCATAAACGAATAATTTATTCCGGTATTATTATAACACTTAACGATTTGGGAGACAAGATTTATAAAACAATAAGTTATAATTTTAAGATTTAGATCGGATAAACATTCAACAGAGATAAAAGCTTTGAATTTTAAAATGCAAAGGACATCACCATAATCATTCCGCTTAAAAGTTCATGACAATTTCATCACGATATGGTGCAATTTGTTGTACAAATAATCGAACAACGAAAGGATTGATATTAATGTTAACCGTAAATTACTCAACCATCCGCAACAGACTTAAAGAATACTGCGATAAAGTGACAGACGAATTCGAAACGGTAATTGTCACCCGTAAAGACGAAAAAAACGTTGTTATCATCAGCCTTGAGGAATACAACGCCATTATGAAAACCGCCAGAAATTCCGCATATCTGAATATGCTGGACAGGTCGGCAGCACAGACAGAAAGCGGCAAGACAGTAACGAAGACAATGGCAGAACTTGAGGCAATGGAAAGTGAATGACATTACCTTTTCTCAAAATACGTGGGAGGATTACCTATACTGGCAAATGCAGGATAAAAAGACCATCAGACGCATATACGAGCTGCTCAATGACATAAGGTGAAGCGGTTTATCAAACGGTATCGGCAAACCCGAGCTATTAAAACACCGTTAAGCGCGGAGCCGCAGGATAGATCCTGTGAATCGGCTTATCTATAGCCTTGACGAACAGCAGAATATCATCATTATCGCTTGCCGGGGACATTATGAGGATTTATATTCCTTCACCAAAAAAACGGAGTGTATGACAGATATACTCCGCTTTTTTTCCGGTTAAAGTAAATTGATTCGGGGGAGGGCAACATTTCCGGCAGACTGTGTGAGATAATCGTAAATTTTGCTACTTAATGCGCATGCAGCGGTATATAATCATTCTTGTCGGAAAATATATGAGTTCATCCATACATTGAACGCCGTCCGGATCAGGCTTTGTAATACATTATTATCTTTGAACAAGACAAAGTCAAATCCATTACGGGCCATAAACGGATTGTTTCCGCCTTTCTGATAATAATGAGTATAAATTACAATGACAATTTTTTCAACAATATAATAAATCACTTGATAATAAAGACAAACTGTGATATAGTGTTAAATAAACGGTAAATGGATATTGTTTATATAATTTGTAACGATAAATATACCATATGACCGTTCTTTATAAGGAGTTTATGTATGAAAAAAACGCTTGGCCTGCTGTTATGTTTCTGCATGATAATATATTTCTTGCCGGCCCTCGGTGTCTCCGCCGCATCACCGGAAGGCGATTTCATTTTTGATGATGCAGCCGGAACGATAACAGGATATTCGGGTCCGGGCGGTGATGTGGAAATCCCCGCAGTAATCGGGGGGACAGCCGTCATTTCAATCGGAAACAGCGCATTTGGTTATTGCGGAAGTATAACGGGCATGACCATACCCGACAGTGTCGCTTCGATCGGAAACGAAGCGTTTTATCATTGCGACAGTATGACAGGCATAACCATACCCTCCGGTGTTACTTCGATCGGGGTCGGTGCATTGCGGGACTGCGGCAGTTTGACAAGCATCCTCATACATGCCGGAAACACCGTATATAAATCCGATCATAATTGTATCATTGAAATATCGACAGGCAAACTCATAGCGGGATGTAAAACAAGTATAATACCGGATTATATCACTTCTGTCGGGGATTTCGCATTTTTCGGCTGCAGCGGTTTGACAGACATCATTCTTCCCGGCAGCGTTTCTTCTGTCGGAGACTGGGCATTTTCCGGCTGCAGCGGTTTGACGGACATCGTCATTCCCGACGGCGTTGCTTCCGTCGGAGAGGGGGTGTTTTACCGGTGCAGCGGTCTGACAGGGATAACCATACCCGAAAGCATTGCATCGATCGGAACGGAAGCATTCAACGGCTGCAGCTCTTTGACAGGCATAGCCATACCCGGCAATGTTGTATCCATCGGAATGTCCGCATTCGGCGGATGCAGAAGTTTAACCGGCATAACCATCCCCGACAGTGTTGCTTCGATTGATAATAATGTATTCAACAACTGCAGCGGATTAACAAGCATTCTTGTTGATCCCGGAAATACCGTATATAAGTCCGAAAATAATTGTATCATTGAAAGATCATCGAATAAACTTATATCGGGATGTAAAACAAGCATTATACCCGATTATACCGTTTATATCGGAGATGCTGCTTTTAACGGCTGTATCGGATTGACGGACATCCTCCTTCCCGGCAGTGTTGTTTTTATCGGAGAGGGTGCATTTGACGATTGTATCGGTTTAACAGACATCACCATTCCCGACAGTGTAACTCATCTCGGTGATTATGCATTTGCCGAATGCAGCGGTCTGACAGATGTAATTTTATCCGAAAACATAACATCGGTCGGCAACAGTGTGTTCAGAGGCTGCAGCAGTCTGACCGGCATAATTCTTCCCGACGATATTGCTTCTGTCGGAATGTATGCATTCGCCTTTTGTTACAATTTGACAAACATAACTATACCGGACAATACTGTTTCCATCGGAAGTTATGCATTTTACAGATGTTACGGTCTGAAAAGCATAACCATACCCGGCGGTGTAACCTCCATCGGAAACGGCGCGTTTGATTATTGCAGCGATGAATTTATTATTTACGGATTTACCGGTTCCTATGCGGAAACATACGCGGCCGGTCACGGGTATAACTTTGTCGCATTAAGCAGCACGGTGACGATTACTGCCCTTCCCTCCGCATCCGCGATCACCTACGGTCAGACGCTGGCGGACAGCCTGCTGACCGGCGGCGCCGCTTCCGTAGACGGTGTATTCGCATGGACCGACGGCAGCATCGCACCCGTTGTCAGCGACAGCGGAACAACTTTATTCGGCATTACATTCACACCCGCGGACGGCAGCTATAAAAATGCAACTGCGGAAATATCCGTTTCCGTTCGAAAAGCGGTGCCGATTGTTTCTCTTGAAGACTGCAATGCGGTGTATAACGGAAATGTTGTAAAAATAAAAAACGCCGGAGTTATGCTTGTAAACAATGAAGTTTACGGCGGTCCTGTCAGCTATACCTATTATACCGATCAGTCCTGTAAAAAATATACGCAGAAAATCCACGGCGCGGCGGTCCCGGGCGGCGCTCCCGGCAATATCGGAATATATTATGTAAAAGCAACGGTCGATGAAAACGATAATTATACATCAGCCGTCTCCGATACCGCAAGGCTGACGATAAGCCTATTCAGACCCGTCATTTATTACAGGATTACAGCTTCCGCGGGTACCGGAGGTTCCGTTACACCGTCCGACATGTCGGTAAGACAGCATTCCCTGAAAATATTTATGATCGTTCCGGATAAAGGCTATGAAACAGCGGATGTCAAGGTTGACGGAGTCTCTGTCGGCAAGGTATGGTATTATATCTTCCCTGATGTGACAAGTGACCATACAATACACGCGGAATTCAGACCGGTGACATAACCCGGAAAACAAGCCATGATCATGTAGCCCTGCTTTAATAAAAAATATGATTTCAATATAAAATTGGTAAAATCAGACGTGCATGGCCGCACGTCTTTTTTACGGTCTTTTATAAAAAATGAAAGCGGCGGGTCAGATTGCGTGACATATCAAATCCTCTTTGCATGGTAAAGTTATACTTCTTTCTGACAGCCGGGACAGTAATACAGCTTTGTTCCGCCGCCGGAAACGAAATCTACCTGTTCACCGCAGACAGGGCAGGGCTTTTTATACCACTTCGAGTCCATGATCGCGGGATTTTTTTCGGAAACAGGATTACCGTAAATATCGGTCTGCTCACATATTCTGATATGATTTTTATATTCGAAAACAAGCTGCTTTACGGTTTCATATATCATTTCTGTTTGTTTGCCGGTCAGTTGACTGACTTTTGTTTTCGGATGTATTTTTGACAGCCATAAAGCATAATTCATAAAAGAAACCGTCGCGTCAAAAGCGCCTTTAACCGTTACGCAGGCTTCTGTTATGCTTGATTTCATTTTAGTATCAAGCCGGTTTCTGAAATTTTCCAAAGTAAAATCATCTTCATCGGTTAAATCAACAGGATATTTTGTTACGAAAGGATATTTCAGCACCGTATCCTTTTGTCTTATGTTGAATCTGCAGGACCAGCCGCTCAATACGACCGACAGACATCCTTCGTCAAATAAAAAAGTTACTGTATAAGAACCTGTTTTTGCCGAACCGGATGCATGATGAGTGATACTTTCGCTGTTATTAAAATACCGGATTTGGGTATATCCGAATTCCGCAAGATAGCCGTTATCGGTATAAATGAAATTATAGTTGATCTTAACGATTTTATGCCCGATCATTTTGCCTGCTTCACAAAAGTTGGGTTCCTGCATATAATCAACGATGCATTCGGAAATCGTTTCGATTTTGATATCCCGGATCGTCTTCTCCAAAAATTCCTTTTCCAATTGTTCTGTTATGATAAAATTGTACGGAATCGCCAGCATCATAAGCATTACCTCAAATCAATTAAATAATCATTACAGTCAAAGAGCTCTTAAAACAGCATTATTATACTCTGTATTAATACCGGATGTCAATCAATCACAGTATAAAAGACTCCCGGCAAAGTTTTTGATTGAGTGTATACCGCATTCAACAGTGAGGAATTTTTTTATGTATAATAATAAAGCACTCTGCGAATGGTATGCAAAAGGAGAAGGCAGGGACAATGATTCAGTTGATTAAATTTGTCTTTAATCTCGCCGGAAAAAGAGAGTTTAAGTGATTATGTTCAAACGCTATTTTTTTATTGTCTTTCCTGACTCCGTTATAAACTCCGTTTTCATCTTTAGGTTTATACTTTCAATAACAGCTCTGAAACCGGGCATAACACGGAAGGAATCATCAAACACGTCGGTTTCCATATGGTTTATTGTGGGAGTTCTATTTTTCGAAGAAGAAGAAACGGCAGCTCCTCAGCCTTCACCAGCGGAGAAGGGGACCGCCGCAGCGGTGGATGAGGAGAACGCTTCACCGCTTCTCTCCCGGACCGCCGCAGCGGTGGATGAGGAGAACACTTCATCGCTTATCTCCTCAGCCTTCACCAGCGGGGAAGGGGGACCGCCGCAGCGGTGGATGAGGAGAACACTTCATCGCTTATCTCCGTTATTTAACACATTAGCTCCCAATCCGAGATAATTTAATATATCCTCGCATACCGCAATAAAATTATTATTGATATCTGAATTTTTATATCTCAGCACCGTTATACCGAGATACTGAAAATCGGAATCTCTTTTTTCATCAGCTTTCCTGTTTTCCGGCATACCATGTTGTGAGCCGTCAAGTTCTATAACTATCCGGTTACTTGCTATGAAGAAATCGACGATATAATTTCCGATATTCTTCTGCCTGTTTACCGTAACAGGCAGCTTTTTGAAAAAATCATACCACAGGTGCTTTTCTTCTGAGGTCATTTTCTTTCGCAGGATTTGCGCGTTAGTTATGAGTTTTTTGTTATAATTATATATCATATGTTAATCTCATCCACCGCTGCTGCGGTCCCCCTTCCCCGCTGGGCAATGTCATCAACTTAATATGTAAGATAATACCATTACACGGATTTATGCGT
>CAZVPD010000109.1:0-10200 GCA_964628455.1 uncultured Lachnospiraceae bacterium
TCCGTAATCAACGGAATCGGCGCGGTATATAAAACCCGAATCACTGCGCAGCATCATGTGTATATAGCCCGACATACTCTCCCATAAAGCGGGCTGAATCAGCCGGACATAAGGTTCTGTTTTGATATATCCGCTCCTCGTCCATGTCAGTCCCCCGTCTGCGGACCGGTCGGTGAAAGCGTCCCATCGGGCTTTATCCTCACTCTCGTGAGAGGCTGGGGATAAAAGACTGCCGTCGGAACATTTTATAGGTTTGTTTTTCACCGGCCCGCGACCTCCGGTATCCCCCTGTACGAGTTCGGTTTCTCCGCTCCAGGTTATTCCGCCGTTATGCGAACGCCGTACGAAGGTTTTCCATCGGAATATCCTGTCCCCGCGTTTATAAAACAGTGTGACATCGTTCCCGTCCGCATAAAGGACGGGGTTCCAGCATGCGGTATCCGAAGGTTCGCTTAACATCACCGGATCCGACCAGACGCCGTCATGCCGACGTGACGACCAGATCTCGACGTCTCCCGCGCTCTCGCGTTCCCCTCCGAACCAGGCGGCAAGCAGATCTCCGCAGGGAAGCATGACGACTGTCGATGCATGACACGAGTTGATGATGCGATTTTCCGGGCTATATATAAATTCCTGTCTGATGATCTTCATATTGTCCTCCGTATTCTGATGATACGAATTATATCATAAAACAACGCCGGATGCAAACAATAATTTTGATCGGGTCCGTGTGAAGCGTTTTGCATAAACAATTTTGATTATTATGGCACGACTTCTATCATGCTCTCTATGCTTTCACCGCCGCCGTCGATTTTTATTTTATAGGTTCCGGGCTTCGTCCGGTTTCCGATTTTCCAGTTCCATTCGGTCATGCCGCTGCTGTCCGATTTTTTATTTTCAAGTCCCGAAGCGGAACTGACGCCCGACGAATAATAAACGGATATGCTGTAAACGGTGTCGGGAAGTCCGTTGATTTTCACTCCCGCTGTCTCGCCTTGTTTTACGGGAGATGTGACCGAGATCAGCATAAGAACGGCGGTCCCGATCGTTTTATGAGCATCAGCCGGCGGTATAGGGTCGACGATCTCTTTTTGCCGTACTGCGGGAGATTCCGGGATTGTATTTTCCGCCGTCTCAAATGAAGTAGGTTCCGGTGCCGGTTCCGAAACTGCTCTGGTTTCGGGATTCATAATAATTATATTTTTATTTTCGGACCGGATATTGTCGTATATATAAAAAGCTGTTATGATCCCGGAACATACGATGAGAACTATAACACCCGAAAGAAAACAAGCTGCGCGCACCCCGATTTTTATCAGCGGATAGAACCTTTTTTTTCGTTTGCCTTTATCAAAGACAACGGGTTGAATTTCGAGCTTCATGCCGTTTTTCTTGCAGTTAATAAAAAGATTATCGTTTTCATGCTGAAAAACCGTATTAAATTTGCCGATCGAACCGTCGGAGAGATAAAATATATCGCCGTATATGATATTTCGGGGATCGGGCGTTATATAGAAATGCATAATTAAAATATAATCCGTTTTATCATTTCCGGTCTTGTCATACAATTCGAAGTGACAGAACTGATTCGCATCCAGCGCATCGGAAAATTCAAACATGATATCATCCGAATAAATGCGCGCAGCCGGAAATTCCGGTTCTTTTTTATGAGCGGCAGCAAAAATATCATTCAGCATTAAAATATCTTTTTCGGCTTCCTCTCGATTGTGTCCGCTTATTAAAAAAATACCGTTATCAATGCGCGGAATATTCCTGAATACATATTTTAAATTGCGGTATTTCAGAAGATCGTATAATACAGCCGACGGATAACTGTCTTTCACAGCCAACACCTCCCGATCCTGTTTATCATAACATTTTAAGGCAGAAATGTATAGAATAAAAAACTGATCTGCTGCCCCGGTTCATGCAATGATTGGGGTAACGCAGTGAATCGTATACCACGCCGGATCTATCCCAAAAAAAGCAAGCCGAAATGTTTTACGATTCGGCTTGCAGGCTATTATTTTATCAGTACGTCTGCCAGGTAGTACCAGTCCCCGTCTTTCCGTTCCGGTTGCATGGCGAATAAAATCGCAGAATCTTCTTCAAACAAACCGCAATACAGGCGACAGGTACCCGGTTCCAACTTCCCTGCATCGATTTTTATCCGTTCGCAGACTTTTTCACCGGGATTCCATCTGCGATTATCGACATCAGCCCGGGTAATGAATTCTTTGCCGTTCTGCTTATTGACCAATTTGATTTTCAGATCGAATCTGTTGTAACTGCGGGCAAAGCCGCGATTTTCAAAAATGATCGAAATAAAATTGTTGGCGCCGGATATAAGATCCGTCAGCCGCAATCCGTCAATAAAATACCAATATCCGAGACGATTTGCCAGATACTCGGTTATATAATAATATTTTTCAAGCCAGGGACGGGGAAGACCGTGAAAACCGGCATAAGTGGCGTGAACACGTCGGAGAGCTTCAATAAAAGGGAAACCGTCGCGGTATACATCGGAATTGCCGGTCACATTCGTGTAATGTTCGAATTCCAGATCGACAGGAGCGTCCTCCCAAAAATGGTCGTAAAAACAAGGAGTACGGATGGTGTCATAACCAAACACCTTGGAATAATACGCGACACAGATCGAGTCATCCCGCGCGCCGCAGCCGAGGGTTTTTGCATATTCGACGATTCGCATATTTTCTTCTTCACTCACGGAGGGACGATGACCGACCATATCATCGTTAAGCATGATATATTTATCAGGGAAGTTTTTCGCGTGAAGATCAATATGCTTATAGATTACTTCGTTCGGATAAATCGTATTCGAACCGTTCGAGGTATGCGCTTCGCCCCAGGTTCCGAAAGTACCGATGTCTATGAATTCGACGCGCGGGTCCGAATTGAATTTCCTGCCGTATTCGAACATGAAATTCCCGAGTTTCTCCAGATAAACCGGATCACCGTAAACCGGTTCAAGACGGTTGCCGGAGAGTTCGATTGCTTTTGCCCCCGATTCGTAAACCCATTTCGGTGTTGCATATCGAAGCGATTCGGGTCCTCCGGCGCCTTCGTATGTACAGATGCGGAATGAAAACCGATAACCCTGTTTACCCCATTCATCCATAATGGAGTCGATATAGGACCAGTCGAATTTACCTTCTTCTTTTTCGATATCACCCCAGTCGAAACGCAGGTAAATATGATTGAGTCCGGGAAAATCAGACATATAATCACCCTCGGTGATATTCTGTCTGTAGTTCTCTCTGCCGTATCCGTTATCGATAAAATGCCAGTACCAACCTTTGTGAGGATTCCGCAATACCGTGCGGTCATCCTGCCAGACATCCAGGTCGATATAGTGATCGAAAGGCGCGCGTTTGGCTGAAAAAGGTCTCGGTAATCCAGGCATATCTCTACCATCCTTCTTGGTTCTTATTTTTTTTATCTGACCAGAAGCGTATAAATACCGAACGGTTTTACGGTTGCTTCGATATGACCGTTTCCGAGGTATTTAACGCACTCCTCAATCACATTGCTTTCATATATCCCGCCGTGAGGGAAAACTATCTCGGTCTTGAGCACAGCCGGCTGACCGGTCAGATTTACCCACCGGATTATTTTCCCTTTGTTCAGGACTGCTTCTTTGAAAGCAGTGAGAGCAAGTCCGGAACCGTTCCAGCTGAGCGGTTTCGAAGCCGGATGACCCGGATGTATACCGGTCTGCCGCGTTAATACGGGTATCTGATAAGCATATGCTTCGGCGAATGCCCCGCTTTCAAGCGCGTCACCCTGATGCAGCATCACGGCAAGGTCGAGTGAAATCGGTCCGATACACTGAGCTTCCGGTGTCGGAAATACACCCCAGTCGCCGATTTCGCCTGTGCAGCGCAGCAATGTGACGGCTACGGTATTGTTTTCCGGTAAAATCTCATATTCGTTCAAACCTATATTCGAGACCGTAAGACCGGTATCATCGTCATCTATCGAAACAAAATACTGCTGCTGATGACAGTTGCTTGGATTTTTCCAGGCCGGATCCGGTTTGTTGGAACGTTCGACAACTTCGAATATCGAATCGGCTTTATGGGAGGACGTTTTCAAACCGCTCGGAAATAACATGCGAATGCGATGATCGCGGCTGCGGTTATCAAAACTGACGTTGATTTTAACCAGACGGCTTTCTCTCTCGAGTGTCAGTACTGTCGTGATCCGGTGGCGAATTTTCTTATCGGAACGTCCGGCATTCCGTCTGCGGAATTCGACCATTCGTTCTCTTTCATCTTCAAGCAGGCTGTCCGCCGCTTCGGGAATCGGCATATCGGTAACGATACTGTAGGAAGCGCGGAAAGGGGTATCTTCGGTCAGGCTGATACATGCATCGCTGCTGCTGTAAATCGGCGAAGTGTTTTTCGGACATGCATATATATATTCGTTGCCGACGTCGCCGGTGTCTTCGATCATTCCGAGTCCGGATATTGTCTTTCCCGTCAATTTGTCGTGCAGTGAAAACGTACCGTCGGATGATACGGAAACAACGGTAAATTCATTTTCCATTTTGTTTGTGCCGGAAACAAGCGATGGTTTTTCGGGTGCTAGTGCGAAGGTCAGTGCGAAAGCTCTTCTGCTCAATGCCGGTAAGTAAGCACCTCCGAAAGTTATCCGGACTTTTCGTGCAATATACGGTTGTCTGAATTTGTCTTTCGGCAATTCATATCCGAATTTAACGCCCAAATCCTCTGCGGTACACGGATAAAGAACGCCGGCATCATCTTTTACGCACAAGCTTCCGATATTTATGTTTTCAAGCGCGGTTCTTTCGGAATAATTTCCGCGTCTGATATCAATTTCGGCTGTGATTACGCATTTTCGGTCATATCCCGAAGTATTCAGTGCGACAAAAGGTATATCACCGGCGGAAAATCCGGAGGTGTCCGAATTTTCCGCGATGATCTCAAGGGCGTCTTCTATGATCTGCGCGGTCACGGCCATGCTTTTCTCAAAGCGTGTATAAATTTCTCTGTTTACCTCGTCGGATGAACATCCGCAAATACTGTCATGGGGATGGTTTTGCATAAGTGTTTTCCATGCATACGCGAGCAGATGGGAAGGAACAGGCGCACCGTAAAGAGAAGCTGCTGCGGTCAGCGGTTCCGCGATATGGTTCAGCATGACTTCGTTTTTCCGGTTGAGTTTCTTTAAATAGATTCGCGATGAACATGTATTTACCAGGGTATACCATCCGTCTGTCTGCTGGCTTGTCAGTTCGCCTGTGACAGTGGAAATAGGTACGTTTAAATGCTCTTTCAGCGCTTTTATATAAGAAGGAAAATCGGAATGTATAAATTCGATGTCCGGGTATAAATCCCGGGCGGTTTTTATCGCATCTGCGATATCGGTCTGGACAGGCTGGTGGTCACAGCCGTTCATCAGAAGGTATTCGCCGGTTGAAGCAAAACGGCGGACGCCTTTCAGCCTTGATTCCCAGAATTTTTTCGCGTTATCGGCGTCAGCCGGTATTTCGGCTCCGTTATTATACCAGTTGGCAAAAAAAATCCCGAAAAGGGAAGTGCCGTCAGGCGATGCCCAGTTCATTTCGGAATATACCGACTGATATGCACCGCTGCCGGGAATGGAATTATCCGGTCCCACAGGCTGCACGCCTCGTCCGAACACAACGGTTTCTATACCGGCCTGGGATAATATCTGCGGCATTTGCCCCGCATTGCCGAAAGCATCCGGGAAATAACCTATTTTCGTCGCACCGCCGTATTTTTCCGCATCGGTCAGACCTGTGATGAGATTTCTAATGTTTGATTCGGAACTTGTCAGGAATTCATCCTGCAATACATACCAGGGACCGGCACCGAGACGGCCCTGCTTCATATAACTTATGATTTTTTCCCGGTTTTCGGGACGGATTTCGAGATAGTCGTCGATAACAATGGTCTGACCGTCAAGAAAAAAGCCGTTGTAGCCGCTGTTCCTGTCATCCAGAAGCCTTAATATAGTATCGATTAATTCAACCAGTTTTACGCGGTGACGGTCAAAGGGAAGATACCATTCACGGTCCCAGTGAGAGTGTGATATGATATGGACTGTTTCTTTCATCGTTACGGATCTCCTCGCATGAAATAAAAGTTTTGCGTTTATATTTTATTATAATATAGATATTGGAAATATGCAATAAAAAAATAAAAAACGCTCATATCCGTATAGGCGGGAATGCGACACGGCATTTAAAGCGTATTTTTATTCGTTTTTTTAGAATGATATCGGAAATCAGAAATCAGATATCAGCCGCCGAGATATGCTTTTTTTACGATGTCGTTATTCAGCAGAACGGCAGCCGAGTCGCTGATGGCGATCCGTCCGGTTTCCAGAACATAACCGCGGTTCGCAATGGCAAGCGCCATTCGCGCGTTCTGTTCGACAAGCAGTATTGTGGTTCCGGCTCTGTTCAGTTCGGTTATAATATTGAAGATCTGTTCGACAAGCATAGGAGCGAGTCCCATAGACGGCTCGTCCAGCATGATAAGCTTGGGTTTTGACATCAGAGCACGCCCAATAGCCAGCATCTGCTGCTCACCGCCGGATAATGTTCCGGCAATCTGTGCCCGGCGTTCCAGAAGTCTCGGAAAACGTCCGAAAACGTCCGAAATACCGTCTTTTATTTCTTTGGATTTACGTGTATACGCACCCATTTCAAGATTTTCTTCAACCGTAAGGTTTAAAAATATGCGCCGGCCTTCCGGAACATGAGAAAGACCCGTTCGCGTGAGTTTATACGGTTCGATCCCTGCTGTAGGACTGCCGTCAAACACGATGCTTCCCGTTTTTGAATGAAGTATGCCGGAAATTGTTTTTAATATCGTACTTTTGCCTGCTCCGTTGGCGCCTATCAGAGTGACAATTTCACCCTTATCCACATAAAACGATACGCCCTGTATAGCGTGTATGGCTCCGTAGAATACATTGATATCAGTGACTTCAAGCATCATACTATTCACCCCTCTGCTGTCCGAGGTATGCTTCTATAACGACGGGATTGTTTTTGATCTCGTCGGGGGTTCCCTGAGCTATGATGAGTCCGTAATTCAAAACAAGAATTCGTTCGCAGATACCCATGACCAGACTCATATCATGTTCGATTAAAATAATGGCGACTTTGAATATGCGGCGGATTTCCCTTATTGTATTCAGCAAAGCGGCTGTTTCAGACGGATTCATGCCTGCGGCAGGTTCGTCAAGCAGTAAAACTTTCGGATTTGTGGCAAGGGCACGTGCAATTTCCAGACGTCTCTGAGCACCGTACGGCAGACTTCCCGCTTTTTCGGAAGCAAGACTTTTCATATTGAAAACACCAAGCAGTTCGAGTGCGCGTTCTTCCGCCAGTTTTTCTTCTTTCCAGTATGAAGGCAGGCGAAGCAGCGCCTCGCTGATCGTATAGCGCATGGCATTGTGATAGGCTATTTTAACATTATCGATGACCGATAAATTACGGAACAGACGGATATTCTGAAATGTCCTGGCAATTCCCGAAGTATTGACCTGATGCATGGTCTTGCCTTTGGTGCTGTGACCGGCCAGATCGATCGTTCCTTTTGTCGGACGGTAAACATTGGTTAAAAGATTAAAAACAGTAGTCTTCCCGGCGCCGTTCGGACCGATGAGCCCGACTATTTCATATCCGTTTACCTGTATATTGAAATCATCGAGAGCCTGAAGACCACCGAAACTTATTCCGAGATTGGAAACATTGAGAACGGGAACCACTACTCATCACCTCTTTCGGCGGGATTTTTTTTGCGTAATATCATTTTTCTTATACCGGTGAAAAGGTCATCGAGTGTATTGCCGAAAGAAAAATCATATCTGCCGAATAAGCCCGATGGTTTGAATATCATGACGATAACAAGCAGCAGGGAATATATGACCATTCGGTATTCCGAGAAACCGCGCAGCATTTCCGGAAGAAGGGTAAGTGCGATCGCCGAAACTACAGAACCGATCATCGAACCGAGTCCTCCGAGAACAACCATAACCAGTATTTCGACCGATCTCATAAATCCGAACGTTGACGCGTCCAGTATACTGAGATAATGCGCATACAAACCACCCGCAACTCCGGCAAAAAAAGCGGAAACGGTAAATGCCATCACTTTGTAATAAGTTGTAGGTATTCCCGACGCTTCCGCTGCGATTTCATCCTCGCGAATAGCCAGTATAGCTCTTCCGTGACGCGATTTGATCAGGCATGTCAAAATAAACAGTGTGATCACTACCGTTATAAACACCCCTGCGACACCGGTATGTTTCTCGATTCCCCGCAGCCCGTAAGCTCCGCCGGTAAATTTAACGTTAAGGATAATCACGCGTATAATTTCACCGAAACCAAGTGTTATGATGGCAAGATAATCGCCGCGCAGCCTTAATGCGGGGAGACCGATAACCACACCGAAACAAGCTGCGACGCATCCTCCTATAAAAAGGGCCAGGGTGAATTCAAACGCGGACGGCAATTCAACGGCCAGCGAGAACAAAGCGGAAGCATATGCTCCGACAGCCATAAAACCGGCGTGGCCAAGCGGGAGCTGACCGAGAAATCCGGCGGAAATATTCAGACTCACGGCCAGTATAATGTTAAATCCGATCGGGATCAGGAGAAGCGCAAAATACATATTCAACACGCCGCTGTTTATAAGCGACATAATGACAATAAAAAGCAACAGTACCGAGACACTGTTTAAAATATAACGGAACCAGGTTTTTTTAAGCAATTTTGTTTTCATAAAGCTACACCTTTTCCGTATATTTTACGCCGAGGAGACCCGCAGGCTTAAATAGCAATACCAGAATCAATATTCCGAAAACGACTGCATCGGCGAGTTGGGAACTTATATAACCTTTAGTCAGGCTTTCCGCAATACCGATGATCAGTCCGCCGATAACGGCACCGGGTATGGACCCGATCCCGCCCAATACGGCTGCAACGAACGCTTTAAGCCCCAGCATTGAACCCATGGTCGGCTGGATCTGAGAATATGAACTGATGTACAGTATTGCGGCTATCGCGGCAAGACCTGAACCCAGCGCAAAAGTAAAAGAAATCGTATTGTTTACATTGATGCCCATAAGCTGGGCTGCTTCGTTATCTTCCGAAACTGCCCGCATGGCTTTTCCGATCTTCGTTTTGTTAACCAGCAGAGTCAATCCTACCGTAATAATAACGGAAACGCCGATGGTTACCAGTGTGGTATAAGACAGCGCACGGTCGCCGATCTGAATGATACCGCTGAATAAGTTGGCAAACATGCGCGGATTTGATGTGAAAATCAATTGCGCGGTATTCTGCAGCAATAAACTTATGCCGATAGCCGTGATCAGCAGCGATATACGCGCCGATTTACGCAAAGGCTTATATGCGATTTTTTCGATCAGCATACCGAAACAGGCGCAGAATACAACCGCGGTAAGTACGGACAGCCACACCGGTAAATTCAGGCGTGTCATCATCATCCACGTAAAGAAGGAACCCACCATGATTATATCGCCGTGGGCGAAATTGATCAGCTTAACAATACCGTAAACCATACTGTATCCGAGAGCGACCAGCGCATATATGGCGCCGATCTGAACACCGTTCAGTATTTGGTAAACAAAAGTCATAGAATAACCTCGGAAAAAAGAGAATAATATAAATTTGGGCGGCAGTTTCTGCCGCCCGTTGATGTTGATTTAACGAAAGTTATTAATATTTGGCGACGAATTTGTAAGCCCCGTCGGTAATTGTAATGATCGCGCAGTCCTTTATGGGGTTGCCGTTTGCATCAAACGTTATATGTCCCGTTACACACTGAAGGTCGGTGGCGGCAATGGCATCAATAACGGCCTGATATGATTCGGGAGTCGCTGCGACCGGAACAGTACCTGCGGTATCGACCGCTTTAATGGCATTATAAAGGATATTGGTGGCATCATAACCGAGTGCCGCAAGGGCGTTGGGTGTTGCATCATATTCTTCTTTATAAGCGGCAATGAAATTCTGTACGGTTTCGGATGTATCATCGGCAGCATAATGGTTGGCAAAATAAAGACCTTCGAATACCGAAATGTCCGCGCCTTCAATTTCGAGAACGCCGTCGGTACCGTCAACTCCAAGGAAGGTTCCCTTGAAGCCGGCGTCTC